>JBKJLF010000383.1:0-20139 GCA_046597185.1 Burkholderiaceae bacterium | reverse complement strand
ACATCACAGTACCAATCCGCGTGTCGCCACGGACACAAAAACAACCCATGCTCGCTGATTTTATCGGCGGCATCATAAAAAGTCACATCGTCCGGCTGGGTTCACCGAATATTTACAAATTTTGAGGTTGAATGTTCGTTTTGATCCAGTGGTTATACTATGATTGCTGCTTTTTGCTGCGCCTGAGTCTTCTATTTCGGGTTTGACACGTATTGATGATTTGGTTTTGCGTGAAATTGCACGATTGCAAATCGAAGAAAATGGGAATGTGGGGTTTGATTGGTTGCGTGCCGAGCCAAACCTCGCTGAACTTCCTGAATCAGAATTACGTGAATCCTTGGAAATTTTGGGGCAAAAATATCTGATTGAAATCACCCCTGCGCTGGGCGTACCAATATTGTATGTCACACTGACAGATCACGGTTTCCAACAATTTGCAGCGGCACATGATCCTGAATATAAGGAATTGATTGCACGGATTGCAGCATTGCTTGTCAATGAGGGAATCCGAGGGAGTGAAGAAATCGCTAATCGAGTTAAACGGCCAATAGCATTCGTAAATTTTGTTTTTCGTATTTTTGAAGGCGATGGGCATATTTTACTTTCCAAAGAGATGGGATGGGATCTAAAAATATGCCAGATTTCACCTTCATTAAAGCGATCATTGTTTTAAATTAATTTTGAAAGCGATGCACCCAACCTGCTGCCTCAATTAGTCATTCTTTGTCCGGTATACCGGACAAGGAAGCCAATTTCGCAGACGGCAGCTTCAGCGCTTCTGCCACAAA
The DNA here is from genome assembly GCA_046597185.1 of Burkholderiaceae bacterium. Lineage (GTDB taxonomy): Bacteria > Pseudomonadota > Gammaproteobacteria > Burkholderiales > Burkholderiaceae_D > CAMBDR01. Next base: position 19,351 of record JBKJLF010000383.1, on the reverse strand, counting down.
ACCGCATCGCTCATCAATCACGGGCAACACTTTTGCGCGTAAAAAATCCCGTTCCGTTGGCAGCAAGCGCGCATCGCCCAGGACCGTCGCCATCGCATCGGGCAAGGCTGCCACCAGACGCGCCAGCACGTTACGCACCAGACGCGGGGCAACGCCAGCCTGCCGGGCCATCGCATCCCAATGCATGGCTTCAACCCAACCGGGTTTGTTCTCGCCGGCAATCGTCATCGCCATGGTTTGCCTTGGTAAATACGCTTCCACACACAATAAATCGTAAAACGGAGCCACCGTGGCCTTGGGGCCATTGAGCAAAAACGCGACATTTTTTGCATGGGCATCGAGATTGCCAATCAGGTAATTAAACGCAATCCATTGAATCAACACATTGGCCGCCACCGCCGGGCGCTCAATGAATGATCCCTGCATTACGGCAAACAAGTGTTCCAGCCCCAAACCGCCTTCACTCTCATACTTTTTACTGGCGGCCACGCCCATGGTTTGGCATAAGTCAATTTGGTGTAGCCTTTGCACCGTGCCCGTGGCGCTGCGGATGCGGTCAAAGCGCTCAATTACATACACGGGTTCAGGTAAATGCCATAAATCAACGCGGGGAACGGGCAATTTCAAGACGTGCGCCAGGCGCATGCAGAAAAATTCATTCGCCGGGCAAAATGGAAACAGGCTTGAGACGTTGCCCGGTTTAACGATATGGGTCGATGGGCTGGCACCTTCAGGCAAGAAGATGGCTCCGTCGGCATCAATGCGCAAACCCAGTTTTTCCTGTGCCCCTGCCAGTGACATGCGGATTTCTTGCCACGCTGCCATCAGTGGTATGTTTTGTTCGCGCGCGCTGACAATCCGTGCTTGCAGTGCGTCTTTGGGGAGTGGGATCAGGATTTCGTTCATCGTATACCTGCTGCCGTCGGTGCTGCCGTCGGGCAGCAGCGTGAGCGCGCCTGCGGTGTCGCGCCCGTAGCGCGTGAGGAAGGCCCAGGTGTCGCGCGGGGCGATGCGCTCGCGCTGAGCAATTAAATCACGCAAGCGGCCTTCTGGCAACAGGTTTTCAAAAAACCATTCAACCGCACGCAGTGCCTCATGATCTTGAAAAGAGCGCGTCGTCAGTGGAAAAGTGGGGGCCAACGGCCATGCCTGCCAATGGTCGGCGTAGTCAAAGCGCCAGCCACTCTCTTGTTGGCCGAGTGTGCCAACCACCACTTCATTGCTCATGACCTGTAAGCGGCTCATGTTGACTCACCCGGTAAAACCACACGAAATTCAATCCCGAAGCGCTGGCATACCAGCAAAACCTTGCCGATTTGCGCGCTGGCCTTGCCGCGCTCCAAGCCGTTTAAAAACGGTAAGCTCACATTGCACAGCGCGGCAGCATCGCGCTGGGTCAGGCCGGATTCTTTGCGTACCTTGCGCACGATCTCGCCCAGTTCGGCAATGGTGCTAATGTTTGCTTCGCGCAGTACCATGATTTTGTCCATATAATCAACGATCGTTGAATTTTGACTTGAATCACCGCCAAATGCAAGAAAAAATCAACGAGCGTTGATTAATTCGCTTAAAATCGCAAAATTCATGAAATAATCAACGAACGTTGACTTTATCGCTGCGCTCCAGATAGCGCCAATTCGTCAATTCCACCGGATGGCGCAGGTAATTTTTCACCCAGGGTTGCACCAAATCCAGCGAAATGGGGTGCATGCGCAGCACCCATGGTGCGTAGCCATCGATCAATTGGCTCATTTCGCGATACAGGCGCAGCCGCTCCGGCCCCGGTGCCAGCCGCCGCGCCTGTTCGTAGCGTTGGTTGAACTCGGGCAAATTGAAACGCGCATAATTGGCGCGGCCCTGGTTGGGGCCGTATAACAGTTGCAGGAAATTTTCGCCATCGGGAAAGTCGGCAATCCAGTTGGTTTCAAACATTTGCACTTGCCCAAGGCGCGAGGCTTTGATGATTTCTGATTTTTTATCGGTCTTAAACACTACCCGCAAGCCAATTTTCTGCAAACTCTTGCGCCAAACTTCATCGCGCAAGCGCCCTTCGCTGGCGGTGATGCTGTGCATGGTGAGGGTCAATTTTTTACCGTCCGGCAGGGTGCGCATGCCGTCGCGGTCGCGTCCGGTATAGCCGTATTTATCCAGCAAGGTGTTGGCCAGTTGCGGGTCGTAACGCTGGTAGCCCCGGTACGCCGGATCAAAACCAACCACATCGGGTGGTAAGGGCGATTGCGCCACCAGCGCCAGGCCATGCTCCAGTTCGCGCAAATCTTCAGCACGGTCGTAAGACATCGAAATCGCCCGGCGCAGCGCAATTTTGTCGGGCGTGTAGTCACCTAGCACCGGGTCGGCCATATTCATCCACATATAATAGGTTTGCAGCGGGGTAAACCGATGCAGTTGCAAATGGCTTAGTTTGGGTTTCAATTGATCGCCCTGCATCACCAAATGCGAGAGCGCGGGTGGCAGTTGTTCCAGGCAATCGAATTCGCCCTGCAAAAAACTCAGCAAACGCGTTTGCGGCTCTTCCATGATTTTGATCTCGATGCGCGCCACCCTGGGCAAGCGCTGGCCTGCCAACTGACGGGCAATGGTTTGCGCTATTGGCTGGCCCGTGGGGGCCTGCACGCTATCGCCATTCAAATGGTATTTGGGGTTGGCCAGCAATTCAATTTGATGGCTGTGCTGCCATTGTCCCATTTGATACGGCCCGGTGCCTACCGGGTGATTGCCAACCTGCTGGCCATATGCGGCAACCACTTCGCGCGCCATGGCGGCGCTGGCCGTGGTGGCCAGGTAATACAGCATATTCGGTTCCGGCGCTTGCAGGCGAATGCGCAAGGTATGGCGATCCAATGCCTGCAAACCCGGCACATCGGTATCAATCTCAAATTTGCCGGACTTGGCACTGTCGCGCAAGGCCTGGTCGCCCAATAGTTTGCCTTCAAACATAAACAACCAGGGCGACTTCAATGTTGGGTCGTATAGGCGTTTGATGCTGTACACATAGTCTTGCGCCACCAGCTCGCGCGCTTGCCCCTTAAAGGCCGGGTCGGGCGTGAACCACACGCCGGGTTTCAGATGGAAGGTGTAAGTCAAGCCGTCCGCATCAATCTGGGGCAGGGCGGCGGTATTGCCCTGCAGCTTGATTGGGCGCGCCAAATAATCATAATGCAGCAGCGGGTCGAACAGGTTTTCATTCAGGCTCATGCTTACCAGATCCGACGCGGTGGCCGGGTCTAAGCCGCTTTCGCTCCCGGTGAGAAATAGATGCAGTGTGTCAGACGCGGTGGGGTGCGCGGCATGGCCCAGGGTGCTCGTCAGGCACAGGCACAATAGCAGGCATGTGCGGATGATCCGGATGCGCTTCATTGCAATTGGTTGACCCACACAAAGGCTTGATGCTGCAAGTCGTATAAATCTTCGATGCTCAGCTTGAGCGCTTCCATTCGTGTCAAGAGATCGGGGTGGGGGTCGGCCAAATGCTCCAGATACTCAATCAATTGCAGCAATTCGCCATACACCCCTTTGCGCTCCAGTAAGGCCAATTTCACTTCATTGTAAACCGGGACTTTTTCCAGCACCGCCGCCATCGGAATGCCAAACAAGGTATCCATCAACGACATCAGGCCAACGATAAAACCGATGTCAGCAGCATTGCGGCTATTGGGCAAAAGCTTTTTGGCCAGTAGTTCGAGTAATTTGCCACGGCTGGTGGCCAAGGTGAACAAGGCTGCGCCGGATGGCTGCTGATCGGGCTTTTCATACATTAGCACTTGCAACCAGCGCTGTAATTGCGCGTGGCCGATGATTTGAATCGCTTGCTTCAAAGAGCCAATCCGCTGGCGCATACCCGCGCCGACAGAATTGACGTGTTTCAGAATATTGATGCCAATCACCGCATCTTGCTTGATCACCTGTTCGATCTTGCTATCGTCGGCATCCTGATTTAATAAATCCAATGCTTTTAATATCGTCATTTCCGAGGCACTGAATTTACGGTTCTCCTGATAGATCGGTTTGGTATAGAAATGCCCGGAAAAATAATCAAAGCCAATTTGAAGGCAATGCGCTAATTGATCGAATTCTTGCACTTGCTGCGCAAAAAGCTTCTTTTGTCCGGCGCGATAGAGGCGTAATTGCTCCAGATTCAAAATTAATACCTGTGGCGGCGGCGGTAAAATGATTTGAATTACTTCAATTTGTGCCACCAGATTGGCGTGTTGGCTATCATGAAAATGAATGTGATTCATGGCGAAACGAAAGCCCATGCGGCGCAATTCACTCACGCGCTGGGACAAGGCATCGGGTTCGCTAATTTGCTCAGGCAAAATAATAATCGTGTTCTTGATCGGTAGGAATAAAACACTCTCGCTCATTAAAAAGACTTCGCTTGCCGTGACAAAGCCCAAACCATGGCCAACGATATTTTCAATGCCCGCTTCTGCCGCTTGTTCCAGTGCAACCGCCATATCAGCTGCCTGACGTAACGGCTCCGGGTTGATGCTGCGAAAAACGATTTCATGGCCGACCAGTTTTTGGTTGCGATCCAAAACAGGCTCGCGCCCCAGCAAGACTTTAATGCTGGGGGAGGCGTCAAATTCGATATTGATATCAATATTCAGGTCGTCGTTCATAATGGCCGCAGGCAGTTGGGCAAACAGGGGTGTTCATCCAGGTTCATTATTGTATGTTCATTATTGTACAAAATTTCGGCCCCGCACGCACCCTTGCAAACACGTTGCAGCCAAATACAGGCAAATACGCGCAAACTAATTCAGCTTTACGGCAATAAGCGTGTAAACTGAGCGCTTTCGGCTGAATAAATTGTCTTTCGTGTCTGCGCCCAACCCTTCAAGCACCGTACCTTCTGCGCCCTTATCGCCATCACTGGCAGGCGCGCGACTCAGTGCGCCGATTGATGTGTTACGCGTCAGGCAATTGTTTTCCCGGCCCGAGCGCGTGGCTGCTTCGACTTTTTTGCGCCGCGAAGTGGCGCAGCGCATGCATGAACGCCTGAGCCTGATTAAAATTGCACCGCAACGGGTGTTGGATTTGGGTTGCGGGGAAGGTGCAGATTTACCTTTGTTGCAACAGCGCTTTGGCTCCGCCAGTATTATCGGCTTGGATGCTGCCGCGCCGATGTTGGCATTGCAACAAGGTGCGAGTTGGCAGCGCTGGTTGAATAAGTTGCGTGGGCAACAAGCTTCGCTGGTGGCGGCGAATTTTGCCCAATTGCCTATCGCTGGCGCGAGTTGTGATGTGCTGTGGTCGAATTTGGCCTTGCATTGGCACCCGCAACCCGACCTGGTGTTGGCAGAATGGCTGCGAGTGTTGCGTTTACACGGATTATTGATGTTTTCCTGTTTTGGCCCCGACACATTTTTGCAACTGCGTGCCGCGATGCAGCAGATCGGTATGGATCACTCGGTTTTGCCCTTTGTTGATTTGCATGATTTCGGTGATATGCTGGTCAATGCGGGTTACGCAACACCGGTGATGGATATGGAAACGATTACCGTAACCTATCCCACAATCGAGAAAATGCTTGCTGATGTGCGTGCTTTTGGTGGAAATCCATTGCTAACACGGCAAAAAATTAGGCGCGGACGTGGCGTTTGGCAACAGTTGCGTGCTGCCCTGGAAGCGCAGCGCACAGCTGATGGGCGCTTGCCTTTACGCTTTGAAATTATCTATGGGCATGCGTTCAAGCCTGTCCAAAAAACACCGGGCGAAGCGGTTATTCGTTTCGATTGGCCACGAAAATCAGGCTGAAGTGACGCAATTAGAGACAAGTTACCAGACTATCGGACTAGGGAATTGGTTTGGAGCTTGTGAGAAGCAGGCAAAAGTCGCTATAATTTAGGATTGTCCGTTTTATGCTGTGGTAATTTGTTAGATTCATCAGGTAAGGGCATTGATTGTTCAGCAAAATGGCGTTGGCAATTATGTCAATATTTTTAAAAATAATATTTTTAGGGTGCTTGGGGAAAACATGAAATATGCAAAGCGACTCCAATCGTTGTTGCTCGGTGCCGCGTTGATGGCCTCTGGCTTTCCATCGTGGGCTGAAGAACTGAAGCAAACTGTTGTCGATAGTCCTGGTGGGCCCAAAGTCCATCAATTAAATTTCGCCGAACCGGTGACCAAAATTGCGGAGCAAGTGTATTCTTTGCACATCATTGTGATGTGGATTTGCCTGGCAATTTTTGTTGTTGTGTTTGGTGTCATGTTCTATTCGATTTTAAAACATCGAAAATCACTCGGGCACAAGCCTGCAACTTTCCACGAAAGCACCGCCGTTGAAATTGCTTGGACGATCGTACCGTTCATAATCGTCATCGGCATGTCTTTACCTGCAACCAAGACCGTGGTGGCGATGAAAGATACCTCGAACGCCGATTTAACCATCAAAGCGACGGGTATGCAGTGGAAATGGGGTTATGAATACCTCAAGGGCGAAGGCGAAGGCATCAGCTTTTTGTCCACCCTATCCACGCCGCGTAGTCAAATCGGTGAGCCAGGTTTGCCACCGACCGAAGCGCGTGGTGCCAACTACCTGATGGAAGTCGATAACGAATTGGTGGTGCCAGTCAATCGCAAAGTGCGCATTGTGCTCACTGCCAACGACGTTATCCACGCATGGATGATTCCTGCCTTTGCTGTCAAGCAAGATGCGATTCCCGGCTTCGTGCGCGACACCTGGTTCAAGGCAGAAAAAATTGGCGTTTATCGCGGTCAATGCGCCGAATTGTGCGGTAAAGAACATGCCTTCATGCCGATTGTGGTGAATGTCAAATCGGACGCCGACTACAAAGCCTGGGTTGATGATCAGAAAAAGAAAATGGCGGCCATGGCCGATGACCCGAACAAAGTGTTCACCATCGACGAATTGAAACAGCGCGGCGAAAAAGTCTACAAGGCCAATTGCGTGGCTTGCCATCAGGATACAGGTAAGGGCGTGCCGGGTGCGTTTGCTGCACTGGATGGCTCGAAACTGGTGACTGGCCCCAAAGCTGACCAAATCAAAGTTCTGTTGAATGGTCAAAAGTCCGGCAAATTCCCATCTGAAATGCCAGCATGGAAGCAATTGTCTGATACCGAAATTGCAGCGGTGATTACCTATACCCGCAATAACTGGTCGAACAAGGCATCCGAAAATATCGTTCAGCCAGCCGAAGTTGTGGCTGCTCGTAAGAATTAATCAGGAGTTTGAAGATATGAGCACTATGGATCACGCCCACGCCCCCACAGGCCACCATGACCACGCCCTCGACGACCATCACCCGCATGGTTTTCAGCGTTGGTTATTTGCTACCAACCACAAAGATATCGGAACCTTATATTTGTGGTTTTCGTTCGTGATGTTATTGTCTGGCGGTGTTTTAGCTTTGATGATACGCGCTGAATTGTTCCAACCGGGTTTGCAGTTATTTAAGCCGGAGTTTTTCAATCAATTGACCACCATGCATGGTTTGATCATGGTGTTTGGTGCGATTATGCCCGCCTTCGTTGGCTTTGCTAACTGGATGATTCCTCTGCAAATCGGTGCTGCTGATATGGCCTTTGCGCGGATGAATAACTTTTCATTCTGGTTATTGCCACCTGCAGCCATTTTGCTGGTGGGTTCCTTCCTGGTGCCGGGCGGTGCCACTGCGGCGGGTTGGACGCTGTATGCACCGTTGTCAACTCAAATGGGTATCGGTATGGACATGGGTATTTTCGCCATGCACATTATGGGTGCTTCGTCGATTATGGGTTCGATCAACATCATCACCACCATCCTGAATATGCGCGCACCGGGCATGACTCTGATGAAAATGCCGATGTTTTGCTGGACCTGGTTAATCACCGCTTATTTGTTGATCGCCGTGATGCCTGTGTTGGCTGGCGCAATTACCATGACCTTGACTGATCGTCATTTTGGCACCTCGTTCTTCAATGCTGCTGGTGGCGGTGATCCGGTCATGTATCAACACATCTTCTGGTTCTTTGGTCACCCCGAAGTGTATATTATGATTTTGCCTGCCTTTGGCATCATCTCGCAGATTATTCCCGCTTTCTCGCGCAAGACTTTGTTTGGCTATGATTCGATGGTGTATGCCACCGCATCGATTGCGATTTTGTCGTTCATCGTATGGGCACATCATATGTTCACGACCGGTATGCCAGTGACGGGCCAATTATTCTTTATGTATGCCACCATGTTGATTGCAGTGCCAACCGGTGTGAAAGTGTTTAACTGGATCGCCACCATGTGGCGCGGTTCGATGACGTTTGAAACCCCGATGTTGTTTGCGGTCGGCTTTATTTTCGTGTTCACCATGGGTGGCTTGACCGGGGTGATTTGCGCGGTAACGCCAGTGGATATTCAACTGCAAGACACTTATTATGTGGTGGCGCATTTCCACTATGTGTTGGTGGCGGGTTCCTTGTTCGCCCTGTTTGCCGGTTTCTATTACTGGGGGCCAAAGTGGACCGGCTTTATGTATAACGAAGGCCGTGGCAAGTTCCACTTCTGGGCTTCCATCATCACCTTTAACGTCACCTTCTTCCCGATGCACTTTTTGGGCCTGGCAGGTATGCCACGGCGGTATGCGGATTACTCGGCGCAATTTACCGACTTCAACATGATTGCCACCATTGGCGCGTTTGGTTTTGGTTTGTCCCAGGTGTATTTCTTGTTGTTCGTGGTTTTGCCATCGATCAAAGGCGGCGAAAAAGCGGCCATGAAACCATGGGATGGTGCGGAAGGTTTGGAATGGACGGTGCCTAGCCCTGCGCCCTTCCATACCTTTGAAACGCCACCGACTGTGCAATAGGAGCCGATATGTCGCAACCAAAGAAGTCCAACCTGACAACGGGATTGGTTTTAGCCTCGGTCGCAATCGTATTTTTTCTGGGTGTGATTGCCAAACGTATGTGGTTAAGCTAACGTGGCCCTGGATGGATTTACCAAGCGGATCAACGCCACCATGCTCGGCAAGCTGGTGGTGGTGGCAATCGGCATGTTTGGGTTTGGTTATGCTTTGATTCCGGTGTATCGTGCAATTTGTGAGCTAACCGGAATCAATGTATTGACCGCGCAGGAAGCGAAAACGAGTCGTCATCAAGGGGATATTAAAAATACCCAGGTCGATACCAGTCGTTGGATTACGGTCGAATTTGATGCCAATGCCAATGTCGGCCCCTGGCGCTTTCGGCCAGTAAAAAATAGCATGCAAGTTCACCCTGGTGAATTGGCGCACGTGGTGTATGAGGTAGTGAATAAAGAAAATCGCAAGATTGATGCGCAAGCAATAGCCAGCTATGCGCCGCAACAGGCGACGGCTTACTTCAAGAAGATCGAATGTTTTTGTTTTAAACAGCAAACGCTTGGGGCCTATGAAGCAAGGCAAATGCCGGTGTCGTTTTATATTGACCCGGCCTTGCCAAAAGATGTCAAGACGATTACCTTGTCCTACACGTTTTTTGAAATTGCGGGTTTGCACAAGGGATAGAAATTATGCAGGAACCGCAGGATTTGAAACAGGCCAGTCAGCGCAAACTTGCTTTGGGTGCGACCATCAAAGCGGTATTTTGGTCGTTTTTGGGCATCCGCAGAAAGCGCGATTTGGAACATGATGTGGCCAAGCTGAATCCGCTGCATGTGATTATTGCGGGTGTTCTGGGTGCCGCTTTGTTTGTGACGATCTTGATTTTGATCGTCAAAAGTGTGGTTGCCAAATAGTTGAATGAATAGCGTGAGATTAGCGTGAATTATCAGGTAGTTAACCAGGTCAGTTTTTGAGATTGACAGAATCAGGGAGAAAAAAATGAGTTCACAACAGGCAGCGGCACCGTATTACTATGTGCCGAACCCATCAAAATGGCCCGTGCTGGCAGGCATGTCCTTGCTGTTGACAATGGCCGGTGCTTCGGCATGGGTGAATGATGTATCGTGGGGCCAATATGCCAATTTTGCTGGCATTGCCTGCACGTTACTGGTGTTATACGGTTGGTTTGGCGATGCGATTAAAGAATCCGAAGGCGGCTTGTACAATGCCCGTATCGACGTTTCTTATCGTTGGAGTATGAGCTGGTTTATCTTTTCCGAAGTCATGTTCTTTGCCGCGTTCTTTGGCGCTTTATTCTATGCGCGCAGCATTACCATGCCATGGTTGGGTGACCTGGATAACAAAATCCTGTGGCCTGACTTTGCCGCGCAATGGGGTAATATTGGCCCGGCTGGTACAGTGGAAAGCTTTAAAACCATGGGTCCCTTCCCGGTGCCAACCATTAACACCGCCTTATTGCTCACCTCTGGCGTGACTTTGACGATTTCGCATCACGCTCTGCGCGCAGGCCATCGTGGCCAAACGGCCTTCTGGTTGTTTGCGACGGTTTTGCTGGGTGCCGTGTTTATGGGTTTTCAGGCTTATGAATACATGCATGCGTATAGCGAATTGAATTTAAAGCTCACCTCCGGCATCTACGGTTCAACCTTCTTCATGTTGACTGGTTTTCACGGTTTTCATGTGACCATGGGCGCGATTATGTTGTCGGTGGTTTTGTACCGCGTGATGCGCGGCCATTTCACCGCAGATCATCACTTTGGTTTTGAGGGTGCGGCTTGGTATTGGCACTTTGTGGACGTGGTTTGGTTGGGATTGTATGTGGTAGTGTACTGGCTGTAATCGATTTTGCCGCGATAAAAAAGCCGCACTTGTTGCGGCTTTTTTTGTGATACCCTGCGGACTGCGGCTTTATCGAATCCCGGTTGGATGTATCCAGCCCAGTTTGTACGACACCAGGATAATGGCAAACAGGCAAATCGATAGCGCCACGCGTAAAGCCAAGGCATGGACGGTGCGGTTAGTTTTTCCTTTGTCTTTCATTAAAAATACCAGCGCAAACGCCAGGCTGCCAATGATGAACAAGAATGCGACAGGAACGAGGATTTTCATGGCAGGTGCAGGAAATAATAAGAGAGTAGCATTGTAATGCGGATTAAGCCGATTCCAGCATTGGTGTGCATTTGTCTGGCGGCCTTGGGTGTGGCGTTGGGTTTATGGCAACTTTCACGGGCCGAGGGTAAGCGCGCTTTGCAGCAAGCCTGGCAGACCCGGCAGGCGTTGGCACCCCTGAGCGCGCCCGCTTTGGCCGAGGTGCAAGATGAATTTGCCGCGCAAGCCCTGGATGGGCGGCGCGTACAGGTGCGCGGGGAATTTTTGCCGCAGTGGGTGGTGTATCTGGATAACCGACAACAGCAAGGTCAACCCGGTTTTTGGGTGATGATGCCGTTTAAATTGGCCGAAAACGGCAAAACCGTCTTGGTGGCGCGCGGCTGGTTGGCGCGTAGCAAGCAAGATCGCAGTGCGATTGCCGCGTATCCCACGCCGCAAGGCAGTGTTGAATTACACGCCGTGGTGCGCAGCCGGGTGGCGCGCCTGATGCAATTGGGGCGTGACGCCAAACTGGCGACAGGCGCGATTGTGCAAAATCTTGAATTGTCCGAGGCAGGCGAAGCGAGTGGCTTAAGCTTGTTGCCCTTGTTGCTGGAACAAAGCGAGGCGGTGAATGGGCAAGATCAACTGGGGCGAATTTGGCCGCAAGCATCGGCAGGTATAGAAAAGCATCAAGGTTATGCCTTTCAATGGTTTGCCCTGGCCGGGGTGGCACTGATATTTTTAGTATTGACAGGATGGCGTCGTGGAACAAGTTAAGGCAATTCCCCCCAAAACCCCGCAGCAAGTTCGTGCCGGGCGCATAAAAATGCTGTTATTGTTCGCCGTGTGCGCGGCACCCGTGATTGCATCGTATGTGACGTATTATTTCATTAAGCCGGAAAAGCGCACCAATTACGGCACCTTGCTTGATCCAAGGCAATATCCTGTGCCCAAGCTGGGTAGCCAAATGTTGGATGGCAAAGCGCAAGAATTGGAATCGTTCAAAGGTAAATGGGTGATGCTCAATATCGATAGCGCTGATTGTGCTGCGGCCTGCGAAAAAAAGCTGTACGATATGCGCCAACTGCGCACCGCCCAGGGCAAAGAGCGCGAGCGGATTGAACGGGTTTGGCTGATTACCGATCAGGCACCGCTCGATACCCGGATTATGCGTGAGTACGATGGCACGCGCTTGCTGCGCGTATCGCCCGAGGCTTTGCAAAAATGGCTGCCAGTGGAAAGTGGGAATAATTTGCATGATCATTTATATGTGATCGACCCGCTTGGCAATTTGATCATGCGCTATCCCAAGGCGGCTGATCCGAATAAAATCAAGCGCGACCTTGGCAAACTCTTGCGCGCCTCCGGCATAGGTTGATGCGATGCAATTGCCGCATATGATTCAACTCGCCGTCAGCGCTATCCTGCTCGCCATGCTGCCGCTGGGCTGGGTGTGGGTTGCCAAAGACAGCAATAAATATCGCAAATTGGTTTGGGTGACGCTGTTTTTCACCTTTGACTTGATCGTCTTTGGCGCATTTACCCGCCTGACCGATTCTGGCTTGGGTTGCCCCGATTGGCCCGGTTGTTATAGCCACGCCAACCCGCTGCAAGCGATCGAAAAAATCGATGCCGCTGCCGCCTTGATGCCAAGCGGGCCAGTCACGCGGGTCAAGGCCTGGATCGAAATGATCCATCGCTATTTGGCGATGGCGATTGGCATCCTGATCATGGTTTTGATGGCCAGTGCCTGGCGCTTTCGGCGCAGCGGACAGGCCAGCCAAGCCAGTCAATCGCCGCGTTTGCCCACGCTGGCGTTTTTTCTAGTATGCGTGCAAGGCGCATTTGGCGCGTGGACCGTTACTTTAAAGTTGCAACCCCTTATTGTAACGATGCACTTATTGCTGGCAATGGTACTGTTTGCCATGCTGGCTACCTTGGCGGCACGGCAGCCGCGTCAAACCGGGATGACGCCGGTTGGTATCAAGCTGGTGCCTGCGCATGCATTGGCCCCCCACCTCCGATTACCTGCGCTACGCCGCTGGATTTACCTGGGCGCAGCCTTGTTGTTGCTGCAATTGGCGCTGGGAGCCTGGGTCAGCACCAATTACGCCACGCTGGCTTGTCGTGATTTCCCCATGTGCAACGGTAGTTGGTGGCCGCAGATGGATTTTGCCCATGGTTTTACGCTTTGGCGCGAACTCGGTAAAACTGGCTCGGGCGATTTTCTACCCTATGCCGCCTTAACTGCCATTCACTGGACGCATCGGGTCTTTGCGCTGCTGTTGGCGCTGGTTTTGGCCACTTTGGCATGGCGCGCGCGTTTTGCTTGCCCAGATTTGGCACGCGCCCTGGCAGGGGTGTTATCCTTGCAATTGGCCACCGGGATTGCCACCGTGTATTTTGCTTGGCCGCTGGCTCTGGCGGTATTGCATAACGCGGGCGCGGCTTTACTTGTGCTGGTGCTGTCCATGTTACACTATCGCGCTACCGCTAAAGATTGAATCATGAACACCTCAAACAACAAGTTATTGGCTCAATATTGGACACTCACCAAGCCGCGCGTGACGCAATTGGCGGTGTTTTGCGCCGTGATCGGCATGTTTTTGGCGACGCCCGATTTTCCCGGTTGGCAAACGCTGATCGGCGGCACCGTCGGTATTTGGTTGCTGGCTGGCGCAGCATTTGCCGTCAACTGTCTGGTTGAGCGTGAAATCGATTCGCGTATGGCACGTACTGCGCGCCGCGCGATCGCATCGGGCGAGATTTCAGTGCGCAACACGGTCTTGCTTTCCTTGTTGGTTGGTGGCTCTGGCATGGCGGTACTGTATGTCTTGGTGAACCCTTTGACCATGTGGCTGACCTGCGCCACCTTCGTCGGTTATGCCGTGATCTACACCATGATTTTGAAACCAGCCACACCACAAAACATCGTGATCGGCGGTTTGTCCGGTGCCATGCCACCCGCTTTGGGTTGGGCGGCGGTGGCTAATGATGTACCGATGCAGGCCTGGCTGTTGGTGTTGATTATTTTTGTATGGACGCCGCCACATTTTTGGGCGTTGGCCATGTATCGGCGTGACGATTACGCGCAGTCCGGCTTGCCCATGTTGCCCATTACCCATGGCTTGCCGTTTACCCAGTTCCACGTCTGGCTGTACACCATTATCCTTAGTGCCACCACCATCTTGCCGTATGCGGTGCGCATGAGTGGTTTAATTTATTTGGCTGCAGCGATTGTGCTGGATATCGGATTTTTGTGGTACGCATGGCAAATCTGGCGGCGCTATACCGATCAGCTTGCGCGCAAAACCTTTACTTTTTCGATTATTTATTTGGCGCTGCTGTTTGCGGCGTTGTTGCTGGACCATTATTTCAAATTTGGGTGAACCTGTATGAAACGGAGAACTTATCTTGGTGGCGTGCTTGCTTTGGCAGCGATGTGGGGCTTAAGTGCCTGCGAAAAACCCGCCGATGCCAGTTTCAAACATACCGATTTAACCGGGTTGAGCTATGCGCAAGGCTTTAGCCTGCATGATGCCCAAGGCAAATTACGCACGCTGGCCGATTTCAAAGGGAAATTGGTGGTGGTATTTTTTGGCTATACCCAATGTCCCGATGTCTGCCCGACCACCTTGCAAGAAATGGCGCAGGTAATGCAAAAATTAGGCGACAAGGCGCAAAAGGTGCAGATGATTTTTGTCTCGCTCGACCCTGAGCGCGATACGCCTGCCATTTTGGCGCAATACGTGCCCGCGTTTGATGCCCGTTTTTTAGCGCTGACGGGGGATGCTGCGGCGATCCAAAAAACTGCCGCCGAGTTTAAGGTGATCTATCAAAAAGTGCCAGGCAAGCAAGCGGGTAGTTATTCCATTGATCATACTGCTGCCAGTTTTGTATTTGATACCGAAGGCCGAATTCGGTTATTCGTGCGCCCCGGCCAAGGGCCAGATTTGCTGGCGCATGATTTGGAACTGTTGCTCAAGCCAGCAAAGTAAGTAAAATAAATCCGGCAAGCTTATCCTGCTACTTTGACCTGATTGCGACCACCTTGTTTGGCTTGATATAGCGCCGCATCGGCACGCGCCATGCTGTTTTCCAACTCGCAGTCGCTGGTGGTGAGTGCGATACCAAAACTGGCCGTTAGCGTTACGGTGCCGTGGTCCGTTTTAATTTGCAGGGCTTCAATTGCCTGGCGGATTCTCTCTGCAATGGCAACCCCGCCTGCCTGATCGGCACTGGGTAATAAAATGACAAATTCCTCACCGCCGATACGCGCCAGAAAGTCGCTGGGGCGCAGCAAATCTTTGGCGGTTTTAACCACTTGCTGTAACACAATGTCGCCAGCCGGATGGCCATAGGTATCGTTAATATTTTTAAAGTGATCCAAATCGAAGGTGATGACGCATAAGGTGGCCGAATCACGCCGACAGGTGGCAATTTCAACTGCTGCGCGCTGCTCCAGATGGCGGCGATTGCCAGCCCCCGTGAGCGGGTCGAGCATGGCCAGTTTTTCCAGCTCTTCGGTGCGCATTGCAACCCGTAATTCGAGTTCGGCATTGAGCGATTGGATTTCGGTGATGTATTCGTAAGCGCGTAGTGAAGCAATAATGGCGGTGACCAGTTTTTGCGCGGAAATATCGGTTTTCGCCATATAGGCATCGATTTCGTAATCGATCACCACATTTTGCTCAGGGGCATGGCCCGGTTGGCCAGTACGCATGATCAGGCGGATCGAGCGATTTTTTAAATTGTCGCGAATATGTCGCACCAAATCGAGGCCAGCGGTTTTTGTTTCCATAACCACATCGACAATCGCCAGGGCCAGATCGGGTTGTTCTTCAATCATGCGCAAGGCTTCGCGGGCCGAGGTGGCGCTCACCAGCTTGAAGGGGCGCTCCCGAAATTGGATGTGACGCAACACCAGGCGTGTCACGGCATGGACTTGATCGTCGTCGTCCACCACCAGAATTTGCCATGGTGGCAAGGAACTCGGTGCAACCGCAGTAGGCTTGTCGTTAAATACAAGAAAGCCTCCGTTGGGCTTAGTCGGCTCGGCCATGAGTACCTCGGAGTAGGGCTGCGATGTAAAAAATAATCGGCATGTTAGGGCGCAAGCAATTCCAGAAATAAAAGGTAGATAGAATTTGCGAAGTCAACAGACAGATTATGCGGCTAACTGCGGTTTCAGACAAGCACGCGTCGCAATTGTGTGGGCTTTCAGTCTTGGATTACGGCATTTAAACATGAAATTGCCAAATAATGTATTGTTTAAGCATGAAAATTAAATTCACAAAAAAAATTTGTTGCGTACTTGCCCGTTGCAAATGATGTGGCCACGGGTTTGCAACCCTGAAATCTCTGCTTGAAGCCCCTTGAAGCCCCTTGAAACCCTTTTTCGTGCTGCGCTAATCCTGATGCCACGGCAAGCCATGGCCTTGGACGTATTCTACGCTGAAGTGAAGCGCCTGTGCGTCGTGAAGCGCACTTTCGACTTTCAATATCGTGCGTATCCAAGCACGAAAGGCTATGCTGCGCTACAATAAGGGATTCCAATTTTATTGACCAGCCGTGCCTAATCTTGTCGAAATTCGTAATTTACAATTTGCTTATGGGGAGCGCTCGATCTTATCCGGCTTGAACATGGATTTTCCGCGCGGGAAGGTTGTTGCCGTCATGGGCGGTTCCGGTTCGGGTAAAACCACAATTTTACGTTTGATTGGTGGCCAATTGCGCCCGCAGTCCGGTACGGTGCAGGTCGACGGGCAACAAGTCGATACCTTGAGCACCCCGCAGCTCTACCAATTGCGGCGTAAAATGGGCATGTTATTTCAGCATGGAGCCTTATTTACCGATCTCACCGTGTTCGATAACGTGGCCTTCCCCTTGCGCGAGCATGCGCAATTGCCCGACCAATTATTGCGCGATTTGGTGTTGATGAAATTGCATGCAGTTGGTTTGCGCAATGCAGCATGGTTGAAGCCTTCTGAAATCTCGGGCGGGATGGCGCGCCGGGTCGCGTTGGCCCGTGCAATTGCGCTGGACCCGCCGTTGATGATGTATGACGAACCGTTTGCCGGACTCGATCCAATTTCGATGGGCGTTACCGCGAACTTGATCCGCAAGTTGAATGATGCGCTGGGTTCAACGTCCATTTTGGTTTCGCATGATGTACATGAATCGTTTTCGATTGCTGATCATGTGTACTTTCTGTCGCGCGGCCAAATCGTGGCGCATGGTACGCCGCAAGAAATGTTGGCATCGGATGATCCTTATGTTAAGCAATTTGTCCATGCGGAAAGTGATGGCCCGGTGCCCTTCCATTACCCCGGCAAATCTTTGGCCGAGGATTTGGGTTTAAGGAGCACGCCATGATAGACAGAATTGCAAAGTTGGGCAGTTGGGCGCTGGCGCAATTGGCGCGCCTGGGTTACGCTACCCGAATGATGCTCGAATTGCTGAAAGTGTCGCCCGGTTTATTGTTGCGGCCACGCTTAATTACCGATCAAATTTATTTTATTGGCAATTTTTCTTTGATTATTATTGCCGTATCGGGTTTGTTTGTTGGCTTTGTTTTGGGTTTGCAAGGCTATTACACCCTCAACCGCTATGGCTCGGAGCAGGCTTTGGGTTTGTTGGTGGCTTTGTCGCTGACCCGTGAGTTGGGGCCAGTGGTCACGGCCTTACTATTTGCCGGACGAGCAGGCACCTCGTTGACGGCAGAAATCGGCCTGATGAAAGCCGGTGAGCAATTGGCCGCCATGGAAATGATGGCGGTCAACCCGGTGCAGCGGGTGTTGGCACCGCGTTTTTGGGCTGGCGTGATCGCCATGCCGATTCTGGCCGCCATATTTAGTGCCGTGGGCGTGATGGGCGGTTATATTGTGGGCGTCAAACTCATCGGCGTCGATGAAGGGGCATTCTGGTCGCAAATGCAGGGCGGGGTGGATGTTTGGGCAGATGTCGCAAATGGTGTGCTCAAAAGTGTGGTGTTTGGCTTTGCCGTGACGTTTGTGGCCCTATTTCAGGGCTATGAAGCGCAAGCCACGCCGGAAGGCGTCGCACGCGCCACCACGCGCACGGTGGTGATTGCGTCTTTGAGCGTATTATGGCTCGACTTCTTGCTGACGGCTTTAATGTTTTCCAAATAATTGTTTTCTAAATAATTTGTTTTTTTTGGGGTATTTATGCAACGCAAATCCTTGGATATCTGGGTTGGACTGTTTGTCTTATTGGGGGCTTTGGCACTCATGTTTCTGGCTTTGAAGGCGGGCAATATGAGTTCGCTTACCTTTGCCCAATCTTATCCGGTCGTCACCAAGTTTGATAATATCGGCGGATTAAAGCCGCAAGCACCCGTGAAAAGTGCGGGTGTGGTGGTCGGGCGGGTTGGCACTATTAATTTTGATGACAAAAAATTTCAAGCCGTGGTAACCTTGAATCTGGAGAGCCGCTATCACTTTCCCAAAGATAGTTCGGTTAAGATTTTAACCTCTGGCTTGTTGGGTGAGCAATACATCGGCTTGTCAGCGGGTGGCGGCGATGTTAATTTGAAGGCGGGTGATAAAATCACTATGACGCAATCGGCGGTGGTGCTGGAAGATTTGATCAGTCAATTTCTGTATAGCAAAGCGGCCGATGGCAAGGAGGGGGGGAAATGAAGTACTACCTGAAATATCTGTTACGTGCAATCGTCCTGTTGGTATTGGTGGCCGGAGTAACCGGCTGTGCTACCACGGGGCCGGGCAATAAGGCTGATCCATTGGAACCATTCAACCGGGCCATGTTCAAGTTTAATGATGCCGTCGATACCGTGGCTTTAAAGCCTGCCGCCACCGTGTATCGCGATGCCTTGCCCACTTTTGTACAGACGGGCGTGGGCAATTTTTTCGGCAATTTGGCTGATGTCTGGACGGCAGTTAACAATCTGTTGCAGGGTAAAGTGGAAGAGAGTTTGACGGACGTGATGCGCGTGGCTGTCAATAGTACCTTTGGCTTGCTTGGGTTGCTCGACATTGGTTCTGAGGCGGGTTTGCACAAGCATAAAGAAGATTTTGGCCAAACTCTGGGAAAATGGGGGGTGAAGTCGGGGCCGTATGTGATGCTACCTTTGTTTGGCCCGTCCACGTTACGCGATACACTGGTCATGCCAATTGACTTGACGAGTGATCCGTGGAGCTACGCCAAGCCTTCCAGTGTCTTTGTTGCTGGTTCCGTGTTGCGCGTGGTTGATTTGCGGGCGGCGACATTGGATGCCGCGAATTTGGTGGAGGATGCGGCCTTGGATCGTTACGAATTCATTCGCGATGCCTTTTTACAACGTCGTGAAAGTAAAATCATTGATGGCGCTTCGCCCAAAGATAACAAAGATAACAAAGATAACAAAGATAACAAAGATAACAAAGATAACAAAGATA
>JBKJLF010000138.1:0-12445 GCA_046597185.1 Burkholderiaceae bacterium | reverse complement strand
CTGCGCCAGCTTGCTTTTCGCTGGTGGCCGTTGACTTTTCGCCCTTCTTGTCGAACACCGCCTTCTGGAGGTTTTTGAACTGCGCCGTGACCTTTTCCAGCGCTGCCTCAAGCGCTGCAATCTTCGCGCCATCCCGTGCGTCGCGTAGCGCCATCTCGGCTTTGTGGCGCTTCGCATCCCGAACCCGGAGACGGACGGACTGATCAAACTGCTTCTGCCAGTAATTCCGCTCGCATTTGAGCTTGATCTGCTCTTCTTTGCTCATCGTGCTCGGCTGCGAGCCAAATGGTGTGCGCGACACTGGCGCTTCGGTTTCATCAGCATGGCTCAGATGGGCGGCACGTATGGCCACCGTGTAGCGCCTGCGTTTCCAGGCACCTGAACGCATGGCGGCGCATCGCCTGCCCGTCTGGCACGTGTTGCAACAAATAGAGGATGGCAGTGTTTTCATAGTACTTTCCAATATAGACATTATTCCGCACCATTGCAAGTGACCAATGCAGTTTATTGTGAATAATGGCAAATTGGGGCGGTGTGGCAAAGCAAATACCGACTCTGCGGCATGACGGCGGCTGGCGCTGAAAGGGGAAAGTGGGAAAAAGCAGCGACCAGCTCTATGCCACACTGGGTGCGGGGCCGACATGGCAGAGTTTCAAGTGATTTACCATTTCACATTGCCAAAATTAGGTTTTGTTTGGCATTTTAGCGCAAATTACTTCATCAGCACCAAATCACACCCACCCCGTCCGCTTGAAGCGCCGATACAAAATACCGCACACCACCAGCATCACCGTCAAGGCCGCCGGATAGCCAAACTCCCATTCCAGCTCGGGCATATGTTTAAAGTTCATGCCCCAAATCCCGGCAAAGGCGGTGGCCACCGCAAAGATTGCCGCCCACGCTGCCAGGCGTTTATTGACTTCACCTTCTTCAATCGCCACCAGCGCCAGGTTCACTTGCATCGCCGTGGCGATGGTGTCACGCATGGTTTCAAGCGCGCCGTTGATGCGTAGTAAATGGTCGGATACATCGCGGAAATACTCTTGCGAATTGACGCACAGCGGCGGCACCCGCCCACCATGCAATTTGCCCACCGCTTCCAGCAAGGGCAAAACCACATGGCGCAGTTGCATCACCTTACGCTTTAACTGATATAACTGCTGAATGCTGGCGCGCTCGCCACCGGGTGCGAAAATACCTTCTTCGATTAATTCCAGCTCGCTCTCAAGCTGATCCACCAGCGGGAAGTATCGGTCCACCGCTGCGTCAAGCAAGGCGTACAGCGCAAAGGATGCGCCCAGTTTTAATAATTCCGGTTCGTTTTCACAACGCGCACGCACTTCGGAAAAGCCGATTTCGCTGTGGTTACGAATCGACAGCACATAGTTTGGCCCGGCAAACACACCCACTTCCCCTACTTCAAACTGGTCCTTGCGCACATCCACCGTTTTTACCACCGCAAACAGGGAGGTACCATATTCTTCCACCTTGGCGCGCTGGTGGCCGCGCTGGGCATCTTCTACCGCCAGCGCATGCAAGTTAAATTCTTCCTGCATTTTCGCCAGCTCGGCATCATCGGCATCTTTCACCGCCACCCAAACAAAACAGCCCGGCATGAGTAGATAATCGCTGATCGCTTCAACCGTAATGTCAGCCAGCTTTTTCCCATCTTGATAAGCCACGCAGTTAATTAACATCAATCTTCTCCTGTTGCATTGTTTTTTCTCGAACCACGAGGATATACGATGATAAGCCAAATCAGGCTGCGCAAACAGTAAAAATAAATTATGCTACACTCAACAGACGCTTTAGCGCCGCCATTACCCTTGGTTTTGCCTGGTTTTAATTTGATTGAGAGATTCACATGATGCGCTTGAACTTACCCGATTTTGCCGGATTATCAACCAATCTGACCGCCCTTGCCAACACCCTCACTTGCACCGTCGCCCTGCTCGCCCACACGCCCGGCCATGCGCAAAACGCCGAACCCGGCCCCTGGAGCTTGCCCTGCGAAATAGCCCAGGTGAGTGAGGAGCGCGTGACGCTGGCCATGCTCCAGCAATGTGCCGACCCCAAAAGCGCTGAAACGATATTCAAATTATTTGAAAAACAGCGCCTCATCGATAAAGAACAAGCCAAACAACTACCGCGTCAAGCCGATACGGGCGATGTGTTTCGTAAGCGCCAGATTAATGAATTGGCGTGGGCGGTACAGTTGATTTTCAAGCAGGGTAGCCAGCCCGACGCCAGTATCAGCGAACGACATGCCGCGTCGGCTTTATTTCAAGGTAGCCCGGAATCGGCAATTGCTGTGTTGACGCGCACGGAAAAAAATGGCGAGCCAGCCATCGCTTTTCGTGCCCAGGCCGCCTTGCAACGCACGTTCGACTTTGCGGCTGCCAGCAATACCCTGGATAAGGCCTTACCACTCAACCCCAATCAGTTTGGCGTGTTGCAAGCGGCGGCAGATAGTGCGCATATCCAAAAAAAGAGTGCAGCGGCAGAAAAACTTTACCAGCGGCTCGCAACACAAGCCAAAGAAACCCTCAAAACCCGACCCAAAGATGCCTTGGCCCAACATCAACTGGCCACCGCCCTGGACGATGTGGGTGATGAACTGGCAGAACTGAACAAGCTGCCCGAAGCGCAGGGCAATTACCAGGCTTCGCTCGATATTAGGCAAGCGCTCTTGAAACAGCAAGCCGAGAATTTGCTCTGGCAAACTTACACCGCCCAAGCCTGGCAAAAGCTGGGGGCGATTCAATATGAACAAGGGCAATTCACAGAATCGGGCACCAGCTTACAAGCGGCGCAGGTGCTGCTGCAAAAACTGGCGCAAACGTATGCCAGCGCCAAAATGTGGCCCACCATCGCCATCAATAATGGCACCCGCCTTGGCGACACGCAACTGCGCGCCAAGCAACTCGAAGCCGCTTTGCAGAGCTATAAAACGGCGTTGTCGATGGCAGCCAAACGCAATGCCGCCGCCCCCAAAGAACCGGAATGGCAGCGCCATATGGCCGCCATTTATCAGCGCATTGGCGACTTATACCAGTTCCAGCGCAAGGGTGAAGATGCCCTGGCTCAATACAATGCTGCCTTAATGTTGCGCCAGCAGTTGGCGGGGCCCAAGGATGACGATGACCCCACGGTTCAAGGGCAAATCATTTTCATTCAAAACCGTATCGCTGATTTGCAAAGTAATCTGGCATTGCCCGATGCCGCATTGAGCAATTACCAGGCCGCGCTGGCCATTGCCACGCACTTGGCCGATAAGCTCAAGATTGATGAATATAAACTGGTGCAAGCCAATTTGATGGGTAAAATTGGCTTGCTGGAAGGCGGCGAACTCAAACCCGCCGAGCGCCGCGCGATGTTGCAAGAGAGTATCAAGCTGCTGGAAGCCAAACAGCCTGACTTGCCCAAGTTTTTGAGCGAACTATTGGAAAAAGTGCGCACCGCCTTAAGCGCACTCCAAGCCCAATAAAGCGTTCAGATGCGCCATTTCGCTACGCCATTGCTGCTGCCAATGCGGCTTTTGGTGCTTGGGCTTGCGTGCCAAATCGTCGGCCAGCAATTGTTCCAGTTCGCATAAGCGGCTTAGTTGTTGCTCGGCTTGTTGCTCGGCTTGCAGCGCGGCTTGCTGCTCAGTTTGTTGCTCAGCTTGCGGCGCTGCTTGCGGCTGCGCACCATCCAATTGCTGCAAAGATTGATCGTAATAGCCGATTTGCGCCGCCGCATGGTAGCGCAAGCCAGCGCAAGCCAGCGCAACTTTCCCGCGCCGCCATGAAGCTCCAGGCCTGGCGCAAGAGAGAGGATTTACCCGCGCCATTGGCCCCCAGCAAAGCCACTTTGTCGCCCGGTTTCAGCCAGAGCTGGTCTGCCGTGAACAGCACCGGCGTATGCGCTGCCGCACGCACGGGCCAAGCTTCAAAGGCCAATAATTGATTGGCCGCCATAGCCTTGCCGTGCAAGGACAAACGCCATGGCGCACCCTGGCTGACAAAGCTTTGTTCTTGCTTCAATTTATCCACCCGCTTTTGCATGGTTTTGGCCTTGCGTGCGAGGTCTTCGTTGTCGTAAGTGCGGCCCCATATGGCCAGCCGTTGGCTACTGGCGGCCAAGCGATCAATTTCTTTTTGCTCGGCCGCGTGGCGTGCCTGTGAGGCGGCATCGAATTCGGCCAGGGCTTGTAGTGCTGCGCCGCACGCCAAGTCAAAACTATACAGCTTTTGATCTCGCAAGACCCAGCTTTTGCGCGTCACGTTGTCGAGCAGGCGCTGGTCATGCGAGACCAGTACAAACGCGCCCTTCCAGCGTAGCAAAAATTGCTCCAGCCATAGCAGGGAAGGTAAATCGAGGTGGTTGCTGGGTTCATCCAGCAGCAACAGGTTGGGCTCGTGCAAGAGTGCGCGCCCCAGCAGCAGGCGCGTATGTTGCCCGCCCGAGAGTGCGTGCACGGGCACATCGGCCACTTGCGCATCAAGGCTGAGCTCCAGCAGCAAGCTATCAACCCGCCAGTGCTGGTCGATGGGCACAGCGGCCAGCAGTGCCTCGCGCAAACTCAGTTGCGCCAGTTCGGGCGGCAGATGTTGTTCCACTAATTGCATGCGGCACGCGCGCGCTTGCTGTAGCGCGCCGCTTTTGGCTTCAAGCTGGCCACTGAGCAAACGCAGCAAAGTGCTTTTGCCACAGCCGTTATGGCCGATCAAGCCAATCCGGTCGCCCGTTTTAGGGTAAATGAAAGATCCTGGAATAAACAACCGTGGTTGGATTCCAAATGTAATGCTTTAGTAGAAAGCAATGTTGCGCCTGATGTAATAAATGAGGAGGTAGTCATGCTCTTGTCTCGAAAAATGGGATGCAAACATCCACGTCAACAAAAGCGCTAACGACAACGAGCCGAAGAAGGACTCTTAAATAGTAGAGGGGAACTTGCTCCGACCCGGTTATCGCAGCGCGATGGAACCGAGGTAAGAGCCGTTGACTATACTAAAGCTATGTACGCGCCAGATGGCGATACAAGTGTTTTCGATGATTTTCCTCCTTTCTGGTCCGGGGGTTGAGCGTATGCTGAGGTGCACTGTAGAAACATTTGTGCGAAAAAGCAAGGATGTTGTGGCCTGATTTGCGTAGACAGCGCATAATTTGTGCGCATCATTTAAAATACCTCCCTTATATTCGCACCTCCCCCCGTTCACGACAACCCTGGAAAGATCACGAGCATGGCAGATTGGATGAATCAGGCACGCATTGGCATTATCGGCGGCAGTGGCTTGCAAAAATTACTGGCGCTGACTTGCATGGAGCAAGTCGAAATCGATACGCCCTTTGGCGCGCCATCGGACGCAATTGTGCTGGGTAAGCTGCAAGGCGTATCGGTGGCGTTTTTGCAGCGCCATGGCCGTGGCCACCGCATACCGCCATCCGACATTAATGTGCGCGCCAATATTGCCGCCTTGCGCCGGGTTGGCTGCACGCAAATTTTGTCGCTCAGTGCGGTGGGCAGTTTACAGGAAGAATGCCCACCGGGCAGCTTTGTTCTCATCGATCAATTCATCGACCGCACCATCGAGCGCGAAAAAACCTTTTTTGGCACCGGTTTGGTCGGCCATGTGCCCTTTGGTGATCCGGTTTGCAGCCGCATACACCCCTTGCTGGGTGAGGTGGCGCGCAAGCTGGGCTGCGCGGTGCAGGAAAGTGGCACCTATATTGTGATGGAAGGGCCGCAGTTTTCAACCCGGGCCGAATCGAACATGCACCGCATGCTGGGCGGCAGCGTCATCGGCATGACGGCCATGCCGGAAGCCAAGCTGGCGCGCGAAGCGGAAATTTGTTACGCCATGATTGCGATGGTGACCGATTTTGATTGCTGGCATGACGGCCATGAAGCGGTGACGGCGCAAATGGTGAGTGAGCGCATGGGGCAAATTGCCCAACAAGCCAATTTATTGGTGGAGGCCGCCGTGGCCGCTTTGAGCCAACATCAAGGGCCATGCTGTGCCGGATGCAACCACGCACTCGATAGCGCCATCATGACCCATCCCGAAGCGCGCGACCCGGCCATGCTGGAACGGCTGGCGTTTGTTGCGCCCAGAATCATGCAATTATGAGGATAAGGCCAGCGCCGTCGGTTGGCAAAATCAGCGGGCAAAATCTACAGATGGCAAAATCACACGCACAAGGGTGCTTCATCCATCAAGGCAATTTGCTCGCGCAATTCCAAAACCCGGTCTTGCCAATAGCGCACGGTATTAAACCACGGAAAGGCCACGGCAAAGGCCGGATCATGCTGGCGGCGTGCCAGCCAGGCCGAATAATGGATCAGGCGCAGGGTGCGCAAGGCTTCGATCAAATGTAATTCGCGTCGATCAAATTCATGAAAATCTTCATAGCCATCCATCACCTCACCCAGTTGACGCGTCATCTCGGCGCGCTCGCCGGAGAGTAACATCCATAAGTCTTGCACCGCCGGGCCTTGGCGGCAATCATCAAAATCAACAAAATGCGGGCCAGCGTCAGTCCATAAAATATTGCCAGTGTGACAGTCTCCATGCAGACGTAAGGTTTGGATCTCGTCGGCACGCTGGTAACAGGCAGCCACGCCCGCCAGGGCTTGCGCGCTCACGCTGGTCCAGGCGGCCAGCAATTCGGGCGGAATAAAATCATGCGTCAGCAAAAACTCGCGTGACTCGATGCCAAAGCTGGCCAAATCAAGCGTAGGCCGCGCCACAAACGGCCGCACACTACCCACGGCATGAATGCGGCCCATGAAGCGCCCTATCCACTCAAGCGTGCCGGCGCGATCCAGCTCGGGCGCGCGACCGCCGCGCTTTTCAAATATGGCAAAACGGAAATCCTGATAATGGTGCAGGGTTTGGCCTTGTTGCCCAGCCAGCGCCGCCACTACCGGGATTTCTTGCGCGGCCAGTTCGGCCACGAAGGCATGGTCTTCCAGAATGACGGCGTCGCTCCAGCGTGCCGGGCGATAAAATTTGACCACCAAGGGCGGCGCATCGTTGATGCCAAGCTGGTAGACCCGGTTTTCATAGCTGTTTAAGGCGAGCAAACGGCCGTCGCAGTCGCAACCGATGCTTTGCAAGGCATCGAGCACGCAATCAGGGCTTAATTCGGCAAAGGGGGGGAGAGTAGAAGTCATGCCGCCATTGTACCGTTCCCGATGCAAAACCACGAGACCGATGTAAAAATAGCGCTATCATGAAAAAAGGAGCGAACCAGTCGCCCTTTTTTACTTGATCCGCTAAGCCGTCAGATCAAAATTCAACCAGCCAAGCTGGCCGTCAATTACGCTTGCTTGCGACGACGTGCAACCGCGCCCAGTGCAAACAAACCAGCGATCATCATCGCATAGGTTTCTGGTTCTGGAACGGCATTCACGGTCAGGTTGTCCAGCGCAAAGTGAGTACCAGCACCGCCGTAGCCTGGGTGAGCCACGCCACCGCTGGAGCTAAAGGACACCGAATTGATGTTGTTCCAGTTAAACGATACCAGAGTTGGCGAAGTTGCATTGACGGTAAAGTCTTTGGTGAAAGTATTGCCACCACCAGTGCCGACAACGTGAATATTCAAACCATCATTCCATGCGCCAGTGAAGAAAGCGCTATTCAGGGAGAAAGCCGTTGCTTTGCTAAACGATGCTGCTGAGCCATAGGCATTGAATGCAACATTCGGTGCGCTCACTGTGCCGCCAGCATAGCCGGAATTGGTAGGGCCAGCGAAACTATAAAAGTTATTCCAGTTAAAACCAGCATAGCCATTGGCGACATAGCCAGTAGGCAATGTATCAAATCCGATTACGTCAGCAGATGCCACACCTGCGGACAGTGTACCAACGACTAAAGCGGCTGCAACTGCGATTTTTTTTGCAATATTCATCTATACTCTCCAATATACTTACAAAAACACCCCAAAATGGGAATGACCAAGACCTTACTTTTCACCAAATCTATTACTACTTTTTATGGCTCAACCATTGCCATGACATTGCACACCATGCAATTCTTTTCGCCATCTAAAGCAGTGCGGCAATTATACGTCAGCAAGAAAAAAAATGTATCGAAATATTTCAAATTCCTGAAAAAAATATTTCCCCCATTCCGGCTCAAATCGATCCAGGATATCCGATGTCAAAACCACCTGAACAAGCAGGCCCGGGCATTTCATTAAATAGTGTGAAGGTTTTTACACAAATCATCAACAAAGCAGCGTGGCGCATGCTAAGCTTATTTCTTTTTTGCCTCTGACCAATATGCTCACGGCTGAACAAATTTTAGCGCTCGCGCCCGATCCGGCATCCGCCAAAGCGGGCAGCGGGCAGCGGGCAAGCCAATCTGTCGTATTGGTCGGGTTTGGGTGGCAACGCCAATGCCTTGTGGGGCTTGTGCCAGGGTAGCGGCAAGGAACCCTACCGCACCCAAATTGAACTGAGCAGCCCGGCCTTTAAATGTTCTTGCCCAAGCCGCAAGTTTCCTTGCAAGCATGGTTTGGGCTTGTACTTGCTCTACGCCCGGCAAACGGCCGCCAAAGCCGACACATTTGGCAATACCACCCCGCCCGATTGGGTGGCCGACTGGTTGCAAAGCCGCGAACAGCGCGGCGGCCAGCAAGCCGCCAAAGCTGCGGCCAAAGCCCAGGCCAAACTCAGCCCGGAGCAAATTGCCGCCAAAGAAAAAGCCACACAAAAGCGCCAGGACAAACGACAAAACAATGTGGCGCAAGGCGTGGCCCTGCTTGATACCTGGCTGGCCGATCTGGCGCGTGAAGGCTTGGCGGGCCTGCGCAGCAAACCCGCCAGCGCCTGGGAGGCGATGGCCGCGCGCATGGTGGACGCGCAAGCGGGCGGCCTGGCCAGCCGGATACGGCGTGCCGGTATGTTGATTTACGGCTCAAGCCAGCCGGACTGGGAAGTGCCGCTGGCGCACGAACTGGGCTACCTCGCGCTGCTGGTGCAATGCCAGCAAAGGCTGAAACAATTCAGCCCGGAATTTCAAATCGATATTCGTACTGCCGTGGGCTGGGTAGCGGCGCAAGAAGACGCGCTGGCCACGCCGCCCGTGGCCGATGTCTGGCAAGTGTTGGGCAGCGATACCCAAACCGACGAGCGCATCAGCCGCCGCGCCTGCTATTTGCGCGGCCAAAGCAGTAGCCGCTTTGCCATGGTATTGCAATTTTCGGCGGGCGGGCAAGCCTTGCCCAGTCCATTAATCGCAGGTACAGCATACCAGGGCAGCGTGCATTTTTACCCCGGAGCCACGCCACTACGCGTGGTGTTTGCGCCAGATATGCAATTGGTCGCCGCCAACACCACGCAACACCACGCGCCGTGCTGCTATTGGAGCAAATTGGCACCGAACAACTAGCCTTCAGCCATATCCAACTCAATGCGATATTAGCCGATCTGATGCGCCATTTTACACTGCTGCCGCCAGCAAACCAGGAAGGTTTATTGCTAAGCTGGTTGCAACAATCCAATAGCCAAGCCTTGCAATTGATTAATCAGTGGAGTCAACAGCGCAGCAATGCCAGAGCGCCATTCTCGCTCAGCGTATCCAAAGCCTTGCTGCTGTACACGCAAGCGTCACTGGGGCGTGCGCCAAAGTTTGAAACAAATGGCGCAGTGGCTAGCCATCGACGATCTGAGCTACACCGAACAAAACTGGCCCGCCGATACCTGGGAACACTGGCCGCACTGGCGCGAAGTGATCGACGAATTTTTGGAAACCCTGCGTTTCCGCCACCAACTGGATACAAGTTTTTTGGAGAAGTCGCAATGAATGCACAACCCCCCCCGCCAGCGTCGGCAATGTCATCCGTCAGCATGCCGAGCAACAATATGCCAACGAATTGGAGGCACTGAAACAAGCCGATACGCGTCAGCGCCCGCCCAACTGGGTTTTGTCGCCGTGGGCGGTATCGATGTATTTATTGGGTGGCACGCTGGAGAGTGGGGTTGAAATCAGCGCCAAATACATTGGCAACCGGCGCATTATTGAAATTGCCATCGCCACCCTGGCTACTGACCGCGCCTTGCTGTTGCTGGGCGTGCCGGGCACGGCCAAGTCGTGGGTATCGGAACATTTGGCCGCCGCCATTTGCGCCAATTCCACCCTGGTGGTGCAAGGCACCGCAGGCACCAGTGAAGAAACCATACGCTATGGCTGGAATTATGCGCAATTGCTGGCCAAAGGGCCCAGCCTCTCGGCGGTGGTGCCCAGCCCGGTGATGCGCGCCATGCAGCAAGGCAAACTGGCGCGGATTGAAGAATTAACCCGGATTCCGGCAGAAGTGCAAGACAGTTTTATCAGCTTATTGTCAGAAAAATTGTTGCCGATTCCGGAGCTGGATGAATATGTGCAAGCGGCCAAAGGGTTTAATGTGATCGCTACCGCCAACGACCGCGACCGGGGCGTGAATGAACTCTCCAGCGCGCTCAAACGGCGCTTCAACACGGTGGTGCTGCCGCTGCCCAATTCGGCTGAAGAAGAAGTGCAAATCGTGGAAACCAGGGTTGCCAGTTTGGGGCGTGCGCTGGAATTGCCGGCCGAAAAACCGGCACTGCAAGAAATCCGCCGGATTGTGACGCTGTTTCGCGAACTGCGCGCCGGGCAAACCGAAGATGGCAAAATCAAGCTGAAATCGCCTTCGGCCAGCATGAGTACTGCCGAAGCGATTTCGGTGGTGACCAATGGCATGGCGCTGGCGGCGCATTTTGGCGATGGCACCTTGCGCGGTGCGGATTTGGCTTCCAGCGTGATTGGTGCGGTAATCAAAGACCCGGTGCAAGACCGGGTGGTGATGCTGGAATATTTGGAAACCGTGGTGAAAGAGCGCGAAGGGTGGAAAGATTTATACCGCGCCTGCCGCGCGGTGATTTGAGCGGCACGCCATGGCTGTTCATCTGTTTGGTATCCGCCACCACGGCCCCGGTTGCGCGCGCAGCTTGGCGCTGGCGTTGCGCGAGTTGCAGCCCGATTGCATTTTAATCGAAGGCCCACCCGAGGCGGACGATTTGCTGGCGCTGGCAAGGTGCGAAGGCATGCAGCCGCCGGTGGCGCTGCTGGTGTACGCACCCTTCATGCCGCAGCACGCGGTGTACTACCCGTTTGCCGAATTTTCGCCGGAATGGCAAGCCATTATTTATGGCCAGCAGCAGGGCGTGCCAACCCGTTTTTTTGATTTGCCGCAGGCGCATGGGATGGCGCAGCAAATGATGGTGGAAGAAAAAAGCGAAACAAGCGCCACCGTTCCAGGTTCTGAGGCTGACCTCCCCGACACCGACCTCCCCGACACCGACCTCCCCGACGCTGACCTCCCCCACCATGGTGACGCGCTCGGTTGGCTGGCCCACGCCGCCGGGTTTAGCGATAGTGAAACCTGGTGGGATCATTTGGTTGAGCAGCGGCAAGACAGCCTGGATTTATTTGCCGCCATCGAAGAAATGATGACCGTCGCCAGAGAGGAATTAGGCCCCGGCTTTGACGGCCAAGGTGGCGGGCATCAATCACAATCAGCAGCCCAACGCGAAGCACAGCGTGAAGCCTATATGCGCCAAATGATACGCCATGCCATCAAGCAGGGCCATGAAAAAATCGCTGTGGTGTGCGGAGCCTGGCATGTGCCCGCGCTACGCACCCTGCCCAGCGCCAAGGCCGATGCCGAGATCTTAAAAAATCTACCCAAAGCCAAAGTTGCCGCCACCTGGACGCCTTGGACTTACGCCCGTCTGGCCAGCAACAGCGGCTACGGCGCGGGTATTGCCGCACCGGGCTGGTATCACCATTGCTGGCATACGCCACACAAGGCGGCGCTGTACTGGTTGACTGATGCTGCGCGGCTATTGCGGGAGAATGATCTGGATGCCTCATCGGCCCATATCATTGAAGTGCTTCGGTTGGCCGATACCCTGGCCAGCATGCGCGAGCGCTCACGCGCGGGGCTGGATGAATTATTGCCCGCCCTGCAAAGTGTATTGTTTGGCAATAGTGACGCGCCAATGCGCCTGATCGAAAGTAAACTGCTGATCAATGACCAGCTGGGCCAAATCCCGCCGGAAACGCCGATGCTACCCTTGCCGGGTGATGTGAAGACGCTGCAAAAACGCCTGCGTCTGGCGGTCTCCACCGACCATAGCGACCTCAATCTCGATCTACGTCAGGAACTGCATCTGGAAAAAAGCATCTTCCTGCATCGCCTCGGGGTGTTGGGCGTGGCGTGGGGGCAGACCCAGCGTGTCAGCGGTAAAAGCGGCAGTTTTCATGAGCTGTGGCGCTTGGCGTGGAAGCCGGAATTTGAATTGGCGCTGATCGAAGCCAATGTCTGGGGGCAGACGGTGGAGAGTGCGGTTAATGCCAGACTATGCCACCAGGCGCAGCAGATAACGCAACTGCCATTGCTGACCGAACTGGTCGAAAAAATGCTGTTGGCC
>JBKJLF010000865.1:0-4094 GCA_046597185.1 Burkholderiaceae bacterium | reverse complement strand
CCAAATCAGGCTGCACAGGGCTGCGCTTAAACCCGAAATCAGTAACACAATCATCAAACGGGCCGCTCCGATACGTTGTTCCAGCAAATAGCAAATATCAAAAATCGCAATACTGTTCAAGGTGATATGCAGCCAACTGCCGTGTAAAAAAATCGAGGTGAACAAGCGCCATGATTGATGATTAATTGTTAATGCGCGGTAATTGCCACCCCATTCAATCATCGCGCGGCTATGCGGATCAGCAAAATGCGCACCTGTTGCTACCATGAGTAAGTAAATGCCGATGCAGATACCAGCAAAGCTGGAGCTGACTGGCGCTGCGCGCAGAAAACGGATTAAATTCATCAGGTTCAGGGAAAAATCGGTTTGGGGTGATGATTGTACCAATTTGTGCTGCTGTTGAGGCGTGTTTGCAACAGTGTTGGTGGTCTTTTTCATGATGCAGATGAATATTTAATTGGCGTCTTCAGGTTTGCTTGTACTAATTAAGATAAATGCGTGTGCTTGTTGGAGTAAAATTAGTGCAATGACATGAATAATTCTGTCATAATCAATCAGTATAAATAATACTACTTGATGATTCTCGTGTGGTGCTCGACTTCAGATACGACGCTCAAAGAAAGCGTCAGGTTTATACATGCCGCCCAAAAAGTCGCGGGTACGATGATTGCTCATTCAAGTTTGCTCGTTCAATGTTGATGCGGTTTTCTGGAGTGTTGAAAATGGATATATTGCCACCGCATGTGCTCTCTGGCGCTGTTTCTCCCATGATGTTTGGCGATCAGCCGCCGCTGAATGTGGCCGATTTACTGGTGGCTTACCTCGAACAATTAGGGATTGAAGTCATTTTTGGCATCCCCGGTGGGGCCATTGAGCCTTTGTTTGATGCGATGGCACGCAGTAGCCGACGCGGCGGCTTGCGCCTGGTTTTGGCGCGGCATGAAACCGGGGCCGCGTATATGGCCGATGGCTATTCGCGGGAAACCCGAAAAATCGCCGTGTGCTGTGCCACTTCCGGGCCGGGCGCAACCAATTTACTCACGGGGGTTGCCAGCGCGTTTGACAACAACATTCCATTGCTGGTGATTACGGGCCAACCAGCCTTGCCGACCTTTGGCAGGCATCCTTTGCAGGAGTCCGGTTGTACCGGGGTGAATATTCTCACCATGTTTCAAGCCTGTACCCGATTTAATTCCCTGGTTTCTCACCCCGCGCAACTGGAACCGAAGCTGGTTTCTGCCCTGCAACTGGCAATGCGCACGCCGCGTGGGCCAGTGCACTTGAGTTTCCCCTTCGATGTGTTGGCGGCACCCAGCGGTAAAACTGCACCTTCCTACGATTTGCATTCTTTGTTGGTGCCGCCAACCATTTTCGCCCGACGAAGTGCCACCCATCATGGTCCGGATGCGGGCTTTGGAGAATGCACCGATCACAGTTGAAATGAGTTGAAATGGACAGACAAAAGGATTTGTCCTGTAAGTAAGCCTGATTTGTGTTTTCGCGTGCATTCCTGTGGCACACTAGGCATGAGTGGTCGGGCAGGACAGGCCATGGTGGTTGTTTTGATCCCCCACGATTGCGCATCATGCTTATGACTCAGTTTGATCACTTGCCCCTCGGCTTAATCGGATTAATTGCCGTGGCTTGCCTGTTGCAAGTACTCGCAACCCGTTTGCTGCCCGAAGGGCGGCAATTGATGCGCATGCATCTGAGTTTGGTTGGTCTGGGCTTGGTCGTGATGCTGATTGGGCGCGTTGTACCACCGATTCCGCTTGGGCTAGTCAAAAATATGCTGGATGAGTTGGTGATATTGGGTTGGGGCGTGTTGCTGTTGCGCATTATCATCATCAGTATCTTTCGGATTTTGCTACCCCTTTTGCGCATGCCCTGGCCGCGCATTCTCGAAGACCTGTTGTTTATTCTGGCGTGTTTGGTGTGGGGATTAATTCGCTTGCGCTTTGTTGGCCTGGATTTGAGTGGCTTGCTCACCACCTCGGCCGTCATGACCGCCATTTTGGCCTTCGCCATGAAGGAAACACTGGGCAATGTGTTGGGAGGCCTGGCTTTACAACTGGACAATTCCTTTGAAATTGGCGATTGGGTTATGCTTGGCGGTTATCGTGGTCAAGTGATCGAAATTCATTGGCGGCACACCGCCCTGCTAACTAACGATGGCGAAAAAGTGGTGGTGCCCAATAGTGAGCTGGTACGCTCGACCGTGGTGGTGTTTAGTAGCGCCCAGCACCGCAATTCTCGCCGCTCAGTGTCCTTTAGTGCCAATAATACGGTAGCGCCATCACAAGTGGTGGCTGCGGTGGAGGGTGCCATCTGTGGTGCCGTCATCGATAATGTGGCCGCCAAACCGCTGCCGCACTGTATTTTGACCGATTACCGCGATGGTTTGACCCATTATGCGGTGCGCTATTGGCTAACCCATCCCCAGAGCGATGCGCTGACCGATTCCCTCCTGCGCAAACATATTTTCACGGCTTTGCGGCGACATAATATCGCATTGGGCAAACCCAATCTGAATGCGCGCATGCAAAGCGATAACAGTGAAAGCGTCGCGATAAAGCAGGAGCAAGAAATTGCGCACCGCATGCAAATGATGTCGGTGGTAAAGCTGTTTGAAGGTTTTCATGAGGATGAATTACGCCAGATTGCAACCGGCCTGACCGTCACGCCGTTTACCAAGGGGGAGGTGATTACCCGCCAAGGCACCATGGCGCATTGGCTTTACTTGTTGGTGACTGGTGAAGTTGAGGTGTGGTATGAGGTGATTGGGCGCAAGCGGCAGTTTGTGGCGCGACTGGGGGCGGGGGAGGTGTTTGGCGAAATGGGCATGATGACGGGGGAGGCGTGCCGCAGCACGATTACCGCCAATAGTAATCTGGAATGTTACCGCATCGATAAATTGGCATTTGAAGCGATTTTGCGCGAGCGACCCGCTTTGGCCGATGTGTTGGCAAAAATCATGAGCGAGCGCGACAGCGATTTGGCGGCGGCCGAACAAGGCTTCAGTGGCAATGGGCAAAATGTCAGTCAAGCCAATTTGTTGCGCCGGATTAAAAAATTCTTTGGCTTACCGGGCTAAATGCCAGTTTATTAAGGTATCAGCGCTTGCCGTGCTTTTTGTTTGGCCTTGACTTCTTTCACCGATTTCTCCAATGCCGTGATGCGTGCCGCGTGCCCAGGGTGAATTGCGGTATGGGCATTGAGTACGGAAGCCGGATATTGGCTGGCCAGACGTTGCCAAAAAGCGGGTAATTGATCGAGCGAATAACCTGCGCGGGCCAGCAAATACACGGAAAGATTGTCTGCCGCAAGATCGAGTTCGGTTGGCGTGGGTTTAATGCCCGCACTGCCAATCAACATACTCAAATCCGGGTGAACGCTGAGCAAATTATCGATTTGTTGCGCCACAATACTGTTAGAGCGTTGTTTGGCCGCGTGGCCCAAGATATTGTGTGCCATTTCTTTGGCAATCAGGTAAG
Organism: Burkholderiaceae bacterium; assembly: GCA_046597185.1. Classification (GTDB taxonomy): domain Bacteria; phylum Pseudomonadota; class Gammaproteobacteria; order Burkholderiales; family Burkholderiaceae_D; genus CAMBDR01. Next base: position 600 of record JBKJLF010000865.1, on the reverse strand, counting down.
CCAGCTCATTATTTGATTTGGTGAAATTGAGCATGCCACGCGTAATCATGGCGCGTTGGCCGTCGGCATAACTATTCACATTATCGGCATTGCCCAGATCGACCCTGAAAGCACAGGCCCGGGTTAAGGGAACGGTCATTTCTTGCTGTTTGCCATCGCGTTGGATGGTCAATTTCATATTGGCGCGGGTGCTGGCCAAGGGGGCGAGAATCGCGCCGGCCGCACGCTCTGCGTTTTGTCCGGTGGGCAAAGTCTTGCCTTCAGCGGCAATCAGGATATCTCCCGGGCGCAGCCCGGCGCGGGCAGCACCACTGCCCGTGAGTACCCCTGTAATTTGCAAGCGCTCACTTAAATTGAATAAACTCTGCGCGGCGCGAACAAATTCGGAAGAATAGGAATATTGGGTTTTGGCATTGAAACCGAGTAAATTGCGCGCCTGGTTTTTGCACAGGTCGGGATTGGTCAGCAGCAGCGGTGCCGCTACATGATCGAGCCGTTCCTGCATCGAAGCCAAGGCGCGTAAGGCTTCCACTTGTGGGTCTTCCGCTGGCGGTGCAGTGAGCGTGACCACCGGTTCCGGGGTAATTGGGGCCGATTGAG
>JBKJLF010000789.1:0-4000 GCA_046597185.1 Burkholderiaceae bacterium | reverse complement strand
ACGATTGCCAAATCCAGTACGCGTACAATCAGGCGCAACGCGTGGAGCGTGCCAATGTCTACCGCGCCGGACAATTGGAATCTGAACTGATTTGGACTTATGACGAAGCCGGACGCGTCAGCGCCAATGTACAAGATCAGGAGGGTTTGAGCTGGCACTACAACGAGCACAACCAGTGCGAAAGCCGTAGCATGCCGATGGGCAGCTCCAGCTATTACTTCGACCACCTTGGTTTGCTCGCGAGCTTGCGCACGCGCCATGGCGAACTGCACATTGAGCGTGACAAATTGGGTTGTGACATCCGCCGCAGTAGCCTGCCGCAAACAGACTGGCAAGCCATGGTTGCCGGCAGTGCGTCCTTTGCGGCCCACTTCCAACTACAACAGCAATTTGACAGCCAACACCGCCTGAAAGCCCAGCAGTTGGCGGGGCAAATACCCGACTTCGTCCACCAGCGCGCCGAATTTGGCACCCCGCTACGCCATTACCGCTGGCAGCAAGGCCGCTTGACCGACATCGACGACCCACGCATGGGCAACACCCGCTACAGCCTGGACGCACGCGACCAAATCGCCCGTACCGACTATGACGAGGGCAACCGGAACTTGGATGCGCACCCGCGCACCAGACTAAACGACACCCTGCCGCAGCAACTGGCGCAAGAGAGTTTCACCTATGACGCGGCGGGCGATATTGCCATGTGTGATGAAGCCAAACCCGGCCAGTTGCACGCCCCCACGCAAGCGCGCATGCAACACATGCACCCTGGCGGCGTGGTGCGCGAGCGCGGGCGCTACACGTATACGCATGACACCTGTGGGCGCATGGTGGCGCGCATCGAGCATCAACACGGCTTTAGGCCTCGTACCACTCATTTTACCTGGGATGGGTTTGATCGCCTGATCGAAGTGCATGCCAGCGACGGCAGCCGCTGGAAATACACCTACGACGCGCTGGGCAGACGCACCAGCAAGCGCTGCACCCATGCAGCGAAAAAGTCAGCCTATTCGATGCTGTCCAATGATTTGCAAGAAGAGCGCTACCTGTGGGAAGGCGCACGCTTGGCGCAACAATCGAAGCGCTACGCGGACGGCACGCAAGAATTCTTCGGCTGGCATTACGCGCCAGACAGCTTTACGCCGCTGGCGGTATCGCATCAAAAAAATCAGGATGAAGCGCGTTTGCTGTATGTTGTCACCGACCACTTGGGCACCCCGCGCGAGCTGTTGGATGGCGATGGCCGCATGGTGTGGGCAGCGCAATTGCAAACCTGGGGCAAGCTCAACCGCCTTTGGCAAACCCCGGCAGCCAATGATGCCGACAACCCGCTACAACTTGATTTACGCTTTCCGAATCAATGGCATGATGCCGAGAGTGGATTGCATTACAATTACCAGCGTTATTACGACCCCGAGAGTGGGCAATATTTAAGCCCTGATCCGATTGGCATGGCGGGCGGGATGCGCTCGCAGGGGTATGTGGATAATCCGAGTGTCTGGATTGATCCGTTGGGGTTGAATAAGTGCGGTGTGGAGAAATCAGGTAGTATCGCCAATGTAGTGGCAAGGGGCGTAAAGCCCATCAATCTCCCCAGTTGGCGAAAGGTGACTGTCGATATGGTACATGTTGCGGAAAGACACATGACTGGTGGTGCGCGCACCGCTGGCAAAAGCGTATTTGTTGGACTAAATGAGCGAGGAGTTATGATGGCGATCAAACAAGCATATGGGTCGGCGACTACTGCGGCAGTGCAAGGCGAGCGCGTGCTACTCTCTGGAATGACCAAGACGGGAATCGCCGTAGAAATGTGGTTTAACAAGACAACAAACCTTATTGAAACCGCGTACCCGGTGGTGGGGCGATGACGAACATTACGTTAACTGCCAATGCCGAGTCGGTGGTCGTGCGGCAAGGTGGCCCGGCAACCGCAGATATTTGGCTAACCATCAATGACCACGATTTTCCAATACTACATTGGAATGACTTTATAGTGGTGGTGCTGGGATGGTGGGCGGCCGCCTTGTTGCGGTTAATGTGTAATGTTAGCGCTCGCGAGACAGTGAATTTTATGGATGGGCCTTATGCCGTAGAAATTTCAAAAATATCTGACGGCCTGTTGCAATTTCGCGCACTAGAGGGCGTTGGGCGGTCCCGAGAAATAGCGATTGGAGATTGTTCGCCCCTACCATTCGCCAATGAATTGGTCTCACAGGCGCGCCAAGTGCTTAATAAGTGTAAACGGCTGGGTTGGTGGTCCGTGGATGCTGATACCTTAACAGCCGTGCTTCTGGCGTTGGAAGCTGAAATCGTGCGTCGTTGCGCCGTGGCTGACCAGCTTCATGAAAGTTAGCTCTTTTCTTAAATTTGGAGGCTTGCAAAAAATGAAAAATTTCAATTTAAATTAGGGCAGCCGACCAAATCGCAGCGAGTTGCCTAGGCATCCGCAAGGACTTCTTTTGTTTCCAAATGGCTTAGATCTGCCATTAATGTCTGGATTTTTTTCTCCTGCAATTGACGTTGGTCACTGAGGATCGCAATGTTTTGTTCTATGCTATGAATATTGGCTGTCGTTCCTTGACACGATAAGATTTGTTCCTTATTTACCGCAAAATGCCGCTCCCTGTCACTTAGCCAGCTTCGGTAATTATTTTCACAACGATTTGCCATTTTAGGAACGCACTGTATTACATCGTAAGCGGCATCAGCAACATCAACGCCAACCATACCAAGCTTCCCAAAAGCCACACCTGCAGCAATTCTTATGCCTGTCATCACAAAAAAACCAACACCGTCGGAGACAATTTCATCTTGAATGTGGTACTCCTCATTCATCAAACCAGCCATTGCAGCTTTGCACGATTGTGCTGCAACGAAGTGAGCACCGAAGGCAGGAAAAACCTTTGTGAATGCACCACCCAGCCCCAAGTCACAAATTTTCATCCCGGCGGTACGCACCATACAAACACCGAGTGGCCGCCAGGTTTCCCTTTCACGGCAACTAAACGCTGGCTCGGCTGGGCCAGCTTCTACGTTTGCACAATTTTCATTTCGATAACTCGCCACAAGCGCATCTCTACGGCTATTTTGTGTAGCAATTTCACGTTCAACCTCGTTCAAACGCGCCTTCTCCAAAGCGGTTGCTCTTTGTATTGCTAACCATTCGATCCGAACCTGATTCGTGAAGTCGTTACAAGCTCGCATACCACAAAGTAGGCGCGAACCGCGAAGTGGTTCAACAAAGCTCGATGTACCTTCACTATCGTCGGGAAGTGAAAAGCTACGCCCGAAATGCAGCGCATTGTTACCATCTTTGTAAAATGTTGGATATAACAAGGTTAACTCGATCTTGTTGTATTTATAGTGCTTTTTGTGCAATTGAGGAGGAATAACTAACAAAACTGAAATAATTGCCGCAAATAAAGAAATTAGCACTTTCATTTGGAAGACCCTTTCACCGTTTGGTTGCCAAGTAGTATAGAAGAAGTCGAAGCAATGGCAAGTTGCTTGAAGCTTGACATTAGCAACAGCCAGTGCACAAGTATGGGTTTCTTCTTCATGGATTGAATCGATTGATCACAAGTCTCGCTATCGTATGACAAGTCGGGCTAAAATTTTTGTGTGCGAGCGCTATCGATGGAAACAGAAACCTCGATGCGCACCCACGCACCCGGCTAAACGACACGTTGCCGCAACAACTGGCGCAAGAGAGTTTCACCTATGACGCGGCGGGCGACATTGCCCTGTGTGATGAGGCCAGCCCCGGCCAGTTGCACACTCCCGCGCAAGCGCTCATGCAGCACATGCGCCCTGGCGGTGTTGTGCGCGAGCGCGGCCGCTACACGTATACGCATGACTCCTGCGGGCGCATGGTGGCGCGCATCGAGCACCAACACGGCTTTCGCCCACGTATCACCCATTTCACATGGGACGGGTTTGATCGCCTGATCGAAGTGCATGCCAGTGACGGCAGCCGCTGGCGCTATACTTACGACGCACTGGG
>JBKJLF010000307.1:0-17039 GCA_046597185.1 Burkholderiaceae bacterium | reverse complement strand
TTGAAAGCATGTCTACCTCGAAATGGTTAGCCGCATTTATTTTGGCGGCGGTGGTGGATAGTTATCAGCATTTTCCGCCAATGCAGGCGGCGGTATTAAATCATGTTGTGCGTGATTGACTGGCAGAACCGGGGTTTGTGGCAAGAAGGAAAAATCAAACATTGAAAGCTCCAAGAAAAGAAATGTGAGTCGCAATTATACCCTTTACAACCACAACAAGCGCTACTGGCCAACCACCACGAATGGCAAAGTATAGCATCGGCGTGTTACTATTAGCACGCAAAACAGCAATCAATTACCTTGTTGTTGTTTTTACCGCTGCGGGTTCAGCATTGCATTTCTTATTTGCAATTTCTACCAATAATGGTAGGCTGGTTTCGTAAAGTACAACCATGACCAGCGCGGCTAATCGCACGGACTTCTTCAAAACCTTCGGAAAAAACGCCCTCTGGCCACCAATCCAAGTTACCGCCTTGGTCGATATGGATGCGGCGCACCGTGCTTTGTCCGTCTGGATGATCATCCACCCAATACACGGCAAGCAGGTTTGGATCGGCACCTTCGGCTATCCGGCGGCGAATTCGCAGCAAGATGTTTTCTGAGTGGGTCTCGACGATAAGCTGACCATGCCCTGATTTGGCGGTTTCCAAAAATAGATCCCCTAATGGCGCTTGGGCAGCGGTATGTAAATGGAGTTCCGGCTGCTCAATCAAGTCAATAAACTGGCCCGCCTGCTCGCCCTGATGCGCCAATTGTTGCACCACAATCGGCAAAACTTGCTGCATGCCCTGCCCCGCTTCGGCCAAATTAATACGACTGCCACCGCGCTCAAGCGTACATTCAAACGCGATCCCGCTTGTGCTGATATTCAAGCGCCAACCATCCATATGCTGCTTGTACCAATCTGCCACCCTGTCCAACAGGGTCATATCTTGCGCCAATTGGCTGCAGGCACCTGCGCCATCCAATCCCAGTATGGTGCTTGGCCCATTTTCATAGATGCGCTTGACTTCAGCCCGAATTGGTCCCAAATGAGAAATGCCACTTTCCAACTGCACTATCTGTTCGCGCAATGCCTCAATCACTTGCCATTCCATTGGACTTAGTGCGCCTTGTGCATCGGGTAAGATGCCCCGGAACGGAACTGGCCCAATCCCCTGAAAATTAATGATGTCATCTTTTGAAGGATTCCAATCAAGATCAATTTCACAGGGTGAGCGAAGATGAAATTGCGATGTTTTAGATGTATTGAAAGGAGGCGTATGTGATTGCAAATTTTGCACTGTGGCAGGCAAATCGAATGTGCGCTCATTATCTTCCAATTTGGCATGGAACTGAACCGCTTGATGTTGCAGTTTTCCATGAATAAGATCGCTAAACGATGCGCCAAAAAATAGCCCATCGACATCCAGTGGAAATGTCTTCGGCGAATTGGGCCCCAATGCACGCATGACCACACGCAACAAGCGTAAAAGAGCAGATTTTCCACTGCTATTTTTACCAAAAATCAAGGTCAATGGTTTGACTTCAATAATCGTTTCCGCCTTGAATGGTTTGTAGTTTGTACAACCGTAAGAATGTAGTTTCATGCAGCGTTCCTCATAGGTTTCAGCCCTCGCGACGATAACACTATTCGTGCTCAAGCACAAAACCAGGACAAAATTTGTCGCGCCCTTAAGCCGCACTGTACTTCTTCAACCACAGGTATCAATACGCATATTGATCCACCATCACCAAATCGTCACCCGCTGTTTCGGCTCCAGATACATCTTATCGCCCTTCTTCACATCAAAGGCCCGATAAAACTCCACGCTATTTTTCAGCACGCCAATGGCGCGGAATTTATCGGGTGAGTGGGGGTCGGTTTTCAGCCATTTAATCGCTTGTGGTTCCCGGGTTTTGGCGCGCCAGGTTTGCGCGAAACCCATAAAAAAGCGCTGCTCTCCGGTGAAACCATCCAGCACCGGGGCAGGTTTGCCCGCCAGCGACAATTGCCAGGCTTTATACGCAATCGCCATGCCGGAATTATCGGCGATGTTTTCTCCCAGGGTGAGCGCGCCATTCACAAAATACCCCTTTACCGGGCTAAAGGCATTGTATTGTTTGATCAGAATTTTGCTCTTGGCGCTAAAATTTTTATGGTCCGCACTGGTCCACCAGTCACGCAAATTGCCATCACCATCGTAGCGCGAGCCCTGATCATCAAAACCATGGCTGATTTCATGGCCTATCACCGTGCCAATCGCACCATAATTGACGGCATCATCGGCATTGGCATCAAAAAACGGTGCCTGCAAAAACGCGGCCGGAAACACGATTTCATTCATCGATGGATTGTAATAGGCATTCACGGTTTGCGGCGTCATGACCCATTCGTCACGATCAATCGTCTGACCCAGCTTTGCCACTTCACGCGCAAACGCAAACTCACGCGCACGCATCACATTACCCAGTAAATCGCCATTAACGACGTTCAAAGCCGAATAATCACGCCATTTTTTGGGATACGCAATTTTCGGCGTAAATTTAGCCAGCTTGGCTTGCGCCTCTTGCTTGGTGGCCTCACTCATCCAACCCAACTTGGCGATACTGTTTTTGTAAGCCAGCAACAGGTTTTGCACCATGCTATCCATGCGCGCCTTGCGCTCCGGCGGGAAGTACTGCGCCACGTACAGCTTGCCCAGGCTCTCGCCCACCGCGCCATCAATCGCTTCTACCGCGCGCTTCCAGCGCGCCGTGTTGTTGGGCACGCCGTTAATCACTTTGCCATAAAAGGCAAAATTGGCATCGACAAATTGCGCCGATAAAAACTCGGCATAAGCGCGTACCATCTGCCATTGCAAATAAGCTTTCAAGCTAGTGAGCGGTGTTTTTTGCAGTACCGAATCGAAGGCTTTGATATAAGCCGGTTGATTCACCAGAACATAATCAACTTTCCCTTTCATGCTGGCCGCCGCCAAATACGCATCCCAATCCCAATTCGGGGTGAGCGCCGCCAATTTGCTCAAATCATATTTGTTATAACGCTTCACCGCATCGCGGTTTTCCACCCGGCTCAATTGAATTTTGGCCAGCGCAGTTTCAAACGCCAAAACCTCTTTTGCATGTACACCTGCATTTTGATCACCAATTAATTTCAACATGGCTTGTATATGCTGTTGGTAGGCAGCCCTGATCCCGGCCAGTTTGGCATCGTTCAAATTGAGATAGTAATCCCGATCCGGCAAACCCAAACCCTCTTGCCGAATCGATAGCGCATACCGGCTTGATTCTTTCTCATCTTGCCCAATACTCATCCCAAATGGACAGGTAACACCAATCCGGTCAAAATGCGCGCACAGTTCGGGCAAACCTTTTTTATCCGACAGCGCAGCAAGCCTGGCCAATTCCGGCTGCAAGGGCGTCAAACCCAATTGTTCGAGTTTGGCTTCATCCATAAAGCTTTGATAAAAGTCGCCTATTTTTTGCGTATCCGAGCCTTCAATGCGATTCGTGTCTTTGGCGGCGGCTTCAATCACGCTGCGCAATTGCAGCAAGGTATCATCGGCCAATTTTTCAAACGCACCCCAGCTTGATTGATCAGCAGGAATCTGCGTTTTTTTCAACCAGATGCCATTCAAATATTGAAAAAAATCATCTTGCGCCCGCACCGAGGCATCGATATTTTCTTTGGCAATGCCCGAACTCAAAGGGCTGCTTGAATCAGCCGCGTGGCAACTGCCGCTGATGATGCCCAAAACCAGCCATATTGATATTTTCAAATACACAAATCACCCTTATCATGTTGAATATTTATTGACCACAAAATCCCGAAAAATCCGCTTGATTTGGCGCAGCACACAATCCAAATGCGAACTTTAGCATAAAATGGATTGACTTCATTTTGCAACAAAGCAAGTAGCCCGACGATTTTAACGAGTATTGATGAAATTTAACTGTTAAAATTGATCCAGGTTAATGCAGAAATCCGGAAAATGTAGAGATGCTCATGATACAAAATGCGCCCTTAACACAAAATGCGCAAAATGCGCCAGACGCCAACGACGCCAACGGTGGCGAGATGGCATTACAGTTGCAAAGCATTAAGCACAAATTTTTTAATGACTCATACAAAAAATGTCTGATCATCGCCGTCTTGAGCATTGTTTTCTCCCTCATCAATGTCGCTAGTTTTCGCAACACGCCTTTGGCCTTTGCAATCTGCATCATCACCGTGGGCGGCTTGATTGTCATCGCACTGCGCGCCATGCTGGGTTACCAGCGCGAGGCCCGGCAGGTTTTGGTAGCACGCATACAGCAACTGGCGCAAACCCAAGCACAGCCTGATTTGACCAAGCATGGCAAGGGGTATTTTTTGACCAATATGAGTCATGAAATCCGCACCCCTATAAATGCGGTGTTAGGTGTCGCGCATTTATTAAGCAGTACCAAACTCAATCCGGAACAGCAAAAATATCTGGACATGATTCAAGACTCAGGCAATTCACTGATGAGTATTTTGAATGATGCGCTGGATTTTTCCACCATCGAAGCGGGGCAAATGAAGTTGGCCCCGACCTCGTTTCTGGTGTCCGACCTGATCCAAACCGTAACCGACATGATACGCACCTATGCAGGCCACAAAAGCTTGAGCGTACATTCTGAAGTTGCAGCGGATGTCCCCCCTGCATTGTGTGCCGACGCCTTGCGCCTGCAACAAATCTTGCTGAATCTAATGCGCAATGCGGTTAAATTTACCCGGCAAGGCAAGGTCGAACTGCTTGTTACGCTTCTACAAAGACAAGAGCACTTGGTCACCCTGCAAATTATTGTGCGTGATACCGGCATGGGCATGAATGAAGAGCAACTGGGCCGGCTGTTTCAACCATTCACCCAGGCCGATGTCTCCAACACGCGCCAATTTGGCGGTTCGGGTTTGGGCTTAACCATTTGCAAACAACTACTGACCTTGATGAATGGTGAAATTTCAGTGCGCAGCCAAGCGGGCCTGGGCAGTGAATTTTGCATTACCTTGCCACTTGAAGAAGCCAGCGATGACGCGCTTGCAACCAGCGGCCACCTGAGCGGGCAATATTCAGGCCAATATCATGGCCAATATCATGGCCAACATCGCGGCCAACATCGCATTGATGACGCGCGCGTGCTGTTGGTAGAAGATAATTTAATTAATCAAATCGTGGCGCGTGGCATACTGCAACAGGGGGGAGCCCATGTGGAAGTGGTGGGCGATGGCTTGCAATGTATTAACCATTTGCGCGAGTATCCTGAAAGCTATGATTTGGTGTTAATGGATGTTCAAATGCCAGTCATGGATGGTTTTGAAGCGACCAAGCTGATCCGCTCGGAACTGAATTTGCGCTTGCCCATTTTGGCGATGACGGCTGGCGTGATGGAATCGGATCAGGAAAAATGCCTGGCCAGCGGGATGAATGGTTTTATCGGCAAACCGATTCATCTCAGTCAAATGTTTGCCACGCTGGTACGTTTCCTGCCCACGCCTGCCACAGAGCCTGCCACCGAGCGGGAACCCCCGCCCCAGCCCACGGAACCAGCGAGTGCCAGCGTAGCGGCTTTAAACCTTGACGAAATATTTAATATGGCCCAAGGTAGCCCGGAACATGAAACCGTATTACTTGGCGTGATTAAAAAAATGGCCGACGGCAGCCCGATTCAAATGCAACAAGTCTACCAGGACTGGCTGCACGGGCGCGACGCCTCGGCGGCGCGGCTATTGCATACGATGCGTGGCTCGATTGGTTCACTCGGTGCCCAACGCTTTGCGGATGTGGCGAAAGAACTTGAACTGGCGATTCGGGCCAACCCGACACTGCCACGCGACTTAATAAAAAGTATGTTTGAAACCACGCAACAAGAATTAAGCGTGGTCGTTGCCGAAACAAAAAACTGGCTCAACAAGGTAATGGAAGGCAGGAGCACCGAATAAGCAGCACACCGGGCCTCAAACCTGCTCAGGCATTTTGCTCTGCCAACCACAGCGTAGCCTGCTGCACCATTTCTTGCAGCACCTGGCGGGTGAGCGAAAACCGCTCTTCAATGGCGGCCTGATCTGCGCTGCCTTCCTTAATCGCGCTCTCCAGTTGCAAAGCCGCATCGGCAAACACCTGCGCGCCCAACGAACCGATCGAGCCGCGCATGGTATGCAACACGCGTATCGCCTCCTGGCTTTGCCCCGTGCGCCACGCTTGCCACGCGCCGTCAAATTTGGGCATGCTTTCATTCACTACTTTACCTATCATACCCAACAGTGAGGTGCGGGCGCTTTCATTGTCTTTGCACAAAACCATCAATTGGCCAGCATCAAAAACCCGCGCATCAAAAGCTCGCGCATCAAAAGCTTGATCAACCGCCACTTCGGCGCTGCTGACAACAGCCTCTGGCGGCGCGCCACGCTTTGGTTTGAGATAGCGCATTAACACCGAAAACAATTGATCGACATCAATCGGCTTGGCGATAAAATCGTTCATGCCACACGCTTTGCAACGGGCTTGCTCGGAAGCCATCACCCCTGCCGTCATGGCCAGAATCGGCACACTCAGTTGCAGCTCTTCGCGTATCAACCGAGTGGCGGTAAAACCATCCATGATCGGCATTTGCACATCCATCAGCACCACATCGTAGTCGCGCGCCTGGATGCGCAAACGCTCCACCGCCTGACGGCCATCGTCCACAATATCCACCACGGCCCCGGCTTGTTCCAACATCGCGCGCGCCACGATTTGATTGAGCGGATTGTCTTCCACCAGCAGCAAACGAGCGCCATCAATGTGCCAAGCGCTGGATGAATGCATGGTTCGGCTACCGGGTGCTTCAAAGGTGCAAGCCTCATGCACAATATCAAACAGGCTCGATGCGGTCACCGGCTTCATCAAAACATGGTGCGCTTGCGCTTGCTGCATCAACTTGCCGCGCCCAAAGGCATTCACCATCAAAATCATGGGGATGGCGCGAAACTCGGCGCGCAAGGTTTGAATCAAGCTCAAGCCATCCATATCCGGCATTTGCCGATCCACCAATACCACATCATAATCGGCGTGATTCATTGAAACTCGGCGCATGCGCTCCAGTGCCTGCGCACCAGAAACCACGGCGTCGGCAAACCAGCCCATGGAACGTACGATTTTGCTCAAATTATCCAGACTGGTCAGGTTATCATCCACGATCAAAACGCGTAGTTCAGTCAATACCGAATTCGGTGGTTTAATCAGCGCAGCATCGCCCACTTGAAAGGGCAAGGTCACACTAAATTCTGTGCCCTGGTCAATTTGACTGTGCTGCCCGATTTGCCCACCCATCAGTTCAACCAAACGCTTGCAAATGGTCAAACCCAAGCCAGTCCCGCCAAAGCGCCGCGTGGTTGACACATCCGCTTGTGAAAACGCTTCAAACAGCCGGGCTTGCTGTGCCGGGCTCATGCCAATACCGGTATCGCGAATACGAAAGCGCAGCATGATGGCCTGATCCGACGGCAAGGTCAGATCCTGCCCCAACTGAGCCGGACGATCCACCAGCAGTGTCACTTCGCCCTGCTCGGTAAATTTAATCGCATTGTCGATCAAATTGGTAAGTATTTGTTGCAGCCTTAACATATCACCAAACAAGGCGGCGGGCACCTCCGGCTCCACGCCGATAGACAATTCAAGGTCTTTTTCACCCGCATTCACGCTCATGATGCTGGCCTGGGAATTTAATACATCGCTCAACAGGAAATGGGTCGGAGCCAATTCCATGCGCCCTGCTTCAATTTTGGAAAAATCGAGAATATCATTCAAAATACTGAGCAAAGACTGGCCCGAGGTGGTAATCATATCCAGATATCTTCGTTGCTGTTCGCTCAATTCGGTGCGGCCCAGCAAATGCGCCATACCCAAAACCGCATTCATGGGGGTGCGAATTTCATGGCTCATATTGGCCACAAAATCGCTTTTGGCACGGCTGGCACTCTCTGCCTGTTCTTTGGCCTGCATTAATTCCACTTCCCCTTTGCGGCGTTCGGTAATATCATCAAACGCGGCCACGCCAAAAATCACTTTGCCGTCGGTATCGCATACCGGGCGCGCCCAGACTTGCAATTTACGGCGTTGCCCCTGGTGTTCCACTTCCACATCATCCACTTGGCATTTCTCGCCAGCCAGCGCACGCACCACGGGAATTCGCTCAGAGGGATAAACTTGCTCGCTACCTTCTTGAAAAATCGAATACACTTGCGCAATATCATGTGCCTCAACATTGGGCATAATGCCCTTGCCCAAAATTTCCAGCGAGCGTGCATTGGCATAATGCGGCTTACCATCCGCACCCACAACAAAAATCCCGATCGGTAATTCTTCCACCCATTGCCGGGTACGAAATTCCACTTCCCCGACAATCGCATCGTAATAATTGGTCAAGGCAAATAACACAATCAAAACAAATGCGCCATTAATGACAATCAAGGTAGCCCAGGCAGCGGGTTGCACCCAATAGACATTGGCACTCACAGCCAGGGCCAGTCTCCCGGTAATAAAACACCATGCCGCCAGCGTCAAAACTAACAGCGCAGCGACGACAAACAGCACACCAACCCGTATCGAATAAATAGTACCCGCAATCAGACAACTTAAAATCAACCACAAAATACTGGGGGCCGCCAAACCCAAGGTAAACAAGCCGGGCAAGCCCACCAGCCATAGGAAAGCTAACAAAGCAATCGATTTGACCTGCAAGGATAATTTCTTTAAACATACAAAGGCAATGATAACAAACACCCCGCACAGGATATGCATATTATAAATCGGCAACCAGCCGGTAAATTGCGCACGCGAGAGCGACAATGGCACGGCGATCAAGCCCAGGTAAAACAATCCTTTCCAGATATTGTCAACAAATTGATGACGAATCGGGGCCAACTGCAGTGCGCTGTGGGCGCTGCCTGTGGATTCAAAATGGGAAAACAATCCTTTCATTCACCTACCCTCAAATGATTTTGAAGCGATGTGGAGAGACAGTCAAGAAAAACTAGATCAGCCTGGCCTTTCCTGCGGATTAATTCTAACAGCTTCCCATGGGGAAAAAACCCGACCGGCGACAGATATGACACCATTTGTTTGAACAGAGGCGCGCAAGCATTCAATTTTAAATGCTTGCGCTGAATAGAAAAGGGGGAACGAGGGACAATAAGCGTTATGATTTACTTCACAATGACGGGCAAAGACAAGCCCGTTTTGCCGCTGGCATCACTCACTTTTGCCTGATAGCTATGTTTAGCGCTACTCAATTTGCTGGCATTATATGGTTGTGTCACTTGGCTATTCTTCATGGCGGGGTTGAAATTTTGCGTTGCAACCACTTTGCCATCAATCAGGAAATCGACTTGCGTCACACCCACATCATCAGCCACTGCCGCTTTTAATACCACACTGGCCGCGCTACCTGTCAAACTGGCGCTCGCAGTTGGGCTGGCTTTATCCACCACGGGCGGCACACCGCCACCATCGACCAGGCGAGTGAAGGGCAAGACCGCCTTTTTATATTCACTCACGGTATTGGGTTGCTTGACCAAATCGAGCAAGGGTTGAATCGCTTCCAAATTGTTTCTTGTTTTAGTGAAGCAGGTGGAATGGGATGCATGATGCCGAGGTGGCCGCAAGGGTGCTTGAAGCTTACCGGAAAATTGTCTGAAGATTACTGAAGTTTTTCTGAAGGTGTTTAAAATCAATGACTTATAAAGACGGATTCGATTTGGATTGAGCTTACACAAGCTGCCGCGATCTGCCTTGCGATGTGGCGCGCGCTGGTTTATAATCCGCCATCACATTGTATTGACCGCTCCATGCTCACTATTGACACGGCTTCGATTCCCTCGCCCCCATTACCGCCCTTGCCAACCCGCTTTCGCCTTGGCGAATGGATTGTGGACAGCGCCTTATGTGAATTGCAGCGCGGCAACGAACGGGTGCCGCTGCCCGGTTTATCGCTCAGTTTGTTATTGGCACTGGCGCGCCGTGCGGGTGAGTTGGCCGATACCGAAAGCATCATGAGTGAAGTGTGGCATCATGAAATGGTGAGTGATGCAACATTACAGCAACGCATCAAACTATTGCGCCGCGCCTTGGGTGACGACAGTGGCACGCCGCGCTATATTGCCACCATTCGGGGGCGTGGTTATCGGCTGTTGCGGCAGCCGGAAGCTTTGCCCAAAGCGGCACCGGGGACGCTACCGATGGTCAGCACGGCCCCAACGACAACGCTTGCACCTGCGGCAGGTGCGGCACAAGCAGCGGCAACGCCGCCACCGTCTTACCCGCTTCCCGCTGAGAAACCCGCACAAACCACCGCCACCCTGAGTTTTGCCCAATTAGACAGCGTGACCGCCCTGCCCCCGGCCAGCAAGCTGGTGCTATCCAAAGCGGCATGGTGGAAAATCGTTGCGGTCTTCACGCTGATTATTCTGGTTTGCGCCGCCATTGCTTTTTACCCGACAGCCCCAAAAGAAGCTGCGCTGGATGCCCGCCGTTTGGTGGTGCTACCGCTTCAGCGTGCCAGCGATGTGCTGGATGACGATTTATTTGCCGACGGTTTAACCGAGCAGTTGATTTGGAATTTGGCGCGCACGCCGGGTTTGCAGGTGATTGCGCGTTCCTCTGCGATGTCCTATAAAACCAATCCGCGCCCTTTGCCGGAATTGGCGCGCAGTTTGAACGTGGGTTCGATTTTGCAAGGGCAGATCGTGCGCAATGGTCAGCAAATACAAATCGCCTTGAAATTGATTGATGCTGGCAATATGAAGAGCCGCTGGCAAAAGCGCTATGACATCAGCAATGACAACCTGACTGGCTGGCAAGCGATGGTAGCGGAAGAAGTGGCTGCCATGTTGGGTGCGCATTTGGACAGCAATGTGGCCACGAATTTGGCCAAACAAGTGCCGTTGCAAGCCAGTGGCGATGCTTACACGCTGTATTTGCAGGGGCGGCAGCGTTATTTGCGCTATAGCCAGGCCGACAACGATGCGGCGATTTTACTGTTTCGCGCCAGCCTGACGCGCTCGCCCACGTATGCGCCCGCGCTGGCGGGGCTGGCCGATGCGTATGTGCAGGCGGTGTACCAGTTTGGCGCACCGTCGGCACAAATGGATGAAGCCTTGCGTTATGCCGATGCTGCCATTGCGCTGGCCCCGCAACTGGCCGAGGCGCACAAGGCGCGCGGTTTGGCGCTGGATATGTTGGGGCGCAGAAATGAGGCGATTGCAAGTTACCGCAATGCCAGCAAGCTCAATCCCGGTTATGCCGATGCCTTGATCAATGAAGCGATCCTGCAATGGGAAGGTGGGCATTTGAGTGAAGCGTATCTATTATCACGCCGGGCGATTTCGCTGGACCCGCTGGAGCCGTATGGCTATTTGGTGAGTGCGCAGACCTTGAGCACGGCCGGCTTTACCAAGCCTGCCGAATTATTATTGGAGCGGGTGCAGCAGCATGCGCCGGAAAATGCAATGGCACACACGATTGTATGCGCACACTGGCATGAGGCGAAAAATCTGGCACGTTCCAAAACCGAATGTGCAGCCCTGATCAAACGCCACCCCGACTTTGCGCCTGCGCTCACTTTGGCAGGCGATATTGCCTTGCAAGACGGTGACGTGACGCTGGCCAGCCAGCGCTACCAGCGCGCGGTGGAACAAGGGGTGGGGGCCGATGCGCTGTATGCCAAAATCCGTTTAGCTTTATTGCGCCCTGACACTAAAAAACCTGAGCTGCTGGCCTTTGTGAATGAGATCAAGCGCAAAATCGAACGGCATGATGAAGACCCGGAACAAGCGTTGCGGCTGGCGATGCTGTATGCGGGAATGGGGCAAGTTGAGGCGGGGATAAAGGCGCTGGAAGCAGCGGTGCTGGGTGGGTATAGCAACCGCCATTTTTTGGAGAGTGACCCGCATTTGGCTGCACTACGTAAAGATGCGCAGTTTGGGCGGGTGAGGGGCTTGTTGAATGCGCGGCTGGAGCAGGAGCACAGGAAGATGCAGAAGTTGATCAGGATTCAAGCTAATTAGTCATTTGGAAAAGAATGTCTTCAGCCAAGCTGCGCAGCTCGGCCGGGGCATCAAGCAAGGCTTCTTTTTCACCGTTTGCAACGCGTAGTGCCAGGGCAAATGGTTGCAGAAAACCAGCGTAAATACTACGCTCCATGAGTTCACGCAGGGCATTACCGGAACCGATGGCGCGGATTTGGTAACACTGCTGTTTCAAGCTGGCAAAAGCGTTTTCTTCGCCTTGCCGGACTTGTTCGGCCAATGCCTCCAGAGACTGCAGAACCAAATCGCTATTACCTAACCAGCAATGTGCCTGCAAACGCAAAGAATGATCCGAAGCTTCTGCCATTTGCAGTGCAAGGCGATATTGTTCCGTTGCTTGCGCCTTACGCTTGGCTATTGCAAACATCTGCCCCAGGTTCGCAGGCGAATCATCAAGCGGGGCGCTGTTTCTTGCCTGGCGCGGCACTGGCCATTCACCGTAATCGCGCACCTGCTCTACCTTATGCGTGTCTCGCGCCATTTCTCTGGAATATTCGATGCCACGTAATTTTTCCATACTCTGCATCTCGGCCTTGCTATACCAAAGTTGCATAAACTCAAGCAAACATCCGACCCGCGCGCGGGCATTGCGCGGAGAATTTCGCATCAGATACCAAATATTAAAAAAACGCTCGCTAACCTGATACCCCTGACGTTTTCTTCCACTCAAACTCACTTTTTCAACCAAGCCTTCTTGCTCCAGCCGCAATAACTGCGCACTCACCATGCCCACTGCAATGCCCGAACCATCGGAAAGCGCCTTGGCGCTAATCGGTGCCCAGCTTTCCATCACGTGGGCCAAAATCTTACGCATTTGGTCGGCCAGAATTTCAAGCCTTGCCTTGTACAAGGGCGTCAGCGCATCCAGCAAACGCTCAAGGTCAGAACGCACGCTCTCTTGCCCACCCGCCGCAAACATTTCATACAAGGTGATGGTGATGCGCGGGTTGCCGCCCGCAAACTGGCGCATTGCGCGCAAGCGCGCGGGGCGCGCATCCAGCATGCGCCTGACCTCCTCTTCCGCCTCATCGCCACCCAAACTGCGCCCCGCACCAAAGGTACGCGCCAGCGCCAAAATGGCGGTTTGCATTTCCAGCAGCGTCAGTGGCCGCAATTCAATCAGTTGAAAAAAATCCAGAAAGGCATCGCTGTACAAACCGCTCACCTCCAGCGGCTGATAACTCCCCCCAGCCAAAAAAAGTGCGCTGAATGCTGCAACACCTTGCGCACCCGCCACAGCGCAGTCGCGCCACCATCCGGGCTACTTCCGCGCTTATTGGCCGCAGCACCTGCCAAGTTAGCAAACAACAAATCGGTGTTATCCATCAGCAATACCAGCCGTTTTTGGCGCTGACCACACCATTGGGCAAGCCAGGCCAAAGCCGCTTCTTCCCTTGCTACCATGGGCATCTGGCCCAATTTCAGCAATTGGGCATCGATTGCTTCAATCGGCAAGCCTTGCCGCTCCAGCGTATCAGCCAAAGCACCCACCACATTGCTCCATAACTCAGCAGGCGTACTCACCGTGTATTGTTCTTCAGGAAAACGCAAGGCCAACCAGGTTTGATTAACCTTGGCATCCTCATTCACCGCCAGCGCCACGCGTTGCAACAAGGTGGATTTGCCCATGCCGCGCTGCCCGGTAATGAGCATATGCTGTGGCACACCGCCCGCTGGCACGGCGCGAATCGCATCCATAATGGTCGCCAATTCCCGCTGCCGCACCACAAAAATGGCGCGCAACTCATCGGCACTCCATAAATGCGGATTATATTTGGCGCTCGCCCCAATGCCCTGCCCGCCCCCCCCAGCCACCACTCAATCCTGCAAAAACTGATTCAGACATGATTGCGCCCCCAATAATCACGCAGCAAAAAGGATAAAAACCTGACGCGACTATCGGCATCCGGCGGACTCAAATACCCTTCTTCCTGCAATTTGCTTAACATATTTTGCAAGCGCACCGCGCGCGCTTCCACGCCTGGTTCCAGCTTGGCAAGCCGGGAATGCAATTGTTTTTGCGTCAAGCCATCCGCTTTTTTGGCCAAGGCCGTTAAAATCAACTTGACGAACTCCAGATCCGGCACTTTCAAGTCGCGCGCCAATCTTTGCTCCCAATGCACAAAGCGTGAGCGGCTTGACAGCAAGCGTTCATACGCATCATCCACATCGCTGGCAACCAATTCCCTGAGTGCGCCCGTGCCTGAACCCTCATCCCGCCTGTCACGCGCAGCTTGCATGGTTTGATCCAACAGCAAACAAAGATAGTAAGGCGACAGCCAACCAACCCGATCACACAATTGTGCCACCGTTGCATCAGTCATCAGCCAATCTTCGGCCTGGGCAAATTTACGCACCATCTCAATGGCTACGGCGCGCTTAAACGGCCCAATCGGATATTCATAACAATCATTCACCTGCGCGCTCAAACCATAAACTTCCAACAAGGCATTCAAACCAATCGAACCCGTGAACAAAAGCGGCCCACTGGCTACCACATGATCTTTTTCAAGATAGCGCCACAAATCAGCGCATTCCGTCGCGCGACCATAAAAATCGTCCCCCCGATGCAATATTCCCCAGTTTCATGGCTTTCCTCAAATTTCGAATCAATGAGGTAAATTATGGCACTACAATTTTGTTGCGCAACAAAATTGTTGCAAAATAATTTTAAAGCAATACGGATTGATAGAAAATCATTGACGCTAAAAACCCACTTCAGCGTCAAATCACTTTGCATGGCAGCGCCCAACGCTATTTTTTATTGGCAGGAAATGCACTCTTTTTGGACGGCGGCGTAAAATATTGTTGCAACCATGCATTAAGTAATGCCAGACGGCTGGCTGACAGATCCCGCGTAACCGGCATCAAGCCCGGCTCCGCAAAATCCTTATTGAGATAATTATAAATATTTTCGGCATTGGCGATGACCGAATCCATATTTTCCAAATCCAGAAAACCCATCACCGGATACAGTTTGCCATATAAACCCAAGGTCTTTTTCACAAAATTATCCCAGGTAATGCCTTCGATCAACGGTTGTTGACTGTACACCTGAATACTGATGATGTTGTCCGGACTACCAGTGTAATTGGCGCTGATCGCAGCATCCGTGAAGCCATATTGCAGGAAGTAAATTTGGCCATCCACAAAACCGCGCGGATTGCCTGGATCGGTGGCGCTGACGGTAAAACGGGCAATGCCTTGCGCATCGGTACTCACCACCGCCGGGAAATTCAGGGCCCAGGTAGGCACACCCATATTGGTCAAGCCAGAAGACCCACCCGTACCCAAGGTATTATTGGTGTACGTGGCAGAATCTTCCGCAGACATCAGTTTGATGCCAATTTCCGCATTGGCCACAGGTTGGCCAAATCGGCTGACATAAATTTCCACCGTTTGGGTGCTTCCACGTGGCTGCTTTGGCGTAGTCGCCATGCCCGGATTGATCCGAAATACGAACTGATTGGCACGCAAATAGTAACCTTCACTGTTTTCCTGGAGCAAAATCTGCTGCACACTCGCCGTGACGCCGCCAACCGTCGTGCTAACAGTACTGATAATGCCAAGCGGCTGATTTTTTACCGCCGCCTGCGCTTCCTGCGTGATCGGAATTTGTGCCAAAGCGGCATCATTGAGATAAAACTGGTTGTCCTGATAGGCGATCTCGCCAAGCATCACCGCATTGGCTACATTGATGGCACCATTAAAATAACACAACTGAAGTTGCCCCATGCTGGCTTGGTCAACATACGAATTTTGCGCCGAAGCGGGCTGGGTTGAGAGCAAGGCATTCCCCAGATTAATCGTTACCAAATCCCCCGTCGAACTGAGCGTGAAGGGCGCAAAATAGGCCGGGAAAGTCTGGGTATCGTTCACGACCGTGCCAGTTGGCGTCAGCATTCGGTCGGGAGTAAAAAACGCGGGTTCGCCCTCTACGTAACGCCCAATCACGCCAAACACCTGGCCCCAGGTAAAATCAAATGGCGTGGCTGCCGTGTAGGGCAATAAAGCCGCCTGTTTAATCTGCGTTAAATACTGTGCCGATTCATCACTCGAAATGTAATAATTTACCAATTTTTCAAAATAGCTGGTAGTGGGAATCTGGCCTGGTGTATTTTTCGGCTTGCCTACTGCCCCTTGGCTGTACAATTGAATCGGCTTTAACTTGTCAGTCACTGTTGACGGCACGCCCGCCTTGTTCATCTTATTCCGGATCTGCTCATTGACCAGATAATTGAACGAGCTGGAATTGTAAGCGCGCAACACAAAAGCAATCGAGAGGCGCGCCCCTTCATCATGCCCCAGCAATTGCTGCAACTGCGGTGAATTATTGACGGTTTCCGGGTCAAGTACAAGCACCGACTGGTATTGCGCGCTGCCAGCATAATCGCCATGCCCACCCACCACCTGAATCCAGGCATTGGAATAAGCGCTTGGCACAAATTCGCCCAAAGGCACAATCTGGGGTTCACTGCCAGCCAAATCCAATTCCAGCGCCAAACCCCATAACTCGGTCACATTCTGTTGCATCGGGTCCAAATCCACCAACTTGCCACCGGCCAATTTCAGGCCACCGCGCGAGCGTAGCGGCGTGCCCAGCAACGCAGAATCGGGCACCGCATTCCCATTGGCATCACAAACCTTGGTGACCGTACAATCGAGCGCAAATTTGCCCGAACCATTCGGATTCCAGTAGAGCTGAATATTATTGCTCACCGGTGCACCATCATCCGGCGGAAAATGCGTGTCAGGATTATAGTTGTCGGGCGTGTTGTTGATCGTTGCTGGATCGGCGTGAAACTTGCCGGAAAAAAACAATTGGGGATGGCTTAAATAACTCATGCATACTCCTCACTTTTATTAAGTAAAAATACATATTAAATTTAAAAGATATTATCCATCAATATTAAAATTGGGTGGGCAAATAAAGTATTCCTCAATTATTCACTAATAACAAGTAGAACCGACA
>JBKJLF010000754.1:0-13803 GCA_046597185.1 Burkholderiaceae bacterium | reverse complement strand
CTTTTCCAAGCTTCTACCCTGGCTGGAAAAATTCGGGATTGGGCGTTTACCTGGTGATTTACGCTTCAAGCTCTTCGGCAGACAGTTTTTATTACCGTTTGCTTCGACCCTTTTACTTTCACTGGTTATTTTTCTGGTCGCCCGATTTATTTAATCAGTGATAAAGGTATTACCCGGTTTTAAACAGGTTTTGATTGGATTTTGATTAGATTATGGCAAAAATACACACGCACTACGAAAATCTGAAAGTGGCTCGCGTTGCCCCACCAGAAGTGATTCGGGCCGCCTACAAAGCACTTAGCCAAAAATATCACCCCGATAAAAATCCGGGCGATGAAAAAGCAGCGCGCATCATGGCTATTTTAAATACCGCCTACAGCACCCTGTCTGACCCGCACCGCCGCAAAGAACATGACGATTGGATTAGCGCCGAAGAATGGGAAGTGGAATGGCTGGAAAGCACCGAAAACAAAATTCGCAAGGTCGATCAACCTACCAGCATTGCCCACTACCGCCCCAGCCGCGACCCCAAATGGTGGGCCGTGTTATTGGGTTGTGTTGGCATTGGTTGGTTTAGTGCGGTATTAATGCAAGCACAAACCGGTTTCATGTCGGCCTTTATGCCCAATTCATTCAAACCCAAGCCAGCGGCCGAGCTGGTACTACCCGTTGCCGCTGTTGCCGCGACTGTCGCCAAACCGATTGAAGCGGCCGCCAAACCCGAAGAAAATCGCATTATTGCTATTTCCGAATTCCGTTTGCCAGAAACCGTCAATATCTGCAACCCACTGCTACGCAAAGAAACCGCGCCCAATGGCGAAGACTGGCCAGCCCAATCGGGTTATATTAATGGTTATCAGGTTGGCAATTTGGGTGGCAATACCCACGTGACGATTGACAACAGCCACAATATGAATGATATTTTTGTCAGATTATTTGATGTCGGCAATAACCAGATTGTGCGTTATTTAATGGTCAAAGGTCGGCAAAAATTCACTGCCGAACAACTTATTGCCGGCAATTATGAAGTTCGTCATCAAGCCATTGGCACCGACAAAGCCACTTGCGATGCAGCGGCGGCTTTGTAAAGTGCTGCGCATAGCGGCTCAAAACTCTTCCCAATCACTTTCGGCAGGCTTGGTGGCCGGGCGCGGTTTGGCGGGAAGCTGTTTTGTGGGCGAGCGTGCAGATGCGCTGGCTGGTCGGGCTGGCGCGACGCGGGGCGCAGCACGTGCAACTGATGCCGCTTTTGCCATCGGCCTGGTTGATGATTGATTTGACCGCTGGCTTGATAACTGAAATACCCCCACCGCTTGCGACAAGGTTTGCGCCTGATCTTGCATGCTTTGCGCTGCCGCAGCCGCTTGTTCCACCAAGGCAGCATTTTGCGAAGTCATTTCATCCATTTGCGCAATCGCATCGCTCACCTGTTCGATACCGCTGCTCTGCTCCTGGCTGGCGGCGGTAATTTCACTCATAATATCGGCCACTTGTTTGACCGAGGTGACAATTAATTCCATGGTTTGCCCGGCTTCATCTACCAACTTGCCGCCATCTTCCACTTTTTCAACCGAATCACCGATCAAGGCCTTGATTTCCTTGGCGGCTGCAGCAGAGCGTTGCGCCAGATTACGCACTTCGGACGCCACCACGGCAAAGCCGCGCCCTTGCTCGCCAGCCCGAGCCGCTTCCACCGCCGCATTCAAGGCCAAAATATTGGTTTGAAAGGCAATGCCGTCGATCACACCAATAATATCGACAATTTTGCGCGAACTCTCTTTAATTGCACTCATGGTATCCACCACTTGCGACACCACCTGGCCGCCGCGCTCGGCCACCGACGACGCAGAGATGACCAATTGATTGGCCTGACGCGCGTTATCCGCATTTTGCTTCACAGTTTCGGTCAGCTCTTCCATCGAGCTGGCGGTTTCTTCCAGCGAACTGGCTTGCGATTCGGTACGTGCCGATAAATCCTGGTTGCCTGCGGCAATTTGGCTGGAAGCGGTGGCAATGGTTTCGGTGCTGGCGCGCACCTCGCCGACGGTTTTATCCAGGCTGGTATTCATATCTTTTAAAGCTTGCAACAATTGCCCGGTTTCATCGGTCGATTTCACCTCAATTTGGGTGGTCAAATCACCTTCCGCCACTCTGCGCGCCACACCGACTGCTTGCGCCAGCGGCAAAATAATCGAACGCCCGGTAGCCACGGCAAACAAGCCACCAACCAGCAAACCCACCACACCAATACCAATCATCAAGGTCAAAGACGATTCAATGGCCGATTGAATGTCAGCACTTTTACTCTCAACATCCGTTTTCTGGTGTTTAACCATCTCACGAATGGCTGCCAACATGGCATCCATGGCCGGAAAGGCTTCACCAATCATCGCCGCGCTGGCTTTATCCTTTTCATCGGCCTCCACCAAATCGGTCACTTTGGCAAAGGCCTTTAAATAAGCCTGGCGGTTTTCACTGATTTTTGCAAACAAGGCCTTTTCTTCGGCACGGGTCACCAAAGGTTCCAGCTTGGCCATATCATCCGAGATAGTACGGCGATTCGCATCAATACGTGCATAAAACTTGCTACGCTGCGCTTTATCAGGCGTAATAATTAAGGCGAAGGTCATGGCCGCATTCTCACGTGCAACCGATTCAACATCCACTACCAAGGAAGCACTCACCCAATCTTCCTGAGTCATTTTTTTGTTCATTTGCCCCAAGGCAAGGAAGCGAACCGAACCCAGCACAATCACAAGCGCCATCAGCCCCATCACCAAGCCAAAGCCCATTTGCAGGCGGGTGCCGATTTTAAAATTTGCGAAGTTCATCATTTCCTCATTAAAAAAGCATTTTTCACATCATTACCGCTCGCACAACGCGTGACAAGCCACCCTTTTCTTTCAAAGGTGGCCATCAAACAATGTAAGCAGACTTAGCCCGCTAATTTTTCGATCAAGCCCATCTCAGAACTGGACATGAGTTTGTCGATATCCACCAAAATCAGCATGCGCTCATCGATGGTGCCAAGGCCGATCAGGTAATTGGTGTTAAACGCGGTGCCCATTTCGGGTGCGGGTTTAACTTGTTCAGGTGACAAGGTGGTCACGTCGGACACACTGTCCACCACCATGCCCATGATGCGGCCACCAATATTGAGGATGATGACCACGGTAAATTGGTCATAGGTGGGTGTGCCGAGGTTGAATTTGATGCGCATATCCACCACCGGAATGATGATGCCGCGCAAATTAATAACGCCCTTGATAAATTCGGGTGCATTCGCGATGCGGGTAACGGCTTCGTAACCGCGAATTTCTTGCACTTTTAAAATATCAATACCATATTCTTCTTGCCCCAAAGTAAAGGCAAGAAATTCATGCCCGGCAATATCTTTGCCTGATGACAAGGTTAAGCCGGAAGTATTGGTTGGATTTTGTGCCATGATCGATCCTTGCGAGTAAATTTCAAGTGAGCCATGCGTGTTACTGTAGCACGCGTTGGCTGCTCTTGCACTTGTTTGGCGACTTTTTACGACAAGCCGCGCAACTAAATTGTTTGCGGCAGCTTTGGCTTGCAGGAACCCAACACCCATGCGCCTGTTTGGCCGATTCCAACCGTTTGTTGGAATCAGTACAAACCTTATCCTTTGCAGGGCGATTAGATAAAGCCTGCCACCGGAGGCGATTATTCGAGTACAATACTGCCCCTATGAACCCAACTAAAAATTTATTCGCATCCGTCCCCAGCGCCTCCAAACGTGCGCCTGCGGCCCCGTTTTTGCCCATGTCACGGGCAGAAATGCAACAACTCGGCTGGACTGAGTGCGATGTGATCCTCGTCACCGGCGACGCCTATATCGATCACCCCAGCTTTGGCATGGCGCTGGTAGGGCGTTTGCTGGAGGCGCAAGGGTATAAAGTGGGCATTATCAGCCAACCCGACTGGCTTTCTGCCGATGCCTTTCGGGCATTAGGTAAGCCGCGCCTGTATTTTGGTGTGACCGCCGGCAATATGGATTCCATGGTCAACCGCTATACGGCCGACCGTAAAATTCGCTCCGAGGATGCTTACACCCCGAATGGCGCGCCGGACAAACGGCCTGATCGCACCGTGGTGGTGTACGCGCAACGCGTACGGGAAGCGTTTCCCGATGCCAATGTCATCATCGGCAGCATTGAAGCGAGTTTGCGCCGGATTGCGCATTACGATTATTGGTCCGACAAAGTGCGGCGCTCGGTTTTGCCCGATTCGAAAGCCGATCTTTTATTGTTTGGCAATGCCGAGCGCGCTTTGGTAGCACTCACGCATCGTTTGGCGGCGGGCGAAGATATCAAGCAAATTCGCGACTTGCGCGGCACCGCGTTTATGGTGCCGCCCGGCTGGAAACCGGCCGAGGATTGGAGCGAAGCCAATTCCACCCGGGTCGATACGCCGGGTCGGATTGATCCGCATCCTGATCCGTATGCGATGGCACCAGAGAGCAAATCTGATTGCGCCACGCAAAATGGCAATGGGCCCGACGCTGCACCTGCAGCCGCACCCAAGCCAATCCCGATGCTGATCCTGAGCCGCGAAGAGCGACAAGCGGCCCTGAAAGAGCAACGCAACAAAACCGTGGTACGTTTGCCATCTTACGAGCAAGTTTCACAAGATTTGGTCATGTATGCGCACGCTTCGCGCGTGTTCCACCTCGAATCCAACCCCGGCAACGCGCGCGCGCTGGTGCAGGCGCATGGCAACCGCGATGTTTGGCTCAATCCACCGCCGCTGCCACTTGAAATGGATGAAATGGATGGCGTGTACGGCATGCCTTACGCGCGCGCGCCGCACCCCAGCTATGGCAACGCGCGCATTCCCGCGTGGGAAATGATCCGTTTCTCGGTCAATATCATGCGTGGCTGCTTTGGCGGTTGCACTTTTTGTTCGATTACCGAACACGAAGGGCGCATCATTCAAAGCCGCTCGGAACCTTCCATTTTGCGTGAAATTGAAGAAATCCGCGATAAAACCAAAGGCTTTACGGGCACCATTTCCGATTTGGGCGGCCCCACCGCCAATATGTATCGGCTCGCCTGCAAGAGTAAAGAAATTGAAACCTCATGCCGCCGCCTGTCGTGCGTGTACCCAACCATTTGCTCGAACTTGAATACCGATCACAGCAAGCTGATTTCGGTGTACCGCAAGGCGCGCGCCCTGCCCGGCATCAAAAAAGTGCTGGTTAGCTCCGGTTTGCGCTACGATCTGGCGGTACGCTCGCCCGAATATGTAAAAGAACTGGTGACGCACCATGTGGGCGGCCTGTTAAAAATCGCGCCCGAGCATACTGAAGAAAATACCCTGTCCAAAATGATGAAACCGGGTATTGGCAGTTATGATGAATTCAAAAAAATGTTTGAACGCTTTTCGGCAGAAGCGGGTAAAAAGCAATATCTGATCCCCTACTTCATCGCCGCCCACCCCGGTTGCACCGATGAAGACATGCTCAATCTGGCGCTGTGGTTGAAGAAAAACGATTTCAAACTCGATCAGGTGCAAACCTTTATGCCCACCCCGATGGCGATGGCCACCACCATGTACCACACGCGCAAAAACCCGCTGCATAAAGTGACGGAAGATTCTGAAGCCGTGGAAACGGCGCGCAGCGGCCAAGTGCGGCGCTTGCACAAAGCCTTTTTGCGCTTTCATGACCCCGCCAACTGGCCGATTTTACGCGAAGGCTTGAAGCGCATGGGGCGCAGCGATTTGATTGGGAATGGGGCCAAACATTTGATTCCAGCCTGGAGTGCGGCGGAAGGTAATGCGGCCACGCCTTTGGCGCAACGAAAAAACCAGGCGCAAGAGGTACGGGCTCATCCAAATAAAACGGCTGGCAAAGTCGGCACCAAGCTGGCCGTTAAGCCAGATGCCAGGCCGCCAGCGCAGTTTGAGGCCAAGCCAGGCGCACGCACCAAGGCGACGGCACGCGCGCGCCCCACAAACGTAACGAAAAGGTAGCCCTGGCCATATTGATTACCGACGCAGCGAGCGTTTTTTTCAAATCACTTATCGCAAGTAAAAATATTGCAATAACAAAGGAAAGTCTTCTAACCTTTCGCGAAAACCGCTACACTACGATAAACATAGCACAAGGGCAAGCAAGCGAATTATTCAGGAGAAAACCATGTCAATGCCATTTGAACTACTAGAAGCCGAGGTAATGGATCTAGGCAAAGAGGAGCGGGAACGCATTCTCGCACAACTCATCACCAGCAAAAACAACGCCGATGAAATTGAATCATGTTGGGTGCAGGAGGCGTTAAGGCGGGAAGCTGCGGTTGCAGAAGGCCGAAGTTTTTTGGTGCCAGGCGAAGCCGCATTAGCTCGTATCCGGGCCAGACTCGCATGACTTATTTTCTGGAAAAGGTAGCCGAGGATGAATTATATGACGCTGCTGAATATTATTTATCCAAAGCTGGGGCGCAAATTAGTAACGCATTTCTTGCCGACTTTGAACGTGCCATCACAATTATAGTAGGCAATCAAAAACTGGGTACGATCATTAATGAGGGAATGCGGATTCATCCTTTTCGCCGCTTTCCTTATTCAATCATTTATTGAGAAGCAGTCAATGGCCCAGTTATCTATGCTGTAGCCCACCAACATCGGCGGCCAAATTATTGGGTTGATCGGCTGCCGTAGACACTTGCAACAAGACAGATTGCCAGCTTAATCCAAAGCAACCATGACAACAATAAAACCTTGGATGACTGACTCGCTCAATTGCCCTGTTCTACCCGCCCACGCTAACGTGACAATTGATCCAACTTAAAATAGCGCGAGAGCTTTTTATCGCGCCAGGCCAAAGGCACCCAACGGCTTAAAAACGGTGCCAAGAAACTGTTATTGCCCAAACGCACAATCGCTGCCGGCTTGGGTTTTAACACCGCCCGCACCAACTGAGCCGCAAATGTTTCGGCAGGGGTAGCGTCTTGTTGCGACAAAACCGCACGCCCATGAATCGCCTTGGCGATATTTTTATACAGTGAGTTGCCCGGAATCACCACTTGCGCCGCGCCATTCTCACCCATGCGCGACATAATCGCGCCCGGTTGTATCGTCACCACATGGATGCCAAACGGAGCCAACTCCATGCGCAAGGCATCCGACAAGGCATGCAGCGCGGCTTTACTGGCGCAGTAAGCACCCGCAAACGGGGTGGTTAAGATCCCCGAAATACTCCCCAGATTCACCACCCGGGCCGACCTACTTGCCAACAGCAAAGACAAAGCAGCACGGGTTAAGGCGAGCGGGGCAAATACATTGGTTTCAAACTGGCGGCGCAAATCGTCGTGGCTTAAATCCATCAAGGCACCAAATTGGCCATAACCGGCGTTATTAATCAAGATATCAAGCCGACCATATTCTTGCGCCAACCACGCCACCGTAGCGCCAATACTCTCGCCCTTGGTGACATCCAACTGCAAGGCCGACCACCCTTGCTGGCGCAACTGCGCTACGTCCTGGGCGCGCCGCGCACTCACCACCACCACACAATCACGCTCACGAAACGCTTGCGCCAGAGCAAGACCAATCCCGCTGGAACACCCTGTAATTAGTACCACACACTTATCCATATGCCATTTTCCAAAAATAATTGGTGAAAAACCTATCTAATTATCGCAGCTCAGGTAAAATCATCAAGACCAAAGCAGTGTAACACCGTGATTGAAAATCCAACTTTAACAAGGGCTCTACCATGTTTTCGATACAAGCAAAATCGTGCGCCATACAACGCCTGCTCAGCCACCTGTTGGCCAGCGCCTTACTATTGTATGCATTCTCCCCCGTTTCGGCGCACGATGCCAAACAAGAAGCGCCGCCCAATGCCAAACGGGCCATGAAGCGGGCCGGGCCAGCCAACATTGCCCCGGTCAGCATGGGCCGGATCCAATACCGGGTGATTCATTTTGGTCGCTCCGAAGGATTAGACCAAAATGGCGGCTATATTGCCGCCCATGACAAGAAAAGCGGCGAAAAGCTATGGACCCTCAAAGTCTACACCACCCCGGTTGACCCACAACTGGAACGCGACGTGCAAGATGTATTCATCACCGCCATGCGCAAACAAGGCAAACAGCTGGCAATTGACGATGAGCAAGGCCATCATTATCTGGTCGATGTGGCCAAGCGCAGCGTCAAATCACGCTGAAGATAATTTGTTACACTTTATTTGCGCAAAAGGCATCATTCATGCCAAAATAGCGCCTTGCGCAAAGGAGTCATGATGCTTTCTCAAACCAATCCCAAACAAAATTTCACTGCCAATTTCACTGCAAATTGTAAAGCAGGGTTAAAACTGCTGGCCGCCAGCGCGGCCTTGGCCTTATTACCCGCCACCAGTTTTGCCGATCCACTCACGGACAATTTCATCGTATTCTCGGGCGTGCGTGGCAATTTCCAGATTGAAACCACCGCCACTGGCTTTAAAATTACCGATACCGTTGGCCAGGAAGGCAGTATCGAAGTGAGCAACAGCAGCAACGTGCGCTTACAGTTTGCCGACAAGAGTGTCGCGCTGGATGTGAGCGGCCATGCCGGACAAGCGTATCGGCTATATCAATCCGCACTCAACCGCACGCCCGATTCTGGCGGCCTGGGCTTTTGGATGGATGTGCTTGATCGTCATGCCTCTCTGCGTGAGATTGCCGCTGGCTTTATTAGCAGCCCGGAATTCACCTCAACCTATGGCAACGATTCCAGCCCGGAAGCCTTTGTCAACAAAATCTATACCAATATTTTGCACCGCGCACCTGACGCGGACGGTGCCGCGTATTGGGTCGATGTGATGAAAAAAGGCTCCAAGCGTGAAGAAGTGTTGGCCTTTATTAGCGAAAGCGCCGAAAACATCAGCCGCGTCAATGCCACCCTGAATCAAGGAATTGAATTCACCCCGATGCCGGTGGCAAGTGCCGCCAGCGGACTATGGGAAGGCAGCACCGCTGACGGCCGTAAATTGGTTTCGGTGATACTCGACAATGGCGTGTTCTGGAGTCTGTATAGCCCACCCGGCCAAAGTGGCAACGTGGAAGGCATTATCACCGGCTATGGCAAGGTCGATAGCAGCAATTTCAATTCCACCAAGGCGTATGAATTTAATTTCCGCAATCTGGCAGCCATCCAGCAAACTGAAATGCATAGCCACATCAGCCAAGACGGGGCGCACAAAACCCTGAATGGCAGCTTCAGCACCCTGGGCAACAAGCACAATATCGATTTCACGACTGCCTATAGCACCTCGCTAACCCAGGCCGCACCGCTGTCTACGTTGGCGGGCACCTATATTGGGGTTGGCTTGCAACACAATTCCAGCACCTTGCAAACCCTGAAGATTGATAGCGATGGCAAACTCAGTTCCACGGTGTTGAATGCTTGCCGCATCAGCGGCACGGTTAGTGCACGCAATAATATCAATGCCTATAGCGTCTCCATCACCTTTGGTGCTACCCCTTGCAAAAACCCGAATACCACGGTGAATGGTGTTGGTTTTTACGACAGCAAAACGCGTCAGTTTTACACAATCGGCATTAACGGTCAGCGCAATGACGGCTTTATCTTTGCGGGTGTGAAATAAACTGGCCGGTGGCGGCGTGTAGGCGGTGATAACCGGTGCATAACCATCATCAGCGCAGCCGTTAAATCTTGGATTGGCGGGTAAAATCCCGCCTGTTCGAGCGAACATGCAGCAAACCAGACAGTATACTTTAGCTACCCTCCACTTCGTCCAGGCAAAAGGTAGACAGTATGAGCACCGCAACCTTTGTTGAACAACTCTTCACCAAGTTTTTGGGGCGCAGTGCCGACCTGGCCGGGCGCGATTATTGGGCTAATCTGATCGATAACGGCAGCCTGAATGCGGCGCAGGTGACGCAAAACTTTTTGGATAGCGCTGAATACGGTGGCCTGGTGTTGCCCATTGCCAGGCTCTACTATGCCGCCTTTGGCCGCATACCAGACGCTGGCGGCTTAAGTTACTGGCTCACCACCGCCCGCGCGGGGTCCACACTGGCGCAAATCAGCGCCAATTTTGTGCGCTCGGCCGAATTTGCCACGCTCTATGGCACCACCGTTACCGACACCAAATTTATCGATTTACTATATCAAAACGTGTTGGGCCGCGCACCCGATGCGGGGGGTAAAGCCTATTGGCTGACCCGCCTGACGACCGACAAACAAACCCGTGCCGCCGTGTTAAATTCATTCTCGGACTCGGCCGAATTAATCAATAGCAAAAACGCCGAAATCAAGGTGGTGGTGGCATACCAAAATATTCTGGGCAGCACCCCCACCCGCGCGCAAATTGATGCGGCACTCAAACTCGATAGCAGCGCCCTGATTACCCAGCTCTATAGCGACGACAGTTATACCGGCGTACCCGCGCCCTACCTCAATACCAAGGGCATGGTGGTGGATGGCTACCTCAAAAATGCCAGCGTGTTTGTCGATACCAATCACAATGGCGTGCAAGATAATAATGAATACGGCACCCGCTCGAATGTTCAGGGTAATTTCACTTTTCTGGGGCGTGAAAGTTTTAACGGGGTGCTGGTAGCGCAACAGGGGCGTGATATTTCGACCGGCCAATTTCAGGAAGGGCAATACCTCGCACCAGCGGGTTCCTCCGTTATTACGCCACTCACAACCGTATTGCAAAAGCTGATCCAAACCGCGCCGCTCAGCCGCACCGAAGTCTTGTCACTATTAAACAACCGCTTGCAATTGGACGCTGGCATTGACATTACCCGCTTCGATCCGATTGGTGCGGCCGTCAAAGCCGGAGCCAGCCCGGAAGCGCAGGCGGCGGCCTTAAAAATTCACATTACCAATGCCCAAATCAATACGCTAATTACGCAAAGCGCGGCATTTTTGAAAGGCTTGGGCTTGGCCTCCGATAGCGGTAGTGGAGAAAATGCCGCTTTCCAGGCGCTGGCCGATGCCCTGCTGAACCCGCGCCTGCCCAGTAACATCGATCTCACCTCGATTGAATTAATTCGGTTGGTTTTGGCGGACAGCGCCCATTTACTGCAAGCCAACGACAGCCAGCAAATGCAAGTCGATGCCCTGGGCGGGCAAATTACCGATGTCATCAGCGCGCTTAACACCGCGCTGGGTGCGGTTGCCGAAAGCACGCCCTTGGCCAGTTTGACAAAAATAGCGCAAATTCAATATGCGGCACGGAATTTTCTCTCGCTGATTCAAGATGGCGTGGTGCTGAACGACTTAAGTGTAGTGAACGAACATATCGCGCCAGAGCAGTTTGACCTGGCGGTCGCGGCGGCGCTCGGTAGACTTGGGCCGATTGTTCAAGACATTACCGCGCCAACTCTGGTTTCCAGCGTGCCCGCAGATGACGCATCGCCCGTTTTAGCCTCGGCCAATATTGTGCTGACCTTTAGCGAAGCAGTGCATGCGGGCAGCGGCAATATTACCATTAGCAACGGCAAAGATATTCGCACCATTGCGACCAGTGATGCCAGCCAGGTGAGCATTTTCAACCGCACCGTGACGATTAATCCGCGTAGCGACTTCATCAATGGCACGGCGTATCAGGTGTTAATCGACAAAACCGCCATCCTTGATTTGGTGGACAACCCGTATGCAGGCATCAGCGACGCGACCAAGCTCAATTTCACCGTGCCCGCCAACACGCTGGCGCTGGCGGGCCTGAATGGCATCACAGGTAGTCGCTACAATGCCACAGCGGCCTCGGGCATGGCGGTAGCGGCGGCGGGCGATGTAAATAATGATGGCTTTGCCGACTTTTTGGTCGGCGCATCCGCTACCAATAACACGGGCACCAGTTTTTTGGTGTATGGCAAAGCGAGCGGCTTTACGGCCACCACCCAATTATCCAGTGCCGCGCAATTTACGGGCAGCATGGCGGGTGATTTCGCTGGCGGGGCCTTGGGTACGTCGGGCGACTTCAATGGTGACGGTATCGCCGACATCATGATCGGTGCCAATGGGGCCGCACCCAATAGTGTGGCCCTGGCTGGCTCGACCTATGTGGTATTTGGTAAACCGACGCTCTTTAGTGGCAGCACCAAGCTGGCGTCCCTGGATGGCAAAACCGGGTTTCGCTTTGACGGTGACAGCGCCAATGCCTGGGTCGGGTCGAGCGTGGCCACGGCGGGCGACGTCAATGGCGACGGCTTGAGCGACTTGATTATCGGGGCCAACGGCAGCAATGGCACCACTGGTGCGGCTTATGTTGTGTTTGGCAAAACCGGCGTACTACCCGCCACACTGAAGGCTTCGGCACTCACGGGTACGAATGGTTTTCGCCTCTCCGGCATCAACCCCAACGACAATACCGGCTTTAGCGTCAGCAGTGCGGGCGATGTCAATGGCGATGGTTTTGACGATGTGTTGGTAGGTGCTTTTGGTGCCAACCATGATGCGGGGGCTGCGTATCTGGTATTTGGTAAAGCGGGCGGCTTTGATGCCAACCTGGATTTGAGCACGCTCGATGGCATGAATGGCGTGCGCTTTGACGGGGCCACTGGCGACAATGCGGGCCGCTCGGTAAGCCGTGTGGGTGACTTTAATGGCGATGGCTTGAGCGACTTTTTAATTGGCGCTTTCCATGCCAATGGCGATACGGGTTCGGCTTATCTGGTGTATGGCAAGGCCGATGGTTTTGCTGCCAGCGTCGATTTAAGCACGCTCGATGGCATGAACGGCGTGCGCTTTGACGGGACGGCCAGCAAAGATTTAACCGGTCTTGCGGTCTCGGCAGCGGGCGATGTGAATGGTGATGGCTTGGCTGATTTGATCATCGGTGCGCGCGAAGCGAATAGTCGTTTTGGTGCCGGCTATATTGTGTATGGCACCAATGCCGCCTTACCCGCCAAAATCAATTTGGGCGATTTGAACGGCATTAATGGCTACCGCCTGAACGGTGCCCCGGTCGATTTGGCGGGTGGTTCGGTGGCGGGTGTGGGCGATGTAAATGGCGATGGCCTCTCCGATGTGTTAATTGGTGCGCAAGGGATTGGCAGCGCGGTTGGCTCCAGTTATTTGGTGTTTGGCAATAATGCCACCAATGTGATCCGTGTGTTTGGCACCAGCGCCAACAACACTATTACTGGCACGGCGGGCGATGACAGCATCAGCGCGCTGGCGGGGGATGACACCATTACCGGTGGCGGTGGCGCAGATATTTTACTGGGTGGTGCGGGTAAGGATAGAATCGTCGTGTCTGACTTAACCTTCCGCCTGATTGATGGCGGCGGCGGCCTCGATACGCTGGTTTTAAACGGCGCTGACATACCGCTCAACCTGCCTGCCACGCTGCCGTTTTTACGCAATATCGAAACCATTGATCTGACTGGCACGGGCAATAATTCTGTCATGCTGACTGCGGCAAGTGTGCTCAAACTCTCGGAAAGTACCAATAAACTCACCATTTTGGGCAATACGGGGGATGTGGTACAAATCGGCCCCGGCTGGATCGATGACCGCATCGTCATGGGCATGCATCAATATCATTTGGGGCAAGCCATCATCGCAGTCGGCATGGCGGTCACGGTGGACATGACGTAAGCTGAGCGCACGGGCATCACCGTGCGCGATTTCTTAATCACGCCATATTTCGCCACAAGCTACGGCAAAACCAAATCTGCCTGATCACCCCAGTTTTTGGCGGGCTTTGCGCTGTGCCACCAAACCCAGCAAGCCCAAACCCGCCAACATCATGGCATAGGTTTCCGGTTCCGGCACGGGTGAGGCAGAAAAAGCAAAACCACGCGCAACCACTACCGC
>JBKJLF010000592.1:0-12966 GCA_046597185.1 Burkholderiaceae bacterium | reverse complement strand
GGTTGGCGATTATCATGAACACATGATCGCAGCAAATATTGCCCGTGTTCAGCACTAAATCTGTGGGGCAAGATCAGGGTTGAGGCGGGGGCGGCGGTGCTCCCTGCTGGCGGCGTTGCAAATCATCACGCAACGCGCTTACTTCTTGCCGTAACGCTCGAATATCGGCATGCAATTCTCGCTCCAAACGTTTTTCATCTTCGCCCACAAACAAGGCAGCAATACTCGCTGTGACGATGGAAAACAGCGCATAACCGAGCAAGACGATAAACACGGCAAATACCCGTGCCGCTGGCGTCGAAGGGACAATATCACCATAGCCAACGGTGGAAACTGTGGTAAACGCCAGCCACATTCCATCCGCATAGGAGTGCACACGTGGCTCCAACCAATAAAACCCACCACCCGAAATCACCAACATCAACACAGCCAATGACAAAATCTGCGTCAAGCGATTGGGGGCAACGAATTTGGCCAGCAATAGGGATAAGCGCACGAAAATTACCGCAACCAAAGCCAGGCGCAGCAACCATTCCGTTTCCGTCCACAATTGATCAATGCGCCAGGCGCTCAGCAAGGCACCCAAACCAATCAAAATTTCTAACAAATAGCTCGGCCGCATACGCCATCCAGCGAAGGTGCGGCCACCTTTTTTGGTTTGTACCGACAAATCCAAAAAAATGATCACGGCCACCGCAAGATATAGCCCCCGGCCCCAATTGCGGTTGCTCGCATTTAGCGCGGTCAAGGCCAGGTAAAAGGCCGGGATCGACAATAACAAAGCAAACAATAACCAGGTGCGCGCAAAACGCGGAACTCTTGCCCTCATAGCGCCCCTCCTCAGCCAAGCGATCAATTTTACTGAATGGCCGATAATTTGGGCAATAATACCCAAACCATGCCTTTTTGTTTCATACGCCCCGCTTTTTCGCCCGCTTCTGAGCCGAATCCCCAAAAGAAGTCAACCCGATTCGCGCCCCGAATGGCACCACCGATATCTTGTGCCATGACCAGGCGTTGCAAGGGTTGTTCGCTATTGGGTTGGGTCGTTGCCAAAAAAATCGGCAAGCCCAAGGGTATGAAACTGGAATCAATCGCCACCGAGCGTTGGCCACTTAAGGCCACGCCGAGCGCGCCCTTGGGGCCAATTTTGGGATCGGTCAGTTTTTCTTCTTTAAAAAAAACATAACTTGGATTGGCGTTAAACAATTCACTTTGGCGCGCAGGATTCAAGCCCAACCAGGCGCGAATGCCTTGCATCGACGCTTGCTCCAGCTTTAATTCGCCTTTATCCACCAGATAGCGCCCTATCGACTTATAAGGATGGCCGTTTTGGTCGGCATAGGCTACCCGCACGGTTTCTTTGCTATCGGTCAGATAGACTCGTCCCGACCCCTGCACTTGCAGGAAGAACGCATCAATTGCATCATCCACCCAAAGCAACTCTTTGCCGTTTAAAAAGCCGCTACTTTCCAATTCGGCACGGGAAGGATAAGGAACGATTTTATTGCCCACGAAGCGCCCACGCAAACGCATGTTTTTTAAGTCCGGGTAAACCGATCCCATTTCCATCGGCAGCAAATCTTCGGGCACCCGATGTAGCGGTATTTGATATGGGCCACCCCGTTTGCGTGCGCCCCGCAACAAGGGCTCATAATACCCGGTCACCAGACCAGTTTCACTGCCGTCTTGGCCAAGCACCAAATTGGGGGTTAAAAACGCTTCAAAAAATGACTTGACGGCGGCTTGATCGATGCCGTTGACTGTTTTTGCAACCGAACAGACTTCTTTCCACTCCGGTTTTTTGATCAAAACCGTACACGAGGCCTGAAAAGCGGGCCAAGCTTCCCGCAAATCATCTTTATCCCAGCCCGGTAAGGCATCAAAACTACCGGGTTTGAATAACTCAGTACTCCCAACGCCGGGCAAAGTGGTGCTCAGTTTAAGGGGCAATGGAGCCGTACCCGGCTTGTCAGGTGCCGGCATGGCTGTTGGCAAGGGCGGCGGCGGCTGATCCAATTTCACGGTTGTGGTACAGGCAACCAGAAAAACTGCCACAGTTGCGGCAGATGCGAGTAAGATTGTGCGCTTGATTAACATATCATTCAAATTACTATGTGGGCCTTGTTATTAGAAGCAGGTGTGGCGATGTTCTTGCTCGTCGGCATTGTTTGGTGGACGATGTTCGCCGGAGAGAAACCTCCAACACGCCCATTGCGTGAAGCACCGAAACCAAGCGAAATCCCTCCGCCACAAGCTGCGGCACCATCTCCGGTAGCGCCCTTGTCGGCGGACGAGGAAATCAAACCCCACTGAGTTACAACACGAGGTTGCAACACTGAGTGACACCACCAAACGATACCTGCACCCATTTAATGCAAAGTACGCGGCAATGATAATACAAATTCGGGAATTTCCGCCTCAAACCGATGTCCATCTTCGGCAACGCAAAAATATTCCCCCTTCATTGTTCCTTGCGTGGTACGCAAAGCCGAGCCGCTGCTGTATTCAAACTTTTCATCCGGCTGCAACAAGGGTTGATGGCCGACCACACCCAACCCTCGTACTTCTTCAGTATGATTATTGGCGTCAGTAATGACCCAATGGCGCGCAATCACTTGCACCGCAATCGTACCCAAATTTTGAATGGTGATGGTGTAGGCGAAAACATACTGCCCTTGCTCCGGGTCAGACTGGTCTTCCAAATACTGTGGCTTTGCCGTAATGCCAAGTTTATAGATGGTCATGCGATTCCTCGAAAATAAGCAACCCCGCCATTGCACACCAAAACCGCCACGGGCGCAAGCACTGATCCGGATTTCACGCAATAAATGACTTTATTTTGAATAAAGGCTCCGGGCAGGGTAAAATACGCCATTTTTTATTGCTACAAACATTGCCGAAAACCCTTGCCATCTGTCACTTTTCAATTAATCACCCTACTTTGACCATGACCACTTTCCGTATCGCTCCCAGCATTCTCTCCGCCGATTTTGCCCGTTTGGGTGAAGAAGTTAAAAACGTGATACAAGCCGGTGCCGACATCATCCATTTTGACGTGATGGATAACCACTATGTACCCAATCTCACCATCGGCCCCTTGGTCTGTCAGGCGATACGCCCCCATGTGAGCGCGCCGATTGACGTGCATTTAATGGTCAAACCGGTTGACCGCATCATTCCCGATTTCGCCAAAGCGGGGGCCAATATCATCACCTTCCACCCGGAAGCGTCCGAACACATTGACCGCAGCTTACAATTAATCCGCGACCATGGCTGTAAAGCCGGGCTGGCCTTTAACCCTGGCACCCCCTTGCATTATCTTGAGCATGTGATGGATAAACTCGATATTATTTTGCTCATGAGTGTGAATCCTGGTTTTGGTGGACAGTCATTTATTCCCCACACCCTGAAAAAGATTGCCGCCGTGCGCAAATTAATCGATGAAACCGGGCGTGACATCATGCTGGAAGTCGATGGCGGTATCAAAGTCGATAATATTGCGGCCGTTGCCGCTACGGGTGCCGATACCTTTGTCGCCGGTTCCGCCATTTTTGGACAACCCAATTACCATGATGTCATCAATGCAATGCGTGCCGAATTGGCGTCAATCAAAGCTTAAAAGCAACCCTGGCGACTCATCGCAACAGCAAAAAAAGAAATTTATCCAGGCACACGAAAACCATTACTATCGATTTCCCCTTCGAATTTCAAAGGATACGCATGAAACTCCTGACTACACTGATGTTGAGCGCGGGCATCTTGTCCCTCAGCCTGGTTGATATCGCCAACGCCAAACCTTCGCACGCCCACAAGGCGGTTGCGCACCATGGCCGCGCCCACGCCAGCCCTCTACGGGCTGCACGCGCCTCGCACAATCGAGCCACACCCCGCGCCACAGCCAAAACCACTGCCAGCGCCAAAATGACGCCCAAAGCCGCACCAGGCAACAGCGTAGCGACCAAAGTGACCAGCATCGAAGGCATTACCGAATACCGCTTAAACAATGGCTTACGTGTGCTGCTGCTACCCGATGCCAGCAAGCCGACCATTACCACCAATATTGTCTACATGGTTGGCTCACGCCATGAAAACTATGGCGAGACCGGGATGGCGCATTTACTGGAACATCTGTTATTTAAGCCCAGCGTGAATTTTGGCCTGAAAAAAGGCAGCAAAACCCCGGTCGAATTGTTGAATTCGACGGGAGCTCAATTTAACGGCACCACCTGGTATGACCGCACCAATTATTACGCCACCTTTCCGGCCAACGACAGCAATTTGCGCCAACTGCTTGAACTGGAAGCGGATCGCATGATCAATGCCACCATCGATCAAAACGATTTATGGAACCCGCAAACCCAAAAAGGCGAAATGACGGTGGTGCGTAATGAATTTGAACGCTCGGAAAGTGACCCGATCCGTGTCACCAATCAAAGGATTCAGGCACTGGCCTTTGACTGGCACAATTATGGCAAAGCCGTCATTGGTACCCGCTCTGACATTGAACAAGTCAATATCCCGCGTCTGCGTGCCTTTTATCACAATTACTACCAGCCGGACAACGCCATGCTGATGGTGGCGGGCCGCTTCGATGAAGCCAAAGTATTGAAGCAGGTAAATGATTTGTTTGGCCGCATTCCACGTCCGTCGCGCGTACTGCAAGCCACTTATACCAGTGAACCGGCGCAAGATGGCGAACGCAGTGTGAATGTACGCCGTAGCGGCGGCACCCAATACCTGGGTCTGGGCTACCATGTGCCGCCGAGCGGCCATATTGACGATATCGCGATTAGCCTGCTGGGCGATATTTTGACCGACGCACCCAGTGGCCGCTTGCACAAAGCCCTGGTCGAAACCCAATTGGCAACCAAAATCAATTTCGGCGGCAGCTCCAATCTGGAACCCGGCTACAGTATTTTCAACATCATCGTCCCCAAAGATGGCAAGCTCGATACGACACAGGAAGTCGCCCTGAAAGTGATTGAAAACCTCAAGGCAGAACCAATTACCGAAGCCGAATTGGCGCGCGCCAAACAAGCTTACCGCAAGCAAGTCGAACTTGCGACCAACGACACGGCCGGCCTGTCCATCGCGCTCACCGAATCGATGGCAGCGGGTGACTGGCGTTTATTTTTTATCCAGCGCGACCAGCTTGAAAAAGTCAGTGCCGCCGATTTGCAGGCGGCAGCCCATAAATACTTCAAACCGACCAACCGCACGATAGGCCGCTTCATTCCCACCGACAATGCAGAGCGCACCGAAGTCCCGGCCACGCCCGATATTGCCGCCCTCGTCAAAGACTACAAAGGCCATGCCGTGATAGCGCAAGGTGAAGCCTTCAATACCACGCCAGCTGGCATTGAACAACGCACCCAGCGCTTTACTTTGCCCAATGGCTTGAAAGGCGTGCTCTTGCCCAAGAAAACCAAGGGCGCTACGGTGAACCTCACGCTGCAACTGCGCCTTGGCAATGCCGACAGTTTGCAGGGCAAAGCCCAGATTGGCATCTTTGCTGCGGGTTTGCTCGATCACGGCAGCGCGCGCATGTCGCGCGAAGAAATCAAGGATGCGTTTGACAAACTCAAAACCCAGGTCAACATCAATGGCACCGCCGA
Organism: Burkholderiaceae bacterium; assembly: GCA_046597185.1. Taxonomy (GTDB): domain Bacteria; phylum Pseudomonadota; class Gammaproteobacteria; order Burkholderiales; family Burkholderiaceae_D; genus CAMBDR01. The sequence goes on along the minus strand of JBKJLF010000592.1, from coordinate 7,348 downwards.
AGGCGTCAGCGCAAGCATTACCACGGTGCGTGAAAACCTGGCCGCCAGCATCGATTTGCTGGCCGATATGTTGAAAAAGCCCGCATATAGCGCCACGGAATTCCAACAATTCCAACGCGAAATGGCGGCCCGGATTGAGCGCGAAATTCCCGAACCGCAACCCCTGGCAGTCAATGCGGCACGGCGCATGAATGACCCCACCCCCGAGGGCCATATCAAACACACCTTCACCTTACCTGAACAATTGGTGGCCATGCAAGCCGTCAAATTGGACGATGTGAAAGCCTTCCACGCCACATTTTATGGTGCCAACAGCGCCAATTTTGCTGCGGTGGGCGATTTTGACCCGGTGGCACTAAAAGCCCAGGTCAATACCTTGTTTGGCAATTGGAAAGCGCAACAGCCTTATACCCGCACCGCCGTGGTATTTAAGCCATCCATGGGCAACAAATTGACGCTGAAAACCCCCGACAAAGCCAATAGCGTGTTAATTGCCACCCATACCATGCAACTCAAAGACAGCGACCCCCAGTACCCGGCTTTATTGATCGCCAATTACATCCTGGGTGGCGGCACGCTCCATAGCCGCCTGGCTGACCGCATCCGACAAAAAGACGGTTTATCCTATGCCGTCGGCTCACAACTCAATGTCCCCGCCCTGGACAATGCCACGCTATGGCTGGCCTTTGCCATTAGCGCACCGCAAAACAGTGCCAAAGTGGAAGCTGCGATGCGCGATGAAATTGGCAAAGTGTTGCGGGAAGGGTTTACCGAAGCGGAACTGGCGGCAGCGAAAAAAGGCTGGCGTCAATCAGAAGAAGTCAATCGTACCGAAGATGGCCCGCTCGCAACCCGTCTGGCTAATTATCTGAATGTTGATCGCACCATGCTGTTTGACAAAACACTGGATGAAAAAGTGGCGGAGCTAAACTTGGCGCAAGTCAATTCAGTATTGCGCGACTATATAAAAGCGGCCAATATTTCCTTCGTTAGTGCAGGGGATTTTGCCAAGCTTGGCAAGGAGGCGGAAGGAAAAAAATAGCGCCTCCCGCTCCCACAGCTTACGTGCCACCTTACGTGCCACCTTACGTGCCACGCTGCAATAATGCCAACGCCCGATCGATTAATTCTTGCGTATGCCTGGTTTGCAGTGTGGCCACTTGCACCAGACCTTGTTGCGCCACCCCAAGCGAGCCATCCGCTTGCAAGCTTTTTAGCGCCACCATGGTGGCGTTGAGCGGGGTTTTCATCTCACTGCGCAATATCGTGTCCAGTTCAGCACGCAAGGCCGCCATTTCCCGCATACGGTCAAAATCAACCTGCAATTGTTTGCGATACTCAACATGGCGCATCAAATTGCGCACCCGCATTTTCAACATGCCAGGGTCCAGCGGTTTGGTTACATAATCCACTGCGCCCAAGGCCAAACCTTTCTCACGCGCCTGGTGTTCACCCACGGCACTGACAAAAATAATCGGCATCATGGCTGAAGCATGATGTTGGCGCAAACGCGAGGCTACTTCAAAACCATCCATGCCGGGCATCATCACATCCAGCAAAACCAAATCGGGCGGGGAGTCGGATTGACAAATTTCCAGCGCCTTGACCCCGGTATTGGCGACTTTCACCTTGAATTGATCGCGAAATAAATTCGCCAGAACCTGTAAATTATCGGGCGTATCATCCACCACCAAAATCGTGCCTCGCTCTTCTGCGGCTTTATTGGAGAGCAGGTCGGATGGATGTTCTTTTTTCAACACCGCCACCATGCGCTGGTACAAATTACGGGTAGAAAATGGTTTCACCAATAAGTCACCAATGCCCAGTCGTATCGCCTGCTGCGCCGATTGCCGATCCAGCACGCACGACATTAACACAAAGCCAATATGTTTTAACTGCGGGTCCATGCGCATCACTTCGAGCAAGGCCAAACCATCCAGTTTGGGGATATTCAGCTCGGCCACCACCATGTCCACTTTCTCGGTGCGCATCAAGGCTAACGCTTGCTCCCCATCTTGCGCGGCCAAGACGCGACCAAAGCCGGTTTTTTGCAACTGCGCCACCAAGGCAGAGCGCATCGTTTCTTCGCATTCTGCAATCAAGATGGAAAGATTTTCAACTTGCATCCCAGTCTCCCTGTATCCAACAACTGAAACAATTCTACTGCATCCACAACGCCTTACCTTATTCAAACTCACGCTGACACGGACAAAACGGCAAATCAAACCTTAATTTTTGCAATCCATCGCAAAAAGCCACAAACAGCGCAACTTTTTGATACGATGCTGTCTTTCCAGCAAACGACCGCCGCCCAGCGCAGGCGAGATTTGCCACCACTATTGATTAACATACCCACACGAAGCCAAAACAATGACTATTTTTACTAAAACACGCGTATTTGTCGCCATTGGCCTTGCCTTGGCAGTTGGCGCAGGCGGCTTTTATTATAACAAGAGTAAGCAAGACGAAAAAATCCCGGAATCCAAATACCGCAGCAGCGTGGTTGACCGTGGTAATTTAACCCAAACCGTCACCGCCACCGGCACCATTAACCCGGTCGCGTTAATTAATGTTGGCTCCCAGGTTTCCGGCACGGTAGCCGAGTTAAAGGCTGATTTCAACAATCACGTCAAAAAAGGGCAAGTCTTACTCAAACTCGATCCGACCATTTTTAATGCACAAATTCGCCAAAGTGAAGCGGGCTTAGCCTCGGCCCAAGCCTCAATGCGTTTGGCCGAAGCCAATTTTGAGCGCAATCAAAAGCTGGTGGCGCAAAATTATGTCTCCGGCCTGGCGCTGGATCAGGCAAGGCGCGAACTTGATGTGGCCAAAGCCAACGTCAAACTCTCGCAAGCGCAATTGGCGCGTGCCCAAGCAGACCTTGACAATAGCGTGATCCGCGCCCCGATTGACGGCGTCATCATCAAACGCACCATCGACCTTGGGCAAACCGTTGCCGCATCCTTCTCCACCCCCAATTTATTCCAGATCGCACAAGACTTAACCAAGATGCAAATCGATACCAATGTCTCGGAAGCGGACATTGGCTCACTTAAAGAGGGTCAATTGGCGCGTTTTGTGGTGGATGCCTACCAGGACAAAGAATTCGATGCCCATATGCGCCAGTTCCGCCTGGCTGCCAACGTGGTACAAAACGTGGTGACCTACAACGTAGTACTGGATGTTGAAAACAAAGATCAACTACTCAAACCCGGCATGACCGCGCAAGTGCGGCTGGTGGTAGGCAACCGCCAAAACGTACTGCGCATCCCCACGGCGGCACTGCGCTTTCGCCTGAGTGATGAAGAAATCGAACGTGAAGCCAAGAAGCTGAAGGATAAAAAAGGCAGTGCCAGCTCAGGTGCCAGTGCAAATTCGAATGCAAGCGCGAGTGCCGAGGCCAACATTCCCCCGCCCAACGATGGCGATGATCTCTCATTTCGCAGCAAAAACGATACCACCCGCTCGTTCAAAATTTACAAACTGGATGATAAAAACCAGGCGAAAGCCGTCGATATTAAAATTGGCTTATCCAATTTCCGCTATACCGAAGTGCTGTCGGGTGATTTGAAACAGGGCGATAAAGTGGTTACCCGGGCCATTATCGGCAGCAATGAAGGCAGTGCCAAATGAAGCCGATCATCGATAAGCCTGTGGCCAAGCCAACAGGCAACCTGATTGATATTCGCCACGTTACCAAAAGCTATTTTTCGGGCAGTATTGAAACCCAGGTTTTGTTTGGGGTCGATCTGGCCGTGCCGCGCGGTGACTTTTTGGCCGTAATGGGGCAATCCGGTTCCGGGAAATCGACTTTGATGAATATCCTGGGTTGCCTCGATCAAGCTACCGGTGGCACCTATTTATTGAACAATGTGGATACGCTCTCACTCTCGCGCGCCGAGCTGGCAACGATACGTAATCGCACCATCGGCTTTGTATTCCAGAGTTTCAACCTGATCAAGCGCATGAGTGTGGCTGAAAACGTGGCGCTGCCTTTAATTTACGCCGGCGTCTCGCGTAGCAAAGCGCATGCCAAAGCCTTGGTGGAACTGGAGCGGGTCGGTTTAAAAGACTTTGCCAAACGCACCCCGAATCAACTCTCGGGCGGACAACAGCAAAGGGTGGCGATTGCACGCGCGCTGGTGGGCGACCCGCCGCTAATTTTAGCCGATGAACCGACCGGCAACCTGGACACCCAAACCAGTATCGACATCATGACCTCATTTCAAAAACTCAATCAGGAAACTGGCATTACAATTTTATTGGTCACGCACGAACCCGACATTGCCGCCTATAGCCGCCGTCTGGTGCGGCTGAAAGATGGCCGGGTATTGTACGATGGCCCGTCGGCCGAAGGCTTGTACCAGTTAGCCCAAAGCCACGAACAACATACCCAACACTCGGTCGAGATGCACGCACAGGAGCCAACATGAATTTGCTACAGGTGATAGTAGAAGCATTCCGTTCGATGAATTCGAACCGCTTGCGCACCGTCTTAACCATGCTGGGCATTATCATCGGTATTACCTCGGTGGTGATGTTATTGGCCTTGGGCGACAGCATGCAACGCTTTATTGGCAAAGAACTGGAGCAACTCGGTACGAATATGTTGTTTGTGGTGCCAGGTGGGGATCGTGCCTCGGAGCGGCGCGCACGCGCAGGTGCCGCCCCCTCGCTCACACTGCAAGACGCTGCCGCGCTGAACGCATTACCCAGTTTGACGGGTGCTGCGCCCGCCTTGCAGGGTGGCTTCAAGCTCTCGGTAGGCAATGAAACCTCCACCAACACGGTGCATGCGGTAACGCCGGCGATGTTTAAAATTCGCAATTGGAAGCTGGAAAAAGGCAGTGGATTCAGCGAATCCGACATCCGTTCAGCGGCGCGCATGGTGGTGATCGGGCACAAGGTTGCGGATCAATTCTTTTACAAACAAGATCCGCTGGGCAAATACATTCGCATCGAAAATGTGGCCTTTCAAGTGGTGGGTGTATTGTATGGTGAAGGCAAGCAGGTGGATGGGGGCGATTTGGCCGATATGGTGTTGGTGCCGATTACCGCCGCCCGTGCCAACCTGATCCGCATGGCCTTTCCTGACAATGTGCATTATGTGATAGCGCAGGGCAAATCCGGGCAAAACCTGCAGGATGCGATTGCCGACATCAATGAAACCATGCGTGACCGGCACCACATCAAGCTGGACGAACCGGACGACTTTCACATTGAGAATCTGGCTTCGTTTGCGGAAACGGCGAAAAAGATCAGTAGTGGCATCGCCGCCCTGCTCGGCTTGATTGGTGCGATTTCGTTGATTGTGGGTGGGATCGGGATCATGAATATCATGTTGGTATCGGTGACCGAGCGCACAAGAGAAATCGGCATCCGCATGGCAATTGGAGCCAAACCGCGTGATGTGCTGCTACAATTTTTGACCGAAGCGGTGGTGATTTGTCTCGTGGGCGGGATCGTCGGGATTTTGCTGGCCACGGCGGCGGCGGCGGCAGTGACCTCGACGGGTCAGTTTGATGTGTTTATTACGACCAATGCGGTGATTGTTGCCTGTGGTTTTTCCAGCCTGGTGGGGGTGTTTTTTGGCTTTTACCCGGCACGGCGGGCTTCGAAGTTGTTGCCGGTGGATTGTTTGCGGTATGAGTAATCAAGGTTAACGCAAATTCGTGTAATATCGGCGCTTCCATTTCAAACCACAAGGTTGTACCAATGACGCCGAGCCTACGCATTGACGAGATTGATATCCATATCGAAGGCGATGGGGAACACACCATCGTCATGATCCACGGCTGGCCCGACACTTGGCGGGTTTGGGATGCGCAGGTCGCGGCCTTAAAAAGCCAGTACCGCTGCGTGCGCTTCAGCTTGCCCGGTTTCGACCATAGCCAGCCAGAACGCCCCGCTTCGGTAGCCGAGATGGCGCGGATATTCAAGAACATTGTGCAGCAAGTTAGCCCCACGCAACCAGTCACGCTGATGTTGCACGACTGGGGCTGCCTGTTTGGCTATGAATTTTATATGCAAAACCCGCATTTGGTGGCGCATATTATCGGGGTGGATATTGGCGACACCAGTTCACCACAATACCTCAATTCCATCGGCATCGGCTCCAAGCTGGCGATTTTTGCCTACCAAATCTGGCTCTTGCTGGCCTGGCGCTTGCGCTCTGGCGTAGGCAATGCCATGACACGCTTGATGATCAAATTACTCAAAGCGCCATCGCATCCCGAATACCAAAGCGCCGCCATGAACTACCCTTACGACATGCAATGGAGCGGCTCGTTTGGTGGTTTTAAAACGCTGCAACAATTCCAACCCACTTGCCCGATGCTGTTTGTGTACGGCACGCAAAAACCGTTTATGTTCCACTCACGGCAGTGGTTGGAACAATTGGCGCAAAAGCCGGGAAGCCGGGTGTTGGCGCTGGAGACTGATCATTGGGTGATGGTGAATCAGCCGGAGGCGTTTAATCAGGCGGTGCTGGGGTGGTTGCGGGAGACGAACAAATGAAATCGGCGCGCTGGCAGCCTTTATGCTTGATTTGATTGAATTTACTGCCCACTGATTGTACTATTGCGCTTGCCTGCGTTGCTTTCATCTCCATCGCAGAAACAGAGATTCTAAGGCTTGGATATGCACATAGAGAAAATTGACATTCAAAACGTAAAATCGCTCGCGAGTTTTCAATGGGAATTAGGCCCGGATGAAGCGCGGGCAGGGTGGCATGTGTTTTTGGGGGATAACGGATCGGGGAAGACGACGTTTTTACGGGCGGTGGCATTGGCATTGATGGGCTTAGAAAATTCTCATGCATTACGAGAAGATCTTTCAACCTGGCCAAGATTCAAAGATCAAGAATTCAGCATTAGATTATGGGTAAATGGCAGCAAAGAATGGGACGGTTGGTTGAATCCCCAACCGATTCTCTATGACGGCCACTGCAATTTCCTTTTAATGTCGACCAATTCAACAAACCCACCATTGGGGCCTTCATACTCGGGCGGCGGAATCACTTCTGACAAAAGCGTATTTTCTTCATCTTTTGGCCCCTACCGCCGTTTTACTGGCGGCAGCCAAGAAAACGAAAAACTATTTCAGTCCCTCCCGCTTTTAGCACGCCACCTGTCGCTCTTTGGTGAAGATGTCGCCTTCAGCGAAACCCTGACTTGGTTACGCGATTTACATTACGAACAATTGGATGCAGCCAGCAAAGGCATTACCGACCCGGCACAAATCGGTTTTCTGGATCGTTTAAAAGCATTCATCAATCAGGAAAACTTCCTGCCCAATGGTGCGCAGTTAAATGAAATCAGCCCCAAGGGCGTGTTCTTTAACTGCGCAC
>JBKJLF010000495.1:0-2615 GCA_046597185.1 Burkholderiaceae bacterium | reverse complement strand
TTACTTCACCATCCGCTCTTACCTCGATACGATGTACAAACAAGGGCATGATGTCTTTGATGCATTGCTAAGCGTGTTTCAGGGGACGCCAATGCAGCCTGCCAGCGGCTGAACAGTTATGATTTATACCAGTATCCAGCGACAGATTTTTATGGCTAAGGATGCTTAGTCACAGTAACAATCAACACATCCGCACGCTGATTTTTAGCAACATTATTCGTCATATTGGGTACGCAGCTAAGTTGCTGCCAAATAAGGATTGATGAAAAGTATCAATTTACACAGCCAAATCAGTGTATTCCAAAAAGGAACATTTATCGACCAACTCACGCCATTTAGTTGTAAAATAGCCGCCAACCCACCGCCATCAAACCAAACTAGCCAAGCTACGCAGCTTCACCATCAGCGCACCCAGCCGTTGCTGGCTTGCCCTATCACCCGGCAGATGCCCCGGCAAAGCTTCTAAAAATCGATTATTGCCGACCAATGCAGAAAATTCAGCCGCCAAATAGGCTTTCAATTCAGCATCACAAACCTGGACTTCATCCAACAAAGAAGCCCGCCCGTCCACCACGGTGATAATGTCTTCCAGATCATGGCTCATCAGGTAGTCGCCCTGCCCGCGCCCCTTGAAGGCTTCAATTTTGGTCGCCAAAAACAGCGGCGCGGTGATCAACAGAATCGTTAGCCCGGCGGACAATTCCACCGTTTCCGCCATTTCCACCGTCAGCGGATACCATCGGTTATTAAACCCAAAATTTCCTGCAAGGTTGGCATCAGATCGACAGTGATGCCTTCACATTTCCAGCGGCAAATCGGTGCCTCGGCACTCAGGTCATGCACAAACCCCAGCGCAGTAAAGCGCTGCTCCAATTCATGATATTCCCGCCGCGACGCCACATTGGCAACCAAATCGACATCATCGGTCATCCGAATCGGTTGCGCTCGCACTGAAGTTACCAACAAGCCAGTGGCGCAACCACCCACAAACACCAATGACTCGCGCAGGTCAGGTGACGCCACGGTGTGTGCCTTCTGGATGCGGCCACACGGGTGGGTTTTGATCGGCAAACAAAACTCGCTCGCGCAACGGGCTTGCGCCATGCGCAGTCGGGAAACCAATGGTCAATTCACCACGCACCGCAGGAAAAACGTAAGGCGCGCCATGCAACATAAATGGGTATAACGCGGACAAAACAGGCCGAATCTCACCGTCGATCTCGGTTGCCAAGCGAGCCTGCAACAGCCGCTGGGTCGCGGCATGGGCTTCAAATTGGGAAAGGCGCATCCGCCCACCCAACTCCCGGTAGGACAGCCTCTCCCCACGCAATGCGACCAGCTTAAGCGCCATCGCCAAGTCTTGGGGCTTTAATGACCATTGCGGATTGCCACCAAGCGCCTTGCTTGTTTTGAGAGTGAGTTTTATGGTTTTCATCTTGTACCGTCGTCTGTATGCTGTATGCATATAGCATATGTTAGCACAAATATTTGCTAAGTCACTGTATTTTAACCTTATATTTCCTTAGACTATGCCCATAAAAATGAAAATAGCCGTCGCATATGCTATTTGCATACAGCATACGCCGATACCATTCTAAAAATTTCTCCCCCTACAACCGATCCAAATACAAGTCCAACTGCTGCCCCAACCACAGCGCGCCGCTGGTGTGCGCCGCCAGATCGTCGTCTGTCACCGGATGGATCAATACCGAATGCGCACCACGATGCTGCTCCAGCAATGCGCGCACCTGCTCCGCTATCGCTGCCGGATAATCAATTTCAAACACCGGTAACGGATGCGGGCCGACTTGGCGCGCAAACAGTTTATGTACCACGCTCGGCTGCGGCATGGCGTCCATCAAAAGCTGACGCAATTTCTCGGCGCTGGCCATGTCTTCTAATGCAAAATAGACGTGGGCGTGATAGGCGTGATCGGCATGATCGGCATGATCGGCAGATGGCGCGGCCATACTAGCACTCCCCCACCGCATCAACCACGCACAGCGCCGTCATGTTGACGATCCGCCGCACCGTGGCCGAAGGCGTCACAATGTGCACCGGTTTGGCGCAGCCGAGCTGGTGTCTGCCCTTCATGCAATAGCCGTCGTATGGCCGAAACGGCTGCGCATTTGGTTGATCACGTATTCCCCCAATTACCAGTGTGCCAATGGGTGCTCTCGGTGCCCAAACGGCTACGGTATTTTTTGCAAAGAGATAGCGCGGTGCTCAATGCCGTGTTGCGTATTTTTCTGCGAGTGGTGCAAAGCCATTTACATCAACACTGCCCCAGTGCCGCGCAGGTGGATGCTGCTGCTATTCGGCTAGGTGCGGTCGCCTTCATTCATCGGTTTGGCTCTAGCTTAAATACCCATGACAAACAGCGCGCCAGCGTATTGCGTACCTTTGTGGCGCAAGGTTGTTGCAACTAAGTTAATCGAGCCAGAAGACGCCAAAGCCATGCTCAATAGCCAGCACGGTGGTGGTTTTTCTGTTGATGCCGGTGTGTGCATCGCGGCACAAGATCGCGCAGGCCTAGAGCGCTTGCTACGCTACTGCGCCCGTCCACCTTTTGCGCTAGAACGGCTGCACCAACGTGGGCAGAATGTAATCTACCA
>JBKJLF010000268.1:0-6670 GCA_046597185.1 Burkholderiaceae bacterium | reverse complement strand
GTTCCCCGATGGCTCAACAGCACGAAATACACTGATTGAAATTTTTTTGCAACGCCACAGTGATGCGAAAGTTGCTACGCTATCCTTAGCCGTAGGCTGGATTCCAATCCTGACCCACGCTTCAGCGGACGCATTTCTTGTCTTTGTCGATGAAGACGCCATAGTTGAACATGGCATGCCAGCACATCTTCAGCCGGCAGTAATCCATGCAGATGAATTACCCTTATTTAAATCAAATTACCCGAAAATATGTGCAACAGCACACAATGCTGGTGGCAATTTCATCAATGCATTTACTAAAATTTAATATTTTAATAACATAATTAGTTAAAAAAACCAACCCCAATAATTGATGGAGATTTTAATGGCAATTAGCTCACGCCCCCCCAAGAAAAGCTTTCCCCGCAGCTTTTTGAAAAAACTGATCTTGATTTCCTACCCGGTTATTTCGTTGCCCATTGCGACAGCACAGGAACAGAAAAACGAATCGCCGCCTCAAACCGTTGAGGTTTTAACCTCTCGCGGTGTGGTTAAAAAACAGGATGACACTGCGGGAAAGATTACGATTAATCGCGACGAGATCGTCAAATATGGCGATACCTCTATAACGGATGTGTTAAAACGCCAGCCCAGTATTTCGGTTGTCGGTACTGAAGTACGCCTACGTGGCTTAGGCAATGGCTACACGCAAATTACAATCAATGGTGATCCGGTTTCACCGAGTTTTAGCCTGGATAGCCTGGCACCCGAATCCATTGAGCGAATCGAGATATTACGTTCCAGTAGCGCAGAGACCAGTGCGCAAGCAATTGCCGGGAGTATCAATATTGTGTTACGAAAAATCGTCTCAAAGAGTCGCAAACAAATTAAATTGGGCTTAACACACAGTGCAGGCCATATCAGGCCCAATTTATCGATTGACCTGGCTGATAAATCCAGTGGCTTTTCTTATTCGCTCAATGGCAATGTCAATCGCGGGCATAGCGAGGGCGACCCGATTACGACAGAAACGCTACGCGATGCAAATGGCGCGGTCACCCTACGCCAATATCACGAACATTTCGCCCATGACTCAACCCGCCTAAACTTGGCACCAAGGTTAAATTGGACCTTGGCCAACGGGGATCAAGTTACATCGCAAAGCTTACTATTACAAAATTATATTAACTTATCTGGCAATATCGCAGAGAATACCTTGCAAGGGCAACCGGCCGATTACCCCATTAACAACACAATAGTGCGCGTCAAAATATCAGGTTTTAAAAGTGATTTGAGCTGGGCGCATCGCTTCAATCCAGACACGAAGTTGGATGCAAAGATCGGCGTCAACTACAACGATAGAAACAGGGATCAGTTTTTTTACGGTTATACGACACAAAGCAATCGGCCCTTTATCCGCAATGTGATCTATGACACTATCGACAAAAATTTGATCAGTACGGGTAAACTGTTGTGGCACCTCAATGATCAGCATAATTTAGCATTTGGCTGGGACGGTGGATTAGTCCACAGTACCGAGCACCGGCAGCAAACCGATCAGGCTATTTCAGGCATCAGCACCGCGCTGCCTCGTGAAGACTTTCTGGCGGAAATTAAGCGCTTTGCCCTGTATGCGCAGGATGAATGGGATATCGCCAAGTCATTACAGCTTTCCCTTGGCCTACGCTGGGAGGGAATACGCACTTCACTGAGCGGAAATTCAGCTATTGATACGGTTAAAAATTCCAGCGTCTTTAGCCCGGTATTACAGGCATTATGGACTGTGCCTGGCACCGAAAAAGACCAGGTGCGTTTGGCACTGTCGCGCACATACAAGGCACCTGGCCCAAGAGACCTTGCCCCCCATCGGCAAGTTGTCAACAATAATAATAGCCCCAGTAACCCGGACTACCAAGGCAATCCCGGCCTATTACCCGAACTGGCTACGGGCATTGACCTTGGCTATGACCATAATTTAACAGGCGGCGGCACAGTCAACTTCTCCGGATTTGTACGGCACATCAAGAACGTGATGGTCGATAAGTTATTTTTTAATAATGGTGCCTGGATTAATACCCGCGCAAATCAGGGCATGGCGCGTGTTTATGGCATAGAAGTGGACGCAAAATTACCCCTTGGCAGATTTTTAAAAGATGCGCCCGCAATTGAATTTAGCTTGAATGCAGCACGAAATTGGTCGCGTCTGGAAAGCGTTTCCGGCCCGGATAACCGATTAGCCGATCAGACCCCTGTCACGGCAAATTTTGGCATTGATTATCAACGCACACAAGCGCACACGATGGGCATTAATTTCAATTTCCAAAATGGTGGCAGGGTAAAAATCTCGGAATCACTCAGTAGTTATAGTGGCGTCACGCGCACTGTGGATTTATTTAGCACCTGGAAACTGAGTAAAGCAACCCAATTAAAGGTTTCACTTGGCAATGCGCTCCACCAATCTGCGGTGGCAGAACAAATTTACCAGGACACAGAGTATAGCAGCCGTTCAACGGTGACACCCTCCCACCCTGTATTTAAGCTGCTTATCGATCATTCATTGTAAAAATTTATACCAATAACTTTAAAAAATATAAATTTCATCCCATGCCAAAGCGAGGCAAACACCGCGCCTTGGCATGCTATAAACCACCTTAAATCGTCACCGCCCCCTTACTGGCACTGGAGGTCAGTGCCGCAAACTTGGCCAGCACGCCCCGGGTATAACGCGGCGCAGGTGCCTGCCACTTGGCGCGCCGGGCCGCCAATTCTTCATCCGGCACATTCAATTGCAGCAGCAATTTATGCGCATCAATGGTAATGGAGTCGCCCTCCTGCACCAGCGCAATCGTGCCACCCGCAAAGGCTTCCGGCGAGACATGGCCTACCACCATGCCCCAGGTGCCTCCAGAGAAACGGCCATCAGTAATCAAGCCCACCGATTCGCCCAAACCTTTACCCACTAGAGCAGAAGTGGGTGCCAGCATTTCCGGCATGCCGGGTGCGCCTTTGGGGCCGAGGTAGCGCATCACCAACACATCGCCCGCCTTGATTTTATCCGCCAAAATTGCATCCATGGCGCTGTATTCATCATCAAACACGCGCGCCGGGCCGGTCATGACCGGTAATTTCAGGCCAGTGATTTTTGCCACGCAGCCTTCGTTGGAAAGATTGCCCTTCAAAATTGCCAAATGGCCTTCTTTGTACAGCGCTTTATCCATCGGCATAATCACATCTTGCCCACTAGCTGGTTGATCCGGCACGCCTTCCAGTTCTTGCGCCAAGGTGCGGCCGGTAATGGTGATGCAATCGCCAAACAATAAGCCCGCGTTCAATAATAATTTCAATACTTGCGGAATACCGCCGGCGCGGTGCAAATCGGTCGCCACGTATTGGCCGGACGGTTTCAAATTACACAGCACCGGCACCTTGCGGCGCACCCGTTCAAAGTCATCCAAATTCCATTCCACTTCGGCTGCGTGCGCAATGGCCAGGTAATGCAACACCGCATTGGTCGAGCCGCCCGTGGCCATAATCAGGGCTACTGCGTTTTCAATCGATTGACGGGTAATAATGTCACGCGGCTTCAAGTCGCGCTTGACCGCTTCCACCAACACCCGCGCCGATTGCGCCGCCGAACCGGTTTTTTCATCATCCGGGTTGGCCATGGTGGACGAATACAGCAGCGACATACCCAGCGCTTCAAATGAGGACGACATGGTATTGGCGGTATACATGCCGCCGCAGGAACCGGATGAGGGGCAGGCATTGCGTTCGACCCCGTCAAAGTCTTCCTGACTCATACGCCCGGCGGTAAATTCGCCCACCGCTTCAAAGGCCGAAACAATGGTCAAGTCCTTACCCTTCCAGTGGCCGGGCTTGATGGTGCCGCCATACACATAAATGCCGGGCACATTGGTGCGCGCCAAACCGATCATGCCGCCGGGCATGTTTTTGTCGCAACCGCCGATCACCACACAGCCATCCAACCACTGGCCATTGACCACGGTTTCAATGCAATCGGCAATCACCTCGCGCGAGATCAGCGAATATTTCATGCCTTCGGTGCCCATCGACATACCGTCCGAAATGGTGGGCGTACCAAATACCTGGGGATTGCTACCCACTTCTTTCAGCGTGGCAACCGCAATATCGGCCAGCTTTTGCAAGCCGGAATTACACGGCGTGATGGTGGAATGGCCATTGGCGACGCCGATCATGGGTTTGTCGAAATCTTCCTTTTGATAACCCATGGCGTAATACATGGAACGGTTCGGGCTGCGCGCCACCCCTTGCGTGATGGTTTTGGAGCGGCGATTGAATTTGGCTTGATCGGTCATAAAAACTCCTTTGTTCGAATGAGATGAAGCTTACCTTGTTCTCAGAAAGATGTAAAATACGTTTTTTGCGTCGTATTAAGATGACTTTCATCTTAATTGCGTTTCATTAACCCTCAAGGAAGCTCATGTCTGCCGAACTGCGTCAATTTCGCCATTTTGTGGCGGTAGCGGAAGAATTACACTTTGGCCGCGCCGCCACGCGCCTGCATATGTCGCAACCGCCGTTGTCGCAGAGCATTTTAAATCTGGAAGCTCAATTGGGGCATGCGTTGTTTATTCGCACCAAGCGCAGCGTACACCTCACGGCGGCGGGCAGCGCGCTGTTGCCGGAGGCGCGCCGCTTGCTGGCGCATGCGCAATCCTTACCGCAACTGGTGGCGCAAGCGGCCAATGGCGCGGTGGGGAGTTTGAGCCTGGCCTTTGTCAGCACGGCGGGCACCGGCTTGCTGCCCAATTTGTTGGTACGCTTTCGCGCCCAATACCCGCAAGTGCAAATCACCCTGCGCGAAGCCACCAGCGATTGGCAATTTGAACAGTTGCGCCTGGGGCAAATCGACGCTGGCTTTATCATCCCGCCCTTGCCTGAAACGGTGTTACAAGAATTGACTTACCTGCCACTGATACGCGAGCCGCTACTGCTGGCCCTGCCCAGCGCCCTGGCCGCGCAATACGCTGAGCGCCCGGTATCGCTGACCCGCTTGCGCGAGCAACGCCTGATCATTTTCCCACGCCATCTGGCCCCGGCCCTGTACGACAATATTCTCACCTGCTTTGCCGCAGCCGGGATTACGCCGTATATTGTGCAGGAAGCGATTCAAATGCATACCATTGTGAATTTGGTGGCGGCGCAAATGGGCATTGCGCTGGTGCCAGAATCGGTCGCGAATTTGCAGCGGCTTGGGGTGGAATACTTGCCCTTGGCGGGTGCCAGCCCGGTGCTGGAAACCGGTTTGGCCTGGCGTAGTGAGCATGGTTCGCCCGTGTTGGCGGCGTTTTTGGATTTGCTGAAACCCGCATTGATTGCGCCTTGAAAAAGGGCGGAATTTCCGCCCTTTTTCTGCCGCTTAAGCCGAACAAACTATAACGTAAGCATGCTTTTTACAACACAAGCTGGCAACACCCTGCAACTTACTGCGCCGTGTAAGTCAAGTAACGATTCACAAAACCGGTCGATAAATCCGTAATGGTTTGCGCAATATTGCTCGCTTGCATAGTCGGCAGCATGGCATTCACGGCAGTCTGGTTGTCCAGCACATAGTTGGGGCGAATTGCTGCCAGCGTATTTACGGGCGTACCCGCCAAAGCCAGTTGGCCATCGGCTTTATTTGGGTGAAATGCAAAGCCGCCGCAACGGTGTAATTCACTATGCAATCTGGCAGACAAATTCAATAATTGGCTCTCTTCAACTTGAACCAGATGAATTTTTTCCTGCGTGGCTAAACCCGCTTTTTATTGCCATTGCTGCGTACCGAGCTTTGTGCGGCGCGCCTACCCGGCAGCATCTTTTGCAATTGCGCGTAACCTTCATCACCAATCGTAATCCATACTTTATTCCCCGCGACAGCGGTTTCGGCTGCGAAAGCCAGGGTACTCATTAAGGCACCCACCAAGGCACCTGCCACACATAGCGGCAATAATTTTTTTGCGAACATGTTTGTCTCCTCCAAGCTCAAAAAAAACCCTCCTGACTTTGCGGCAGGAGGGTTTTTCAAGGCATGATTTATTTAATTACTGAACTGTTGCGACCAGTGTTGCACCGCTCACGGCTTTGGTTGCATTCACCAATAAATAGTAGGTGCCGGCTACCGGGCTGGAATAGGTAATGGTTTCTGCGTTAGTACCAAAAAGGTTGGCTGCTTTTTTGGTGTACGACGTGGTGGTTGGTGCGGTGGTGATACGTGCATACAAATCACCATTGCCCGTGCCGCCGGAGAGTTTGAAGGTGAGGCTGGTTTTGCCACTTGGCACCACGATCGAGTACATCTGTTGGCCGGCCAATGGCAGCGTCACACTGGTTGAAACGCCGCTGGTCAACACTTTGGTAGGTGGCGGTGGTAGGGGAGCGCAGCTCACGCCGACCGAACTAAATGCCGCAGTCACATTCGCAACAGAATAGCCCAAATCGGCTGCCGCTTTTTCCACACCGCATGCGCCAGCGTTAAAAGTGCTGGTGGCTGTCCAGTAAATGTCATTGGCATGCGCCATGGCCTGGAACGCTTTTTTGGTATCCCAACCGCTTGTTTTGGCCAAGTTACAAAACGCCTTGTTAAACACGCCGGAAGTGAGATGCACATCCAGGCTGGTGGTGTACTTGCTGGCATGATCAATGGAGCGACCATCCTGGGTTGGATTAC
>JBKJLF010000206.1:0-15071 GCA_046597185.1 Burkholderiaceae bacterium | reverse complement strand
CCTAGATTCCTCAGTTGAAATTGGCAGTCCATAAGAATGTCTTCATTTTTCTCGTTTTCCCCATAGAATTTGATGCAAAATTGACGTTTTAGCGGGTTTTTCACGAAATGGGGAGATCACCAAATGGGTGCGCCAAAAAGCAAGGTACACAAGATCGCCGTGCGGGCAACGCCGTTACGCTCATATTGCAGGTTTCCGTGGTGATGCGGTTGCACCACAGATATGAGGAACGAACCGGATCGTCGGCGATGAAAGCCTGCGCCGTGGACTGGCGCAAGCAAGTCGCACCCGCACCCGCCCCCAAGGAAGAACACAACGAAACCGAACGCGAGCAACAGGAACAACAACATAGATAAACGAAAAAAACCGCTTGCCAAAGAATTGCTCATGACCGAACGGGTGCAGTTTTATCAAGACATTGAGGCTGGCAAATTGTCGCTACAGCAGGCGGTAAAAAAGATGCGCGCCATTTCCGGCCTGACCCAGGCTGAATTTGCCGGACACCGTGAGGTAAGCTTGCGCGTGATTAAAGAAATTGAGAGCGGCACGGGTAATCCCAATGTGAAATCACTCAACCAAATCGCCAAAATCTTTGCGCTGGAAGTGACGTTTCGGCGCATCCCGCCTACATCCTGAGTGAGCCAAGCGCACGTGTCATGGCTTCTTGATCTGGAGCAGGTGCTACCAAGCTACGAAGTGATGATCGCTTTAAAAAAAACGGCTGCGCTGGTTTTAAGTGTCACCAATCGGCCAAACCCGGGGTGCTTGCTTTGTTTGATAGTGACAAGGATATGCCGGATGAGTCCCTGCCACGGGTGCCGATTGACCTGCCGCTTTTGCTCTAACAGGATTGGTGCCTGGTGTCTCAGGTCGGAACAGTGAAAAAAGGATGAAATTCACCTGACCCAAGCCGAGTTTTCGCTTGGCGTCATGGGCTTTCTCGATATCTTCCAGTTTGTTGACAAGAAAAGTCGTTAATCTGAGGCCTGCATGCATTTGGCTGGCGGAATTGCTCAGTTTGGTACTTTTTAAGTTGAGCACCCAGGCGTGAATTTTTTCGGGCTGCTCGTGACAGTTGTAAAAAAGAATGAAGTCACACATCGCACGCGCACCCTTCTTCGCTGTTAAAAATGGCGCGTAAGTTTCCAGTTCGAAGGTTTCTTCTTGCTTGTCTTTAATCTGCTTGCCTTTGATGCTGATGGTTTGATCAAATTTATAAACAGCAAACGATTTGATCGAGTCAATGTTTACTTTGGCCGATTTGAGTGTGTTTTCTTTATCCTCATTTTCACTTTCTTCAAGAATCAGGTATTGCCCGTCTTGCCGGGGGTAAATGCGGTAGTTTGGGTTGATCAATAATTCCAACTGCGGGATCATTTCTCACTCTCCTTCGCCTTGCTCAAGTTCCCACAGGATGTCATTGGAAATTTGATTGAGTAAATTGATTTCTTCGTCAATTGACTCCACCGCAAAGCCAAGTTCGGTCACCGCTTCACGCTTCGGCTCGCCACTGGCATCAAACATCACCACCGTTACCAGATCATCTGCCAGCAAATGGCGTGGGACGTAGCCATAACGTGTCCTGACTTGTTCCAGCCTGGGGTTTTTAAGGATGATGGCATTGTTAATTTCCCGGATAATGTAATCAGAATGCGTACTGATGATGACATCAATATCGGCATTTACCAGCTTGCACAGGAAGCGGGCGATTTTTCTTTGGTTGACCGGATGCAGGTTGAGTTCTGGTTCGTCGATAATCAAGAGGTCGCTCCGATGTGCCTGGTAGCGCAAATAAATGACCAGGCTGGCCAGCGACTTGATCATGGATGCGCTAAGGTGAATGCGTAGCTTGTTTGATGTGGTGTCGGATGATGGCATATAGGCTATTTCGCCATATTCCCCCACTTCGATTTGGCCGCCCAGCATTTCCTGTTCAAGCGCACGGGCGTAGCCGCCATATTTCGATTGTGGATCAGAATTTTTCGAAATATCGGCCAAATTCTCAGCGATGCCTAAACTGATGCGTATTGGCAGAGGATAGCGAATGACAGGCTTCAAGTCGGGGGTATCCTCTGGCTGCCATGGTTGCCGCGCCGCTTTGGCACCGATTCCAGGTTTCATCGAATTATGTGAAATTGGGTTAATCGTAAAACCGCTTCGGGATGCAGAAAGTTCTTTACTGAACAGGCTGATGGCGGATCTTTCTGCGGTCAACACCCAGGGCCGGTTGATGTGAATGCCAGCAATCATTTCTGAAATAAGTTGGTTGAAGGTTTCAACCAGGAAGAATGGGCTGATTTTAGGGCCAGTGTGGTCGGTATCTTGCCTGATCAATGAAATGCTGAGTTTTTTGGCTGAACCCGCACCTGAAAGTGCAGCCTTAAAAACATAACTACCCATGGTCCAGGTGCTGCTGCCCACATCATCTTCTTTAATGCCATGGTACAAGTCGCTGACCCGGATGCAGTCTTCAGAAAACAGCGTCTTGGGCGCATCGAAATCGCTGGCAAGCTGATTACTGAGAATGCCGGACACCTGATCAAGAAAGGGCTGTGAGTGGGTTAGCGCTGTAAAATCAATTTCGATCATGCCATCGGCCTCAAGGCGGCGAACATCGTTTTCCGAAATCCAGTTTAATGTGGTATTTTTGAGATTGGTCAGGATGCTAAAAATGGCATACGCAGCCCAGGTTTTGCCCGTGTTATTGGGGCCGCAAAACACGGTCAGGCCGGGTTTTAGCTCAAAGTCCATTCTTTTAATGGCACCAATATGGGTGAATTGGATTTTCATGGTGTTTTGTGATGGCCGATATTGCCGGGTATCGTAACATGAAAACAGGGTGTTTTAAATTTTCCAATTAGCGTGCCGAACCAGAACCGCATGGAGATGTCTGCCAGCGCTGCGCTTGATGCTTCAATATCGGTCTTTTGACCGGGAAACCCAGAACAGCCTCCACAAAACGGTACAATAAGCAAACCTTGCCGCACGCTTAATACCAAACACCGTACCCAACCCGAAAGATTTCCATGAATGCACCGCTCCCCCCCTGGGCAACTATTGCCCCAGGGCGATGTTTCTTTAGATGACAAATACACGCTGGAACAGGGCCGTGCCTTCATCACGGGTACGCAAGCCCTGATCCGTCTGCCCATGTTACAACGCCAGCGCGACGTAAAAGCCGGTTTGAATACCGCCGGCTATATCACCGGTTATCGCGGTTCACCCTTGGGTGCGGTGGATATGACGGCCCAGAAGGCCAAAAAACACCTCGAAGCACATCAGGTTACCTTTCACCCCGGCATTAATGAAGACCTGGCCGCCACCGCTGTCTGGGGTACGCAACAGACCGATTTGTTCCCCGGTGCCAAATACGACGGCGTGTTTGCCATGTGGTACGGCAAAGGGCCGGGTGTGGACAGAAGTGGCGACGTGCTAAAACACGGCAATATGGCAGGCTCGGCCAAATATGGCGGGGTGTTGGTTCTGGCGGGCGACGATCACGCCGCCAAATCATCCACCGTGGCGCATCAGAGCGAACATATGATGATGGCGATGGGCATCCCCATGCTGTATCCGGCTTCGGTGCAGGAATATCTCGATTACGGCTTACACGGCTGGGCCATGAGCCGCTATACCGGTTTATGGGTTTCGATGAAATGCGTGACCGATATCGTCGAATCGGGCGCGGTGGTGGAACTGGACCCGGATCGCGTGCCCATCACCCTGCCGGGCGACTTTGAAATGCCGCCCGGCGGCTTGAATATCCGCTTGCCCGACGACAAGCTGGAGCAAGAAGTGCGTATGAATAGCGGCAAGTGGTATGCCGCATTGGCGTATGCCCGCGCCAATAAATTGAACCGCATCATTTGGGATAGCCCCAAGGCGCGCATCGGCATTATCACCGCTGGCAAAGCGTATCTGGATACGCGCCAGGCGCTGGATGATTTGGGCATTGATGAAGCGGTGGCGCATGAAATGGGCATCCGGCTGTATAAAGTCGGCCTGATCTGGCCGCTTGATGCGGATGGCGTCGATGATTTTGCGCGTGGTCTGGATGAAATTATCGTCATCGAAGAAAAGCGCCAGATTCTGGAATATGCGCTCAAAGAACAACTCTATAACCTGAAAGACCACGAACGGCCCCGCGTGGTCGGCAAGTTTGACGATACCGGCGAATGGAGTAATGAATCGAGTAAAACCCACCGCAAAGGCCATGGTGATTGGCTCTTGCCCGCCACCTATGAACTCAACCCGGCCCAAATCGCGCGCGCCATTGCCACTCGCATCCACTGTTATTTTGAGGGGCACCCGGTGGAGCAAAAAATCCACGAGCGCGTCACCTTCCTCGAAGCCAAAGAAGCCTTGTTAAAAAAAATTTCCTCCAAACCCAACCCCAATCAGGATCGGGTGCCGCATTTTTGCTCCGGCTGCCCGCACAATACCTCCACCAATCTGCCGCAAGGTAGCCGCGCGCTGGCGGGTATTGGTTGCCACTACATGGTGCTGTGGATGGATCGCGAAACTTCCACCTTTTGCCATATGGGCGGCGAAGGCGTTACCTGGGTCGGGCATGCGCCATTTACCAACGAAAAACACGTGTTTGCCAATTTGGGTGACGGCACTTATTTTCATTCCGGCATTTTGGCCATTCGCGCTGCCGTTTCGGCCAAGGTCAATATCACCTATAAACTGTTATACAACGATGCGGTCGCCATGACCGGTGGCCAAGTGGTGGATGGCCCGCTGACCCCCGCAATCCTGTCGCGCCAATTGGCCGCTGAAGGGGTGTCGCCGATTATTGTGGTCACCGACGAGCCAGAAAAATACCCGGATGATTACGCCTGGGCACCTGGCGTCACGGTGCGCCATCGCAGTGAACTGGAAGCGGTGCAGCGCGAAATGCGCGATATGCCAGGCGTTTCGGCCATGATTTATGATCAAACCTGCGCTTCGGAAAAACGCCGCCGCCGCAAAAAGGGCGAGTACCCCGATCCCGCCAAACGGGTGGTGATTAACGAAGCCGTGTGCGAAGGCTGCGGCGATTGCGGCGTGACTTCCAACTGTCTGTCGGTGGAACCGTTGGAAACCGAACTGGGACGCAAACGCCAAATCAATCAATCTTCCTGCAACAAGGATTTTTCGTGCGTCAATGGCTTTTGTCCGAGCTTTGTTACGGTCGAAGGCGGTAGCCTGAAAAAGCCCAAAAAAGTGAGTTTGGATGGTGGTAACATCGTGCCGACCTTGCCAGAACCGGTGTTGCCGCTACTGGAACAACCGTTTGGCATCGTCGTCACCGGGATTGGTGGCACTGGCGTGGTCACGGTAGGGCAAATTTTGGCGGTGGCCGCGCATATTGAAGGCAAGGGTTGCTCTGTGCTGGATATGAGTGGCTTGGCGCAAAAAGGTGGTCCGGTTACCTCACACGTGCGCATCGCCGCGCGCCAGGAGCAATTGTATTCCACCCGGGTCGGCAAGGGCGGCGCGGATTTGGTGATCGGTTGTGATTTGGTGGTCTCGGCCCAGCACGACGCACTCTCGCTCATGGGCGCAGGGCGCACGTATGCCGCCATCAATACCACCGCCGCACCCACGGCGGCGTTTGTACGCAATCCCAACTGGCAATTTCCCGGCACGGCGGCGCAGCAACATATTCAAACCGCCTGCGGTGCCGGGCGGGTCGATTTGATTGATGCGGGCACGGTGGCCAGCGCGCTCATGGGTGACAGTATCGCCACCAATATGTTTATGCTCGGTTACGCCTGGCAAAAAGGCCACGTGCCTTTGAGCGAAGCGGCGATTTTGCGCGCCATTGAGTTGAACGGCGTCTCTATCGATTTCAACCAACAATCCTTCGCCTGGGGGCGCGCCGGTGCGCACGACTTCGCGGCATTAGTCAAGCTCACCACGCCTGGCACGCACACCACGCCCACCCAGGTGATCGAGCTCAAGCGCGCGCCTTCGCTTGATGAGGTCATCCAACAGCGGGTTGCTTTGCTGACCGATTACCAAAACGCAGCCTGGGCCCGCCAGTATCTGGATTTGGTGGAACAAGTGCGCAAGGCAGAAAGCCAACTCGGCGGCAAAACCTTGCGTCTCTCCGAAGCCGTGGCGCGCTAC
The DNA here is from genome assembly GCA_046597185.1 of Burkholderiaceae bacterium. Lineage (GTDB taxonomy): Bacteria > Pseudomonadota > Gammaproteobacteria > Burkholderiales > Burkholderiaceae_D > CAMBDR01. The sequence continues at coordinate 8,954 of JBKJLF010000206.1, read as the reverse complement.
TACTATAAATTGATGGCGTATAAAGATGAATACGAAGTGGCGCGCTTGCATTCGAATGGCGTATTCGCACAAAAAGTGGCCGCCATGTTTGAGGGCGACTACAAGCTGAAATACCATTTGGCCCCGCCGCTATTGGCCAAACGCGATGCCAAAGGCCATTTGATCAAGCGCGAGTTTGGTTCGTGGATGAAAATCGCTTTTACGGTGTTAAGCAAGTTCAAAGGCTTGCGCGGCAGCGCGCTGGATATTTTTGGCTATACCGAAGAACGTAAAATGGAGCGCCGCTTAATTGAAGCGTACCGTGAATTAATTGAGCAAATTTTGCCCAAATTGCATGCCGATAATCTGGCCCAGGCCGTGGCTTTGGCCAGCATCCCGGAAGATATCCGGGGTTACGGCCACGTCAAGGAACGTCATTTGGCGGCGGCGCAAACAAAGCAAGAAGCATTGCTCAAGGAATTTTTTATTTTGTATCCAAACGCAAGTAGCGTGAACTAATTGAAATTCGGCAAATCATACGCTGTTGCAGCACCAAGCCTGAAAAAGTGCTTTAATAGGTGAATTGGTGTTGAGTTGGCTAATAAGAAAATACGCAACGCAAGGGAAATGGTTATTATGATATCTCAATTTGGAGTTTTGAAATGAAAAAACAGTTGCTGTGGCTATTATTGGCGGCGTCACTCAATGTGCACGCTGTATCCGGCAAAGCTTTGCCGCAGCTCAAACCTTTACCGGAGCAAGCGAAGGCGGCGGCCAAGAGTGCCGAGTTTTTAACCCGCTATCATTACCGGACCCTGCCCTTGGACGACGCGATGTCGATCAAGATTTTCAACAACTACCTGAAGTCGCTCGATTCTGAAAAAGTGTTATTTACCCAGGCCGATATCGATCAATTCAGCAGCGCCCAAACCAAGCTTGATGATGCGATTCTGGAAGGCGATTTATCGATTCCCTTTGCCATGTTCAATTTATACCAACAGCGCATGACCGAGCGTTTTAACTATGCGCGTGAGTTGCTCAAAGGAAAATTTGAATTTACCAGTAATGAAGTGTATCAATATGGGCGAGAAAAAGCGACCTGGCCCAAGTCCGAAGATGAAGTGCGCGATTTGTGGCGCAAGCGGGTTAAAAACGATTGGCTGCGTTTGAAGCTGGCTAATAAAGAAGAAAAAGCGATCCGTACCACGCTGGACAAGCGTTATGAAAATCAATCCAGTCGCTTGTATAAATTGAATCAGGAAGATGTGTTTCAAACCTTTTTGAACGCGTATGCCACCTCGATTGACCCGCATACCAATTATTTTGGCCCACGTGCGGCGGAAAATTTCAATATTTCGATGCGTTTGTCCTTGATCGGGATTGGTGCGGTATTGCAACAGAAAGATGAATACACGGTCATTCGTGAATTGGTGCCCGGTGGCCCGGCGGCCTTGTCGGGTAAATTAAAAGTGGGCGATAGAATTGCCGGGGTGGGCCAGGAAAGCGGGGGCGTAACCGAGGTGCTGGGTTGGCGTTTGGATGATGTGGTGGCCTTGATTCGCGGTGCCAAGGATACCGTGGTTCGGCTCGATATTTTGCCCGTCGATGCTGGGCTGGATGGCGCGCATAAAGTCATTTCCCTGAATCGTAAAAAGATCAGCATGGAAGAGCAATCGGCCAAGAAAACCATTATCACGCGGCCTGAAGCCGAGGGTGGGCAACGTATTGGTGTGATTTCTTTACCCACCTTTTATCAGGATTGGGATGCCCGTGCCAAAGGCGATAAAAACTTCAAAAGCGCTACCCGCGACGTGGCGCGCCTGTTGGGTGAGTTGAAGAAAGAGAAAGTGGATGGCGTGGTCATCGATTTGCGCAATAACGGCGGCGGTTCGCTCAATGAAGCGGTGGAATTGACTGGCCTTTTCATCGACAAAGGCCCGGTGGTACAACAACGTGATTCGTCCGGCAGATTGCGCGTGGAAAACGATTTGCACCCCGGCTATGAATGGGAAGGCCCGATGGCGGTCTTGATTAATCGCGGTTCAGCTTCTGCCTCAGAAATTTTTGCGGCGGCGATTCAGGATTATGGGCGCGGTGTGGTGATTGGCGAACCCAGCTTTGGCAAGGGTACGGTACAGCAAGTGGTGCCATTGGATGAGCGCAACGCCAGCAAGCCGCAATTGGGCGAATTGAAAATGACGATCGCGCAGTTTTTCCGCGTCAATGGCGGCACCACGCAATTGCGTGGTGTGGTGCCGGATGTGGCTTTCCCGCAATTGTCGGATGGTGAAAACTATGGCGAATCAAGCTATGACAACGCCTTGCCATGGACCAAAATCAAGCCTGCCGAATTCACGCCCTTTGCTGATTTACACGACCATTTTGCCACCTTGCAGCAAAAGCACCAGGCCCGTATCGCCAAAGATAAAGACTTTCAATATTTGCTGGAAGATGTGGAAGAATTCCGCAAGCTGCAAAAGGATGAAACCGTGTCTTTAAATGAAGCGGTTCGGCGCAAGGAAGCCGATGTGCGTGAGGCTCGCATGAAAGCACGTCAGGCTACCACGGATGATGGCAGCAATGCCAGTGTGGCAGCGGCCAAAAAGAATGCCAAAGGGAACAAAGGCAGTACCCCGGCGGTGAAACGTGATGATGGTTTGCTGGCCGACGAACGTAATCTGGAAACCGAATTGGCCGCCGAAAAAGAGGCCAAAAATGCCAAAGATGTATTGCTCAACGAGGCGGCACGGGTGATGGCCGATGAGGTGGATTTGCAACGCCGTAGCGGTTTGCGCCTGGTCGATAAGGCCGGGGCGGCCAGTTCCAAGGAAGCCAGGACGAGCGTGAAATAGGCGTAGTCTGATGTGCGGGCTGACGAGCAAGCATTCAGTTTTTCGGTTGTATGGCCTTGCCTGCTCTTATCCGGCGGCAAGCCATCCCGGGATTCTGGTTAAAATTGAGCTAAAGCAATAACAATCCACACCATTCTTCCATATAAGGCGGTACACCCGTTATAATACGCATTTCCGCCACCTTTTTATTCATCCGATGCAATTACTCGCCGTTGGCTTAAACCACACGACCGCGCCCGTTTCGCTGCGCGAGAAGCTCGCCTTCGCGCCCGACCAGGTGGGTCAGGCCGTGGTGGCGGCGCGCGCGTGGTTTGGTAATGCCACCCAAGAGGCGGTGCAACATGATGAAGCGGCCATTCTTTCGACCTGTAATCGCACCGAATTGTATTGCGTCAGCCATGTCGAAAACCCGGTTGAAGCCAGCGCCCATTTCCTGGCCAGCTACCATCAGCTCAACCCTTCCAATCTGCTGCCGCACCTGTATGCGCTACCACAGGAGCGCGCGGTGCGGCATGCGTTTCGGGTCGCTTCGGGCTTGGATTCCATGGTGCTGGGCGAGCCGCAAATTCTGGGGCAAATGAAAGATGCGGTGCGCCAGGCCGAGGCGGCTGGGGGCTTGGGCACTTACCTGCATCAAATGTTTCAACGCACCTTTGCGGTGGCCAAAGAAGTGCGCACCACCACCGAAATTGGCGCGCACAGCGTCTCGATGGCAGCGGCGGCCGTGCGTTTGTCACAACGGATTTTTGATACCCTTCATGATCAACATGTGTTGTTTATTGGTGCCGGTGAGATGATTGAATTGTGCGCCACCCACTTTGCCGCACAACAACCAAAAAGCCTGACGGTCGCTAATCGCACGCTGGATCGCGCTTTTGCGCTGGCGCAACGCTTTAATGGGCGCGCCATGCAATTGGGGCAATTGCCGGATCAATTATCGCAATTTGATGTGGTGGTTTCTTGCACCGCCTCCAGTTTGCCCATTATTGGCTTGGGGATGATGGAAAGAGCGATTAAAGCGCGCCGCCATAAGCCGATGTTTGTGGTGGATTTGGCGGTGCCGCGTGATGTGGAAGCCGAAGTCGGGCGTTTGCGCGATGTGTTTTTGTATAGCGTGGATGATTTGACCAGTGTGGTGCAAACCGGGCGCGAAAGTCGGCAGGCGGCCATTGCGCAGGCTGAAGCGATTATCGAAACACGGGTACAATCGTTTATGCACTGGATTGATGACCGCGCCATCGTGCCGATAATTAAGAATTTGCATGAAACCAGCGAAGCCATGCGCTTGCATGAGCTGGAGCGCGCAAAAAAGATGTTGGCGCGTGGGGATGATGTGCATGAGGTGCTGGAAGCGCTCTCCAAAGGGATGACCGCCAAATTTTTGCATGGCCCGCAACAGGCTTTGCATTCGGCGCAGGGGGATGAGCGTGCCCGTCTGGCGAGTTTGTTGCCGCAGTTGTTCCGCACTCGCCGTTAGCTATCCTGATTAGCTATCATGATTAGCTGCGCTGCCACGCTGAAATTCGCTGCACGGCCGTACGCTTGCCGCACACACTGGTGCGCAATGATGTCGGCCTGCCCACCTTATTTACCAAGAGATGATGATGAAACCTTCGATGTTGAACAAACTCGACCAATTGGCCAACCGCCTGGTCGAATTAAATGAATTATTAATGACGCCCGAAGCCACCCAGGATATGGATAGCTATCGGAAAATGACGCGTGAACACGCAGAGCTGGGGCCGCTGGTGGAGCTATACCATGCTTTTCAGCAAACCGAAAACGATATCGCCACCGCGCAAGAGATGTTGTCTGACCCCGAGATGAAGCAGTTTGCCCAGGATGAAATCCAGGAGGCCAAGGCGCGCGGCCAGGCGCTGGAGCTGGATTTGCAAAAAATGCTGTTGCCTAAAGATGTGAATGATGAGCGTAACGTGTTTCTGGAAATTCGCGCTGGCACTGGTGGCGATGAATCGGCGCTATTTGCCGGCGATTTGTTGCGTATGTACACCCGCTATGCCGAGCGCAACCGCTGGCAGATGGAAATGGTGTCGGAATCCGAGTCGGAATTGGGTGGTTATAAAGAAGTGATTGTGCGTATTATCGGTCAGGGCGTGTATTCCAAATTAAAATTTGAATCCGGCGGCCATCGGGTGCAGCGCGTGCCCGCGACTGAGGCGCAGGGGCGCATCCATACTTCGGCCTGCACGGTGGCGATTATGCCGGAAGCGGATGAAGTGGAAGACGTGAATATCAACCCGGCCGATATCCGTATCGATACCTTCCGCGCCTCCGGTGCGGGTGGGCAGCACATCAATAAAACCGATTCGGCGGTGCGCATTACCCATATGCCGACCGGGATTGTGGTCGAATGTCAGGATGATCGTAGTCAACATAAAAACAAGGCCTCGGCCATGAAGGTGTTGGCGGCGCGCATTAAAGACGGGCAAATGCGCGAGCAACAATCCAAAGAAGCGGCGCACCGCAAGAGTTTGATTGGTTCGGGTGACCGCAGTGAACGCATTCGCACCTATAATTTTCCGCAGGGGCGCATGACGGATCACCGCATCAACTTGACCTTGTATAAACTCGACTTTATTATGGACGGGGAATTGAACGAATTGACCAATGCTTTGTCTGCTGAACATCAGGCTGAATTATTGGCTCAGCTTGGGGATTAATTCTGGAGTTTGCTTTTTTATTGGGAAGTGGAAAAAATGAAAGCACGTTTAACCTTATTGTTTGTGGCCATTGCCAGCTTTAGCCTGATCGGCCTTGCGGTTTATTTGCAGGTAGTGAAGTTTATGCTGGCTTGCCCGCTGTGTATTATTCAGCGCTATTGCTTTATCGCAATTGGCCTGTTTGCGTTGGTGGGGGCGATTGGTTCGGCGGTGAAGCCGGCTTCGGTTCTGGGTTTGTTGGCGGCTTTGGGTGGCGGCGGGGTGGCGGCGAGATTGATGTATGTGCAGGCGCATCCGACAATTTCGTGCGGGATAGATCCGGTGGAAACCATGCTCAATAAAGTATTTACGGCGGAATGGTTTCCCATCCTGTTTCAAGCCAATGGCGAATGCACCACGCCTTACCCGCCGTTTTTGGGTTTGAGTGTGCCGCAAGGCGCAATGTTGTGGTTTGTGATTTTTGCCGTGATTTTTGTGGTGCTGCTGGTGCGCCGCCGTGAAGATTAAGTGGAGCCAGGCTGCGTGACGATGTCCAGCCCACCCACCTTGCCGACTTTACGTGAGTTGCAATCGGCACCGTATCTTGAATCTTTTCGGCTGGATCGGCTGGAGTACCGCATGTTACTGTCACATGTGCTGGGTTTGTCACGCATCGAACTCATTACCCAGGATCATCGCAGCATTACCGCGCCGGAATTGGTCCGGCTGGAACAATTCATCGCCCGCCGCGAACAAGGCGAGCCGATGGCGTATTTGCTGGGTCAGCGTGAATTTTATGGCTTGAACTTTCAGATCAGCCCCGCCGTGTTAATCCCGCGCCCTGAAACGGAACTTTTGCTGGAACTGGCGCTGCAACGCTTGCCCGCTACGTCTGCGGCTGCCAGCGCGCGCGTGCTGGATATGGGCACGGGTAGCGGCGTGCTGGCGGTAGCGCTGGCACACACCCGCCCGGATTGCGCGGTGAGCGGGCTGGATAACTCGGCCGACGCACTCGTCGTGGCGCGTGCCAATGCCGGGCAACATCAGGTGCGAGTGAACTTTATCCAGAGTGATTGGTATCAGGCTTTGCCCGTGGATGCCTGTTTTGATTTGATCATGAGTAATCCACCCTATATTAAGGCGCAAGATAGGCATTTGACTCAGGGTGATTTACGCTTCGAGCCACTGGGTGCGCTCACTGATCATGCCGATGGTTTAAGCGCCTTGCGCCAGATTGTGGCGGGTGCGCCGCGCCATTTGGCGGCGGGCGGCTGGCTTTTGATGGAGCATGGCTATGATCAAGCCGCTGCCGTGCGCGCCTTATTGGCTGCGCACGGGTTTGGCGAAGTGCAAAGCTGGCGTGATTTGGCGGGCATTGAGCGCGTGAGCGGCGGGCGGCTATAAACCGCGATGGTGCCAAGACATGGCCTGCCAGGGTGGGGTGCGGCATGGCGGGGTATTTTTACGGCAGCGGCAGCGTGACCGTAAAACAACTGCCCTCGCCTGGCGTGGAAGTGAATTCCATGCTGCCGCCATGTTTTTGCACAATGCCAAATGCCGTTGATAGCCCAAGGCCAGTGCCGCCGCCGACCTCTTTTGTGGTGAAATGCCGCCACCATAGGTTGCCATCCTGCGCCTCGAACAGGGTTCGCACAGCCCTGCCGCTGATGATGGTTTCAAAGCTTTTGCCGTCCGGGGCAAGCCGTTGCAAGCCACTGCTGCTGCCCACCCACAGGCGGCCTGCCTTGTCCAGCAACAGGCTGCCCACCTGGTTATCCATCAGGCTGTGTGGGTCAAGGCTGTGCCTGAAATGCATAAAGTGCCTGCCGCTGCGCACGCTGCTGCGCTCGCTGCTGCGCTCGCTGCTGCGCTCGCCCCCAACTACCAGGTGATCCAGCCCCTGATCGGTGGCAATCCACATCCCGCCCTGCCCGTCAGTTGTCAAGGCCAAAATTGTGTCGCAAGAGAGGCTGTCCGGCACCTTTTCATCGTGCCGAAAATGTTCAAAGCGCTCAGTGGCAGGGTCAAGCACCGAAATGCCGTCGTTAACGGTACCAACCCAAAGTCGCCCGTCCTTTGTTGCCGACAAAGAAAAAACATAATCACCCGTCAGTGAGAACGGGTCACTGGCCTTGTGGCCAAACTTGCGGAAGCGATAGCCGTCGTAACGCACCAGGCCGGCTTGTGTGCCGATCCAGATCAGGCCGCGCGCAATCCTGTGCCAATGCGGTGATGACTTGGTTGTCAATCGATTCAGCATCGCGCAGGGTTTCAAATTCCGGTTTGGTGAAGGGGAAGTCGGGCACAGGCAGTGAAGGTGCGACAACCGCAGGCGGGGCAACATCGGCTGCCATTAACGCCAACGGCAGCCAGCCAGCAAGCCAAAAAACCAGCCATTGCACTTGTTTCAGACTTTTATTCATATCCCGCCATTTTTCTTGATTAATATTGGTTTTAAATCATATCTCAAAATCAATTCCACCACCCTGCTTGAATTAATATTCAGAATCGATTCTACCCCAGAAAATAGCGCCCTCGAAGACAGCACCCCAAAAACCCCACGGCCAGCGACCATGCGATCATCACCGCTTTTCGGCACCGCTTTTACTCCGCCCCCACTTTTCGCGCTAAAATGGCAGGCGGTATCGGGCAAGCGTCATTGCCCGTCGATCAACCCGGCACAATTTTCCCCATGGAACACGATAACAGTTACAAACGCCTGTTCAGCAACCCCGAAATGGTACGCGACCTGTTCATCGGTTTCGTCGATGAACCCTGGGTCGCCGACATCGACTTCGACACCCTGGAACATATGCAGGGCCACTACGTCACCGACGATTTGCGCGACCGTGAAAACGATATCATCTGGCGCGTCAACGTCAAGGGGCAGAGGGTGTACGTGTATATTTTGCTGGAATTCCAGTCCGGCGTGGATAAATTCATGGCGGTACGGATGATGGGCTATTTGGCCCTGCTGTATCAGGACTTGATCCACCGAGGCAATTTAACCGCCAGCGGCCAACTGCCACCAGTCTTCCCTATCGTGTTATATAATGGCCAAGCAAAATGGCGCGCCAAAAGGTCTATAATTGATTTGATTGACGATATACCCGGCGCACTGCGGCCCTGGGCACCTCAATTGCGTTATTTCCTACTGGAAATCAACACAATTGATGAAAGTGCCCAGTTTGCCATCAAGAATTTTGCGGCAGCCTTGATGCGATTGGAAAAAAGTCCTGACCCACAGGCGATGATTGCGGCCATGTCGGCCTTGGTTGATTGGCTCAAGGCACCGCAACAAACGCGTTTGCAGCGCGATTTTACGGTGTGGATCAGACGTGTACTATTGCCCGGCCGCTTGCCGGGCGTAACATTGCCAGAGTTTGGCACTATTTTGGAGGCAAAAACCATGTTGGCTGAACGTGTGATTGAATGGACCCGGAATTGGAAGGAAGAGGGAATC
>JBKJLF010000118.1:0-7166 GCA_046597185.1 Burkholderiaceae bacterium | reverse complement strand
TTCCTTGTCCTGCTTTGGTGAGGGTAATGTGACTTGCAGATACCGTACATCAAGTTCTGCCTTGGGCTGCGGTGCGCTAAATTGCGCATCCAGTATGCCCAGCGGCAACCCTTCTGTATTGATCACAAACGTGGTGTGCAAATTCAGTCCGCCACTGCTGGCACCGGTCTGGTTGCTGCCGATCACCCCCAATCCGGTGCATTGCGTCAATCCTGAATAATTTAACTTGGTGCCGTCCTGAATGCACAAGACGACTTTTTGCCCCTTCATCCGCCCAATGGTACGGTCACGATGCGGGCGCAGGGTCGCCTTTGGGTTGGCCATTGAATCATCCGGCTTGTCTAATAACCTGTAGTAAGTTTTAATCATGGCTTTGTCCCCTGTGCCGCTGCACAGAACGCACCTGCATCACCACCAGCGGCCCGGCACCCTGTGGATGTTCGTCCTTCATCATTTGGTTCCACACCCGCATTTGCTCCTGCGCATCGACCCGGGTCAGGCGCAACCCTTGCACCTCTTCGGTCTGTGCAGGCACCGCGTGGGGTGCATCGACTGGCATACCCAGGCCGCGCACCTCATGGCCTTTGCGGATCTTGCCCGGAACGCGCCATATCCCGCAATGCCTTCAGGCAACCACTTGTTTGGGCGCGTCCTTGTGGATTTAAAAAACCGAAGTGCTCGCACACTGCTTCGGCAAGGGTTGATCGGTTACGAGCGCCGCCAGCAACGAATTGCTGCACGGTTGCGACAGAATCCGGCAGTGCCAGAACGCGTTTAATTTGGTTTTGTTTTATCATTCATCCATATAAACCACTTCATTTGATTTGTTCAGTTATTATTTTCGGGTAAAGGGCAGGCCTAGGCCAGCAGTTGGGGGCAGGATGAATTTGGGCTGTGGGCAGAGATTGAATTGCGCGAGCGTGATCCGGCCAGTAAGCAGCGCCATGGTTTGCTGCAGCGCATGCGCTGGGTGGAGGCGGTAGTTTTATGATGGGTTCGCCCGAAGATGAAGAGGGTCGTTGGGCTGACGAAGGCCCGCAACATCTTGTAACGCTGGATGGCGGTTTCTGGATGGCCGATACTGCCTGCACCCAAGCTTTGTGGCAAGAAGTGATGGGCGACAACCCGAGCCGATTTGATGCTGAAAATGGCGGCGGCCCGGAACACCCGGTGGAAAAGGTTAGTTGGTTGATGGTGCAGGAATTTTTGCAAAAACTGGCTGCGCGCCTGCCAGATTGCGAGCCTGCCTTGCCGACCGAACAAGAATGGGAATATGCCTGCCGCGCTGGCACGACCACGCAGTTTTATTTTGGGGAAAATATTGATACCGACCACGTGAATTACGACGGCAATTTTCCTTATCGCGACGCAAAAGAGGGCGAGTATCGCCAAAAAACGGTGCCAGTAAAAGCGTTGCCAGCCAATGCCTGGGGGTTATATCAAATGCATGGCAATGTGTGGGAATGGTGCTTTGATTTGTGGCGCGATAATTACGATACGGCTGTTGTGGGTAGTGGGGCTGGTTTGGTGGTGGAAGAACCGCCAGCCGTTTTTTAGCCTTGATACCCGCATCAAACCATGCTTCAATTTGCGCATCGGCGGCATTTTTAATGCGTTCTTGCAACTCTGCTGCCACGTTACCAAAGCGGCGCGTCAACAAGCGGAGCAGCATTTTTGATTGGGTTTCCTGTTTTGCTCTTTGCTCACCCCTTTGTTCGCCTTCTTGCATACTCAAGGCCAGCCTGACCCGTTCAATTGAAGTAACATATTCTATTTCTTGTTCCTCTTCCAGTTCATGCACAAAATAATTCAACTTCGTTTCCAAATCCGGCGGCAGGCTCATCATCCAGTCCATGACCGCAAAAAACTCGCGAGTCCCATGGCAAACCCGGTAACGCCTGGCAGCGCACCGGGTTTCGCCAAATGCAATCAGCTTACGGCTTGACGGCACCTGCCGAATTGACAAAACTCAGTGGCACACTGGCTGTTTTGGCATGCGCAATGAAGTTCTTCAGGGCGCTTGAAACGCGTGTCAGATAGGTGGCCGCAGTTTCCTGATGAAAACCAATGCTCACCATCTGTGGACGAGTTGGATTCTTTTTATACGCCGCTACCGCTGCGTCAAATACCGCCGTCATTTCGGTTGAGGTAACATAGTCAGCCAAAGCGCCATTGTCGGCAATTTCCGTCAGCGGGCCATAGGTGGTGCTAATGGTGTAGGGCTGGGTGCTTTGGTTCACCGTTGGCCACAAACCTTGCGCCCAGGTCAAAATCGGCAAACCAGCCAATTCACCCGCAATAAAGCTGGTCGTAACGGCAGCGCGGATACCGGGGCCAGTGGCAGCAGTGACGGTAGCTGGTGCGGCAACAAGGGTTTTACTGACGGGTGGGGTGGTGGTGGCGTGGCTGGATGCGGCTAATGTGACGAATAATGCAGTGGTGGCGATGGTGGACAAGTTCAAAACGAAAGACTTCATGTACTTCCTTATATTGTGGGATTAAGACGGTTGGCATTGAACCGTGACTTCGGGTGGAAAGTACACCGGATTCATGCTGTGTTTTTTAAGTGTGCCGAATTGTAAATGGAAAATGCTTAAAGTGCAAGCTATCAGGCCTTGGTTTAGATAAATCAATCTAAAACCAGACTAAAACCAGAATTTTGCGCTTATTTGGCGTTTATTTTACGTAAATCACTGGCCCATATTTATAGTTTTGCGCGCATTGGCTACTGCAATCGCTGCCCAGCATCTGCACCATAATGCTGCCGCTATTATTGCGTGCATGTAAATGCCCGACGCCATCGATATCGCCACCCTTGGCATCGGTGGGTGAGCCGGATAGCCAATCCCACTGACCGCGCGGGGTTTTGGAGCCTGTGCCAATATTGATCTGCGCCTTCACATTGGCCGCTTTCGCCAGCAAGGGTGAATTACCGCAGGTGGCGCGATTGGAATCGGACGAGCACATGTATTGGTCATTTTGTCCGGCGTAAATGGTATAAAACCGCACTTCCGGGTGATGCGTTGGGCTCTTGCTCAAGGATTTTTTATCTTTGGTGCCAGTCCAGTTATTGATGCCGGGTGACGCTGAGTCCGGATAAAAGCCAAAGGTATCGGGTACGAAGATATTTTCTGAGCCGCAGGTGGTGACAAAGGGGTTGGCAAAACCAGCCCAAATACAAGAATCCAAACCATGCAAGCCACCGGCAATATTCACAAAGCGGCGCACCTGCGGCCATTTTTTATAGTGCGTCAGCGTGGCCATGCCGAGGCTCACGCCCAGTGAATGGCCGATGATGTCAACCTGATCTTTACCCGTGTATTGCTTCACGGCTTGAATGAATTTGTCGATTTTTTCATAGCGCGCAGGTTCGTGATAATTGAGTTGTTCGGACGCGCGCTCGACTTCATTGAGGTAGCTTAATCCAAATAATTCGCAATCCTGATAGCCCGCCGCTTTAAATTCTTCATACACCGAGCGCGGTGGCTTGGGGTAGCCGGGTACTTGAAAGGTGGGCGAATCCCAACTGGTGGCATTGTCGGCATTGCCATGTAGAAAAATCACCGGGGTTTTGCTGGCCGTGCAGTTGGCGGCACCGCCAAAACCGCCATATTCGCCTGCATTTGGTTTAAAGCCGCCTTCATATTGAAAGGCTTTGCCATTGCAAAACTTGCCGTCATACTTGCCGCAGTCAACGGCCCATCCTGCCTGGCTGGCAAGGCTGATTGCGCCAATCAGGGCGATGCGAAAGAAACTTGACATGGCAAAAACTCCGATTTGGGGTGTTATGGGTTGATTTTGCTAAATTTTGCAACTCGCCAGCATAAACCATGCGGCCAGAAACAAGATACCACCGAATGGGGTAATTGCACCCAATAGCCGTACATCGGTGAGCGCCATTGTGTACAAGCTGCCACAAAACAAGAGTATGCCCAACAACATCGCCCACCCGGCCTGTTGCAATCGGCGCATTTGGTTTGGTATTTGTCGCAAGAGTATGCCGATCAATAGCAGCCCAAGCCCATGCACCATGTGATAGGTGACGGCGGTTTGCCACACGCTCTGCATGGCAGGGCTGAGTATGGCTTTTAAGGCATGTGCGCCAAATGCGCCCGCCGCCACGGCAATAAAGAGATTGGCCGCACCCAGGCGAAGGAAGGAGAAGTTTTTCATACCCGAAATGGTAGTATAAATGGGCTAGGATGTCTATTGATTCGCTCATTGATTCGGTCAGCCAAAGTTATCTCGCTGTGTGGGGACGCATTTTGGTCGTGTTTGGGCTGTAAATCCTTTAAAATGGCGTGTTCGCTGTTGCGCCAGCATTTTTCCATATGTAAGAGGGATTTTATTTATGTCAATTTCGAGTACCGCAGAAATCGTCGCAGAATTGCGCGCTGGCCGTATGGTCATTTTGGTGGATGAAGAAGACCGTGAGAACGAAGGTGATTTGGTGTTGGCCGCCGATTTTGTAACCCCGGAAGCCATCAACTTCATGGCCAAGTATGCGCGCGGCCTGGTTTGTTTGACTTTAACCGAAGAGCGTTGCAATTTCCTCGGTTTGCCGATGATGACCACGCGCAATGGCACCTCTTACGGCACCAATTTTACGGTGTCGATTGAAGCGGCCGAAGGCGTCACCACTGGTATTTCAGCGGCAGACCGCGCCCGTACCATCCAGGTGGCCATCGCCAAAGACAGCGTGCCGGGTGATATTGTGCAGCCGGGCCATATCTTCCCGGTCAAGGCGCAGCGCGGTGGTGTGTTGATGCGGGCAGGCCATACCGAAGCCGGCTGCGATTTGGCCGAAATGGCCGGTTTAACGCCAGCCTCGGTCATTTGCGAAATTATGAAAGACGATGGCACCATGGCGCGTCTGCCGGATTTGCTTGAATTTGCGCAGTTGCACGGCTTAAAAATTGGCTCGATTGCCGATTTGATTCAATTTCGCAATCACAATGAAAGTCTGGTTGAGCGGGTTGGCGAGCGCATCATCCATACCGTGCATGGTGACTTTAATATGATTGCCTATCGCGATAAACCCAGCGGTTCAGCCCATTTGGCGCTGGTGCATGGCACGATTAGTCCAGAGTCTGAAACCCTGGTGCGGGTGCATCAACCGGTTTCTATTTTGGATTTGCTGGAAACCCAAAGCCGCCAACATTCCTGGAATCTGGCTTCGGCCATGCAAGCCATTCATGAAGCCGAGAGCGGGGTTTGCGTGTTGCTCAATTGTGAAGGCTCGGCCGAGCGTATGTTTGGCCAGCTTGCCAGCATCGATTTGCCGTTTGATCAACGACCACGCGCCGCCAAAATGGATTTGCGTACCTATGGCGTCGGCGCGCAGATTCTACGTGATGTGGGCGTAGTCAAAATGAAATTATTGGCCAAGCCGCGCAAAATGCCATCGATGCATGGATTTGGATTGGAAGTGGTGGGTTATCAGGCGCAACCGGATTTGGTGGCGTAATGCTGTAAGGTTTTTATTTGCTTGTTACTTAAGTTGTTATTTAAAAAGATAGGAGTCATCATGACTGTCGGAACGTATGAAATGAATATCAGTGGCGAGGGTTTGCGTATCGGTATTGTGCAAGCCCGTTTTAATGAAGATGTGTGCCATGGTTTGCTCTCATCCTGCCTGTCAGAACTGAAGCACTTGAGTGTGGCAGATGAAGATATATTGCACGTCACCGTACCGGGCGCACTGGAAATTCCGCTGGCTTTGCAAAAAATGGCAGAAACCCGCCAGTTTGATGCACTCATCGCCCTGGGTGCGGTGATCCGTGGTGAAACCTATCATTTTGAATTGGTTTCCAATGAATCCGGGGCGGGCATTACGAGGGTCAGTCTGGATTACTGTATTCCCATTGCCAACGCCGTGCTGACCACCGAGAACGATGAACAAGCCGAAGTGCGCATGGCTGAAAAAGGCAGTGATGCGGCACGGGTGGCGGTTGAAATGGCCAATTTGGTGATTGCACTGGATGAATTGGCCCGTGCTGGCGAAGAAGAATAGCCATGAATGATAAAAATCAACACGCCAACCCAAATAAAAGCCGCACCCCGCGCCACCGTGCGCGCGAGTTTGCTTTGCAGGGTTTATATCAATGGATTATGAGTCAGGACGGTGCTGCCGTCGTGGTGGAACATATCCGCTCGGCGCATGGCTTTGAAAAAGCCGATACCGACCATTTTGAAAGCCTGATGTATGGCTGCATCAAACAAGCGGAGTCATTACGCCAGCAATTGAGCCCTTTGATTGATCGGGGCCTGGCTGAATTGTCGCCGATTGAACACGCCGTGCTGTTGTTGGGTGCGTATGAATTGGTGCATCACCCGGAAATTCCCTACCGGGTGGTGATTAATGAAGCGGTGGAATTGACCAAATCGTTCGGCGGCATTGACGGCCATAAATATGTGAACGGGGTGTTGGATAAATTGGCGGCGCAAGTGCGCCAGGTTGAAGTAAAAGCACGCTCAAACTAGTTGGGCAAAAACCCTTGGCTCCGTCGGGGCCAAGGGCTATCGTTATTGCAGCATTATTACAGGGCTGCCATTTGGTCTTTGGTTTCAGCCTTGGCTTCTTCATGCGCGGTTTCAGTCTTCTTTGCCAGGGGCAGTACCGGGGCCAGACTGCTTGGTATGGCTTTGCCGCCGGCAACTTGCTTCAAGCGGCTGTATTCAGCCAACACGCGGGAACCATAACCAGCATCATTCACAAACGCTGCTGCCCCCACATAGCTCTTCAAGCCCGCTTCAACCGAACCGCCACGCACCACAAAATCACGCAAAATCATGGCACCGACTTTGATGTTGGCAACCGGGTTGAGCGCTTCTTTGATGCCGCCCAGTTTTTGAAAGCGCGCATGGTGTATCTTGGACATGACTTGCATCAAGCCTTGTGCACCCATGGGGCTTTCAGCGATGGGGTTAAAGCCCGATTCAATCGCTACCACCGCCAAAATCAATAAAGGATCGACTTCGGTTTCCTGCCCGGTCTGGTAAGTGGTGCCCACCAGCGCCAGCGTGGCGTCATAAGCGACCCGATAACGCTTGGAAAGCCAATTGGCCACCACTTGCTGCTGTTGCAAAATGTCGGCATCGCTCTCGGCCCAGCCTGCGCCAGACATCGTGGCCGGTGTGATCGAAAACTTATTGGTGAATTTGCT
>JBKJLF010000008.1:0-14808 GCA_046597185.1 Burkholderiaceae bacterium | reverse complement strand
CAAAACCAACCCCCAGGAGGAAATATTAAAGTGGGGAAAGTATATCTTGCAATCAATATTCCTGTCGATTAATGTTGCCTTAAACTCAGGCGAATTTCTTTGACAGTTACGCAATGCACCAAGTAGGTGCAATCATTCAATCTATACTGACGGGGTAGCCAGTTAAAACTGGTCACAATCGGTGTGAAGATTGCGTTGGTCAGGTGTTATATCTCATAGCTCAATTCTATTGGGAAAAATTTAAGATTAATTGCGGTGTGTTTTTGTAAGATATTTCTTGCTTTTCGGCGCAAAAAAGACGAACTGCCTCTCTGACACTCCCCCGTTACCGCGCGGAAATGATTCAACATAATTGGCTCGTTGCCGATTTGGTGCGGCGGTGATATTTGTTATTTTAGCAAGTTAAGTCAGAGCGAATCTATGATGTTTCTGTCCAGATTGGAAATTCGCTGAGCTGAAGGTAGGCTTTGGAATTTAGATAAATCAATACAAATAACTAGAACTTATGCATTTACTGGTCATATTCGAGCATTTACTCTAAAGCAGAAAAACACGATGATTCTCAAGAGAATCGCCCCTTAAGCGCTTCCGTATGCGCGCGCAAAGGCTATTTGTATCGTCTTTTTGACACGAATAATCCCACCGATAACAGTGCTGTGTTGTTATCGGTGGGCTATTGTCAAAGTTAGAAACGTGCCGTCATTTCCACACCATAGCGGCGTGGATAAGGCACGGTGGTGAACCTGGATTGTGTGGTTGGGTCAATCGTCACACCGGTCGAAACCTGGTTGTCGGTGAGGTTTTTACCATACACGGCGAACTCGTATTTCTTCGATGGGCTGACCAAGGCAACTCTGGCAGCCACGTCTTTACTTGCACCAACGCGGGAACCGGGTATATTGGATGCCAGGAAATACTGCGCGCCAATAAAGGTGGCATCGCTATGCCAGTTCAAGGTGTAAGCGCCGATGGGTGTGCTGTAGTCCAGTGCCGCATTGGCCGTGTATTTGGGCGCTTCAATCAGTTGCTTGCCCGACAGATTGACGCCGTTCAGGTTCAGGGTGCGATATTGTGTATCGAGTAAGCCCAGGCCCAAGCTCATGCGCAAGCCTTTGGTGGGGGTCAATACCGCCTCAATTTCACCGCCCGTAATCCGCGATTTACCCGCATTCACCAGTTGCTGGTTGCCGATGCCCACAATATTGATAAATTGCTGATCCTTGAATTGGTAGAAAAACGCCGTTGCGTTGAGCGTCAGGGTGCGGTTAAATGACTGCGACTTCACACCAAACTCGAACGAATCCAAACTCTCCGGTTTGGCTACATTGACATCGGCCGGATTGGTCAACGCACCGCCATTGAATGCGCTGCTGCGGTAGCCGCGTGCATAATGGCCAAACACCAGCAAATCGGGTGAAAGGGTGGCACTCATGCCGATGCGCCCGGTTGGCTTGCCATTGCTATAGGTCAGATCGGCCTGGCGCGGAATCAGCGGAATCACCTGGAAACCATTCAACACCCCTTCATCACGGGTGTAGCGCAAGCCGCCATACACGGTCAGCATTTTGTTGAGCGCGTAAGTGCCATCGACATAGGCCGCATTGGAGCGGCGTGCCTGGCGATAGCTTTGGTTGAGTATCGGAAAATTCGGTGGGCCGGCAAACAGGAGGTAAGTGGTGGCGATGTCAAGATCGTCACGCTGATGATACAGCCCGGCAATCATCTGGAACGGGCCATCGAATGACGAGGAAAAACGCAGATCCTGGCTCAGTTCTTTGGTGTCCGAATGAAAGTCCACGTGGATCAGTGGATCGATGCTGCCGTCACCATCGACCAGATTCAAAAAACGGCCATTCAGGTAAGAGGTAATCGAGGTAATGGTGCCGTATTGAACTTGCTTGTTCAGGGTCAGGTAGCCGCCACCGCCGCGCACTTCAATCACACCCGAGCGATCAGTCGCGGTTTGGGTGCGGCTTAGTGGGCTGCCAGTAAAGGGATTGATGCGCGGGTTTCTGCCAAAGGCATTCACGCCGCCGGGCAACAGGCCTTCATTGATGGCACCGATGGCATCGGCATTATTTCGCACCGAGAACAAGCGCAGCGTGGCGTTAAAGTCGCTGCCATCCTTGAAACCCAGCGTCAGGCGGGCAGCTTTACGGTCGATATTGGACAGGTCATGGCCTGCCGGGTTGACGTTTTCAATATAGTCGCCGGAATGGGCACCGGTGAAAGCGAAGCGGGCAGTCAAGCGTTGGTCAATCAGCGGCACTTCGATTACACCCTTGGCTTCTTTCAGATTATGGCTGCCGATGCCCAGCGTCAGTTCACCTTCTTGGCGGAATCTGGGACGTTTTGAAATGAAATTGACTGCGCCAGCAGTGGTATTTTTGCCAAACAGCGTGCCTTGTGGGCCGCGCAAGACCTCGACGCGTTCGATATCAAAAATCTGTGCGCCGCCAAGAAACGGTGCGCCGACATAAACTTCATCAAAAAAAGCACCAGTGGGCGAAATTGCGTTCAAATTGAACTCGGGGGTAGAAATACCGCGTAATGAAAATTTGGGTTGCGACTCATCACCCAGCACCGATACCCGCAAATTGGGCACCAGCCGCGCGATCTCGGTACCGGTATCCACTTTGGCATTTTGCAGCGCCTTGGTGCTAAATACGCTGACCGAGACAGGTACATCCTGCAAAAGCTGTTCGCGTTTCTGTGCGGTCACCACGACCGTTTCGACTTCGGGTGCTTTGTCTGCTTGCTGTGCCTGCTGCGCGTGGGGCGCGCCCGCCAGACCCAGTACGGCGGCAGTACCGCACAAGGTCATCGAATTTTTCATCGTTTTCTTCATTACTTTCTTTCTTCAAGATAATTTAAACCAATTCCCGTACCGGGTCAGATGATATGCAGTGTTGTGGCCGTGCTGTAGCTGCGGGTTGCAGCCGTCTTGTAGCCGTGTTATAGCCGGGGTGTCGCCGTATTGTAGCGAAGATGGGTAGATTCGCGATGGCTGTTGCGTGCAAGATTTTACAGGAGTAATCGATGATTCAAAGACAAGATCGTATTTTTAGGTAACTCTGTTGTTTGATGAGAACAGGAGTGTGATTCGGGATGTGATTCGGGATGTGATTCGGGATGTGATTCGGGCATAGAAGCTCCAAAAGGTTGATGATGAAAAATGGGGGGGAAGGAAACTGAGGTGCATACGAGCGGATACAGGTAGTCACGCAATTGTATGTCGGCGTTGGTGGCCAAACAATGGGGGAAAACGTATGCTTGGAATAGTGATTTTACTCTGTAGGGTGCCTGGGTAAGCGATTCGTTCGATTCGGGACATCCAATTTTGAAAGGTGTATCTACGCTGGCAGAATTTCGCACCCGCTTTCGTGAGCAACGCAAGTCCTTGTTCGTGGATATTCTGGTGCTGGCCACGGAAATGAAGATGCTTGCACCGGGCAATATCGCCCTGGACGGCAGTAAAATTCACGCCAACGCCTCACGCCACAGCGCACTCTCATACGGCCACATCGAGAAGATGGCGAGCCGTGCGGCCAAGGAAGCGGAGACCGGAAAGAAGGCTGGCGGCAAGGCACCCGTTGAACCGATTCCTGGCCCAAGGGATAGCGACCAGATCAACCTTGCCGCCCGGCCAAATAACCCACGCCCATTTGGAACCGTCCGAAGCCTGTTCTCCAAGAATACAAACCTTGACCTCGTGGGTGATGCGACGACTGCGCAGATATTCGACCAGCGGCGCACGAAACCTGGCAAAATCGCTGTCAGCACTGACTTTGAACACGGTCGGTTCGGTATCCGCAGCGCTAACGCTCGTTGAACCCGCAAGCATTGAAACGAAAAATATCAAATATAAAATTATCATAAAAATGAACTCTGCTTACAGTCAGGCAGCGCCTCACAAGATAATTTGAGAACCTACCCGGCGCAATGCCTTAATCGACCCGCTTGTCCGCTATCACATCACTCAAATCGAAATCACCCACACCAATTTCAAAAGCAATGCTTAACGCCAATGCCTTGTATGCGTGCGCCAGTTTGGGTTCAATCGTGACCAAATCGCCCGCCTCCAGGTTGCGCTCCCTTATCTCGGAACCACCGGGCAACCAATAGAACAGGGTGAGGCTACCACTAAACAGGTACAGCGTTTCATGCTTATGGTGATGATAATGATTACCACGGGCAGCGCCGTCAGGTGCAAACTCCAACAGGGCGACCGTATTAACTGACGCTGTCGAATTTAAATACACGGCGCGACCTTTTTCGTCTTGCCTGATTTTGAGGCACACAGGCTGGAAAATTTCGGCGTCAAGTCGATTGAGTTTTTGCACCCGCAGCAATTGTTCCATGGAAAAACACCCCGATGATTGACGTTATTAAATGAAATTGACATCCAGATCATTGATGTCGCTACCCGCCAGAACGTGTTCTTGAAGATATTTACAATACCAGTCAACCGTTTCTGCAATACCTTGCTCCAGCGAGTATTGCGGTGTCCAGCCCAACTGCTCTGCCGCTTTCTTTGCCGACACTTGTTGATGCAAAATTTCACCATGATCGGTTTGCATAAAAATCGGTTCGATATCATTACAATTCATCGCCTGCGAAATGACGTTGACCACTTCTTGTACCGTCCAGCTTCCACCCATCGCAAAATTGAATGCCTGACCACGCAATTGGGGCCGATCAAGGCCGTGGTACATGGCCATATAGGCGCGCACCAGGTCTTTGATGTAAAGATAATCACGCCTGAAGTCCCCCACCCTGAGCGGTGACAATAAACAATAAGCATCGCATTACATTCAAAGGTAAATTTCATCAGCCAATATCGAAAAATTTCAGCACTTTTACCATCACGGCAGCGCATAATGCACAAAACAGGTCGCCGCAAATAAATCCGCCGCCCCACCGGGCGAAATTTGCTGTTGCACAAATAAGCGATGGCAAGCCAGCGCACGTTCCCGCCAGGCCGGATCACTACCGCCACCCTGCTGCAAAAACGCCTGCGCCTGTTGCTGCACCAATTGCATGCCAGGCTTACCGGCCCGATACAAGACATTGCTGTCGTGAATATTCGCCATCAGCGCAAACAGGGTTTCCACACTGGCGCATTGCCACGATAAGCCCTGCTTTAAGCGCTGGCGCAAATGCGGCAGCGCCAATTCAAACACCAAAGGCCAGGCCTGCGCCGCTTGCTGGCGTGCGCCGCCATGGCCGTAACGCCGCCACACCTGCTTGCCGTGTGAGTCATTGTGTGAATCGCCCTGAAAATCGCCCTGCAAATCACCTTGCAAATCCGGCTCACGCTCATACCTTGCCAAATCATGGCCCCAGCGCTGACGCAAACACTGGCGTA
The DNA here is from genome assembly GCA_046597185.1 of Burkholderiaceae bacterium. Taxonomy (GTDB): domain Bacteria; phylum Pseudomonadota; class Gammaproteobacteria; order Burkholderiales; family Burkholderiaceae_D; genus CAMBDR01. The sequence continues at coordinate 9,440 of JBKJLF010000008.1, read as the reverse complement.
AATTGGCTGCCGACATCGGCATGCGGCGCGCTTGCATCCAGCCCAGCGCAGCACACAGCAGCCCCAGGCTAAAAATCGCCCCGCGATGGGTATTCACACCGCCAGTTGCCGCCAACATGCGTTGCTCCGCGCCCTGCCCCAAGGTGCGCAAGACCGCAAAACCCAAATCATTCCCACCCGCCTGTGTAATGGCGCGGAAGTAATGACGTAGCGCAAACAGGCTGCGCATGAAGGTGGCGGCGTCCATGTCGCGGTGGCTGCCGCTATCGACCAGCGATACCAGGCCCGGTTTGGGGTAGAGCGCCAGTTCCGTATGCAGGCTGCGCACCGCCAGGCGCGCCACGTGCGCGGCGAAGGCGCGGGTACTCATGCCAAACTCTCCAAAAGCGTGGCGCGCTGGCACAAATACACTTGCTGCTGCTTCACCAACACCCGCCCACCACCCTGACTACCCTGGCCAAACCATTCCTTCCAGGCCACCGCGCGCTCGCCGGGAAAGCAGATTTCGCCATCCAGCGGTAAGCCCTGCCCGATTGCCGCTTGCAATAGCGGCTGCAGCGCCAATAATTGCGCTTGTGATTGGAGGCGCAGGCAAATATCAATATCCGAAGCCGCATGCAGATAGCTTTGCCCGGTAAAAGCTTGCCATGCCAGGGAGCCATAAATTTCCAATTCCACCCCATGCTGACGCAAACCTTGAGCCAGTTCCTGCAATGGCCGCCGCCATGCCAGATTGAATTGTTCAAAAGCGCTGCCATCCATTTGCACCAGGACTTGCGCCAATTTGGGTGCGCTTTGCCACTTGTGTAGCGCACCAGACGCGCAAACGAGTGCCAGTTTCGGGCGGTAGCCATCCTTGGGCGGCAGCGCCAGGCCCAAGCCAATCCGTGAGCCAGTTTGTAGCTCATTTTGTGATTCATTTTGTGATTCATTTTGTGACTCATTTTGTGACTCGGGCAAACGCCGCACAATCAGCGGCCATTGCTGCTGTTGCCAACGCTGGCACAGGGCGCGTTCAGTCTGTGCCAAAGGTGCCGCAATCTGTTCCCATGCCGCGCTGTCCGGCCACACCCAACTATGCCGGGGTAACATCCTGCACCACTCTTTGCGCCACCGGCCAGGCCATCAAGCGCCCACCGCGCTCAAACCCCTGGCGCGCACGCATGTCATCGGTGCTGCCAGACTGAAACGCAGCAATCAAGGCCTGCGCCAAATCGCCACGCCACAGGCTATCCACCCCACCCATGCGCCAATAATTTTCCACCCCCGGCGCAAACACCGGGTTGCTTGCAGCCAGTTCTTGCAAGGTCTCCTGCGCCACCTTGGTGATGCGTGCCATCGCCGGTAGCGCCATCACCCGAATTTGCGCCTCAGGCAAAGCATGGCAGGCATCTGCCATTAAGCCACTGGTTAAAAAGCCGCCCGACAAGGCCTGGTCGTACACCAAAGCAATCACTTTATGCTGTTGTTGACGCGCCAGTTCAATACATTTGCCCAAATGCGCCATATAGCTGTTAATGCCCAGCATTTCATCCCGATGGCGCAAGCGCTGGCCCTGGGTATCCACCAATAACAAAATGCCGCGCTGTGGATGCTGGCGCACCACATCCAACACCAGGAGTGCCTGTTGCAGGGCAATTTCCACCCCGATTGGGGTATGTTCGCAGGTGCCAATCACGGCCACGGTTTGGCCATCCACTTGGGCGCTGCCATGCAAAACCGCGCCATCCTGTTCGATATTGAAACCCGCCGGAAACAGCACTTGCGCCAGCGTGCGCCAATCCGGTGCCGGGTTTTCTGCCATAGTGACGGGAATAGTCATGATGCACCTCCCAAACGCTGTGTCGCAACCTGGGCCACAAATTGGTCGGCATCGAGTAAGGGCAATTGCGCCACATCGCTCAAGCCCATGGCTTGCCACACTTGATCAGGGCTGCTGCAAGCGCCAAATTCAGCCAACCGATGCGCCAACAAAGCGTGTTCTGCTTCCAATTGCGCCAGGCTCAAACCAATTTCAGCACCATCTGGCAAGGCGGTTTGATACCGCGCCATCTCCGCCAGCGCCGCTTGCCGAAACGCGGCAATATCATCCGCTACCAACACCTGGCAATCCCCCAACAAATAGCGATGCTTGCCGCCCGTAGTGGCCCACACCAGGGCGCGGTCACGGGCGTCAAACTCTTCCACCCCATGTGCGCTTTCAATCACTTCCGGCCCGGACATGGCCAAGCGCCCTTCTTCCGACATGATGATGCTGTTGGCACAGCGCGAAACAATGCCGGTGCCACCAAAACAACCATTCGCACCGCCAATCAACACAATCACCGGCACCCCGTGCGTGCGCACCTGCAATAGCGCGCGCATGACTTCGGACACCGCAATCAAACCGGCATTGGCTTCATGCAAGCGCACGCCGCCGCTTTCAAGCAATAAAACGACTGCGGCCACTGGCTCTTGCAAGGCACGCTGCAATAAACCCAGCAATTTGGCCCCATGCACTTCACCTACCGCGCCGCCCATAAACCCACCCTCCTGCGCGGCCAGCAATACGCTTTGCCCAGCAAGCAGGGCACGTGCCACCAGCACGCCATCATCAAACGCTTGCGGCGCGTCAAACAAGCCCAAATGCGGGCTGGTAACCCGTGCAGCGGGCGGTAAAAATTCATGCACCGAACCCGCATCAAACAAAGCCGCCACGCGCTGCCGGGCATTGGCTTCGCGATAACTCTGTATGGGGCTACCGCCTGAATCGACGCGCATCATACGCCCTCCCTGGCTGACGTTGCCAGCGCTGCTTCCACCACTTGATCCAGCCGTAAGGCCACCACCGCCGGGGTCGCCCCCATATCGTTAATCGAAAGCCGCACATCGCACAATTGCCAATGCGCGTGAAAGTCTTCCAACACCGCTTGCCAAATCGCATCAAAACCCTTGGCGGCGGTATTGACCACCACTTCACACGCGCCACCCAGGGCGCAACGCTCCAGTAGCACTTCCAGATTGCCCGAACTCACCACCCCCACCAATTGCGCTGCAGCATGGCATGGGCGTTGCCCATTTTCAAAGCGAAACTGCAAATTTTCCATATCCGGCCCCTCATCCTTATTTTTATTCCGACGCCCATCCTGACGCTGATGCTTTACCAGTAGCGAAAACGCTTGGGCGGTCGATACAAGCCGCCCGAAGCGCGCACCAAGTCTTTCATATTTTTGGCAGCCAAATAGTCGCGACTCACCAATCGCTTGTCAATGCCCAAATCTTCCGCCCGCCGAATCACGCCGCGCGCGCGCAATGCCTGCACCATGGCCTTATCACGCGCCAGCCCAACTTGCGTGTAACCCGCCACCCCGCGTATCGCCTGTTCGCGCTCGGCATCGTTACGGCACAATAATAGATTGGCGATGCCTTCTTCGGTCAGGATATGGGTCACGTCGTCGCCATAAATCATGATCGGCGGCATCGGCATTTGCGCCGTTTCGGCCAGTTGCCAGGCATCCAGCCGTTCCACAAAGGCCGGTTGCATATGCTCGCGAAAGGTTTCCACCATTTGCACCACCAATTTTTGCCCACGCGGCACCCGGTTTTTCCCTTCACCCGCCTGTTGCCCGGCCTTCAACCAGGCGGCGCTGGCATGCCGCCGACCACGCGCATCCGCGCCCATATTCGGTGCGCCGCCAAAGCCGGCAATCCGGTCCAGCGTGGCGGTGGAAGAATTGCCCTGCAAATCGATTTGCAAAGTCGAGCCGATAAATAAATCACAGGCATAATGCCCCGCCGCCTGACACAGCGCGCGGTTGCTGCGCAGGGAACCATCGGGGCCAACAAAAAAGATATCAGGCCGCGCCCGGATGTAATCTTCCATCCCCAGTTCCGCGCCAAACGAATGCACCGATTCCACCCAGCCCGCTTCAATTGCGGGAATTAAGGTCGGGTGTGGATTCAAAGCCCAATGGCTGGCGATTTGCCCCTTTAAACCCAAACTTTCGCCGTAAGTGGGCAATAACAGTTCGATCGCCGCCGTATCAAACCCGATGCCATGATTTAACCGGCCGATGCCATATTCGGCATAAATTCCCTTGATCGCCATCATCGCCATCAAAATCTGGATTTCCGAAATTTGCGCCGGATCGCGGGTAAATAAAGGCTCAATATAATGTGGCAGGGGGGCCGGCACCACGTAATGCACCCAATCACTGGGAATATCAATCCGTGGCAATTGCGCCACAACTTCATTCACTTGCGCAATCACGATGCCGTTTTTAAAGGCCGTGGCTTCAACAATGGTGGGGGTATCTTCGGTATTGGGACCGGTATATAAATTACCTTGCGCATCCGCCGCCTGCGCTGCTATCAAGGCCACCCGTGGCGTTAAGTCTACAAAATAACGGGCGAACAATTCAAGATAAGTATGAATTGCCCCAATTTGTAATTGATTTTGCGCCACCATGCGCGCCAACCGCAGGCTTTGTGGACCAGAAAAAGAAAAATCCAGCCGTTTGGCAATGCCTTTTTCAAACACATCAAGGTGCTCCGGCAAGGCCAGTACCGATTGCAACATGTGTAAGCCATGAATGCGCGCCGGATCAAGCGCAGCCAAAGCCTGGGCTAAAAAATCCGCTTGCTTCTGATTATTGCCTTCGATGCATACTCGATCTCCCGATTCGAGCACATTATGCAATAAATCACACACCGCACTGGTGGGCAACAACTTGCCTTGCAAACGCGAGCCGAGCACCTGCGCCACGCGTGCAATCCGTTCTTGGCGATTGGTTTGCTGTCGATTCCACGAACCACCTTGGTTTGGCCGAATGTCCATATAACCTTTCATAGGATCTGTCATCGAATTTGTCATCGAATTTGTCATCGAATTTGTCATGCCATCAGCTCTCATTTCGACCAAGTATATAACAGACTGAATTCAATTAAGCGCTTACCTTGCATGTTAGTGTACATGAAGCCGATTTTTTTAGTAGAATGATCGGTTCGATGATCTTACTTCGGAAAAAAATGAGCGCTCCTTTACCTGAACTTACCCAAATAGAGTGGGGTTTACCTGATGTGGTCGAAGCACTACACCAATCGCGCGAGGTGACACATAAAATTCGTCACCAAGGCCATGTACGCGAACTCCCTTCTCGCGAAGTGACGAAAAAAATTCTCGATGGATTAATGGCGGCCCTATTTCCAACCCATTACGGGCGAGCAAATTTAACGGCTGAAAGCATCGATTATTTTGTTGGCGACACCCTCAGCAGAACCTTAAATTTATTAGTCGAACAAGTCAGACGCGCCTTGATTTTCGCGTTGCCACAAAATCCCTCTGATGCGGAAGATTTGGAACAACGCGCCATTGACATCACACGCAACTTTGCCGCCACCTTGCCCACTATTCGCGCTTTACTGGTGTCGGATTTGCAAGCGGCCTATCAAGGCGATCCGGCGGCCACCAGCATTTCTGAAATTTTACTCTGCTACCCAGGCACGATTGCGATCATTTACCATCGTTTGGGGCACCCCCTGCACCAACTGGGCGCGCCTTTTTTAGCGCGCCTGATTAACGATATTGCCCATTCATCCACGGGTATCGACATTCACCCCGCCGCACAAATCGGTGGCAGCTTTTTTATCGATCACGGAACCGGTGTGGTCATTGGCGAAACCGCAATACTGGGCAATCGGGTACGCTTATATCAAGCCGTTACCCTGGGGGCCAAGCGCTTTCCTGCGGATGAAAATGGGGTCTTGATCAAGGGTACGGCGCGCCACCCGATTATCGAAGACGATGTGGTCATCTATGCTGGTGCCACGCTGTTGGGGCGCATCACCATCGGTGCCGGTTCCACCATCGGCGGCAATGTATGGCTAACACAAAGCGTACCGCCAGGCAGCAATATTACCCAGGCAGACATGCGTCGAGATTAAATTGTTTTTGTTGGGCGGGTGATTGATCAGCACAGCACCCGCACTTGCACCGTATCAGGTGACGAGCGTGCAATTGGGGTGGCCAGTCCAATTAATGCGCTCGGTGTGCTTGGTGTGCTTAGCGTGCTTAGCGTGAGGAATGCGGTTTTAAATGCCAACCTAATTCACGGCGAATCTGGTGGGGGTCAGGTGGAGGCTGGTTTTGACCAATTTGATCTTTCAGCCATGCGCGAATTGCTTCTTTACTCGGTTGCTTGCTCGTATCCATTACATCACCTCGTTGTGTTTCAGTTACCAATATTTGAAGCTGTTTTGCAGGGCAGTGCCCAAGCTCTAAGTCATTAACGGCGGGCACGAAATAATGTTGACCCTTGCCCACAGAAAACGCCAGTATTTCCAACATTTAAGCCGTTCTCCGGGGTATCATTGTCGTCTGGCGTTTCATATTTACGACAATTTTTGGCCACTTTCTGATTAAAATTCCCCACGGAAATAAAACATTCCCATGAGCCACATTCCTTCTTCGCCTTACGATATTTTGTTTGAGCCTGTGCAAATTGGCCCGGTACGCAGTAAAAACCGTTTCTACCAAGTGCCACATTGCAATGGCATGGGCCACGGCTACCCGTCCACGCTGGCGCGCATGCGTGGCATCAAAGCCGAGGGCGGTTGGGGCGTGATTTGCACCGAAGAAGTGGAAATCAGCCCGTTTTCAGAAATCGCCCCGCATTTTGAAGGGCGCAACTGGGATCAGCGTGACATTCCCGCACTACGCCTGATGACTGACGCCTGCCATGAATACGGCGCTTTGGCCGGTATCGAACTGATGTTTAACGGCTACGCCACCCCCAACCGCTACAGCCGCGAAGTGCCCATGGCCCCCAGCGCCATCCCGGTGCGCCCCAGCGACCCGCTGCAGGCGCGTGCCATGACCCGGCAAGATATCGCCAACGTGCGGCGCTGGCACCGCGCCGCCGCACGACGCGCACGCGATGCGGGTTTTGATCTGGTGTATGTTTACGCTGGCCACGATTTAGGCTTGCCGATGCATTTTTTATCACGCCAAACCAATCACCGCAGCGACGAATACGGCGGCAGCCTGGAAAACCGTGCACGCTTTTTGCGCGAACTGATCGAAGATACCAAAGACGCGGTAGGCGACCGCTGTGGTGTGGTGGTGCGGCTGGCAGTCGATCAATTGCTAGGGCCCCAAGGCATTACCGCCGCTTCCGAAGGGCATGATGTAATTGCCATGTTGGCCGAACTGCCCGATTGTTGGGATGTAAATATTGCCGATTGGAGTAACGACAGCCAAACCGCGCGCTTTTCGGATGAAGGTTACCAGGAAGCCTATATTCGCGGCGTGAAAGCGCTGACCAGCAAACCCGTGGTGGGCGTGGGGCGCTACACCTCGCCCGATGCCATGGTCTCGGCGATTAAACGCGGCGTGATGGATATGATCGGTGCGGCGCGGCCTTCGATTGCTGATCCGTTTTTACCGAATAAAATCCGCGCCGGACAATTGGATTTAATTCGCGAATGCATCGGTTGCAATATTTGCGTGACGGGTGATAATTTATGCGTACCGATACGCTGCACGCAAAACCCCACCATGGGTGAAGAATGGCGGCGCGGCTGGCACCCCGAGCAGATTCCGGCGGCGGCCTCCAGCAGCAAAGTATTGGTGGTGGGCAGTGGCCCGGCCGGGCTGGAATGCGCGCGCGCCTTGGGTCAGCGCGGCTATCAAGTAGCTTTGGCTGAAGCGGCTGGCGAACTGGGTGGCCGGGTACGGCAAGAATCGCGCCTGCCCGGTTTGGCCAGCTGGATGCGGGTGGCCGATTACCGCATCTACCAATTACAACAAATGCCGAATGTGGATATTTATAAGGCCAGCCATTTAAGTGCGGATGATGTACTCGGCTTTGGTTTTGACCAGGTCTTTTTGGCCACCGGCTCCGCTTGGCGCAAAGATGGCCTCGGACGTCGCCATCGGCAAGCCTTAGTAGACCCTGGCTGGCCGCAAATTTTGTCACCCAGTGATATTTTTAATGGCGCGCAAGTGGCTTCCCCAGTCGTGATTTATGATGATGATCACTTTTATATGGGTGGCGTGCTGGCCGAACAATTACGCCGCCAGGCTCTGGAAGTGCATTTGGTGACCCCAGCGGCCAAAGTATCGGAATGGACCGAGCAAACCATGGAACAGGCGCGCATCCAAAAGCGTTTGATTGAACTGGGCGTGCATTTACATATCAATACCGAGTTATTGCAAGTTGAACCTGGCAAGGCTGGCCCACCCAACCATGACGGGCTAACCCTGCAGCTTGGCTGCACCTATAGTGCACGGCGCAGCCTGCTTGCGTGTGCCAATTTACTGCTGGTGACCATGCGGAACGCCAACGATCAACTCTGGCAAGCCTTGGCCGCGCGCGAAGCCGAATGGGCGGATGCGGGTATAAGCCAGGTGTTGCAATTGGGCGATGCTTACGCGCCCAGTACGATTGCAGCGGCGGTGTATTCCGGCCACAAAGCGGCACGCCAACTCGATAGCGCACCAAACGACCCGACATTACTCGATTCAGTCCCTTTTAAACGTGAGATGATAGCGATATACGCTCACAACCATTAAAAAACAGAAATAATGCCCTAATCCACATATCCATAGGAAACATCATGAAAACCGTCGATCCGATTGCCGAGCAACTACCCGCCATTTTGGCCACCTTACCGCAGGATACACCGCTCACCATGTTCAATCTTTTGCGCTTTCACGACACTGCGCAATATCGAGAAAACAGTGGGACCGATAACAACAGCGCCTGTTCCGGTCGCGATGCCTATGCGCGCTATGCCGAAATTGCCATGCGCAAGGTGATTGAAGTGGGTGGACATCCGGTGTATGTTGGGCGGGTGGCGGCGCAACTCATTGCCCCAAGCGATGAAGTTTGGCATGAAGTTATTTTGATCCGTTACCCCAGCCTGGCAGCATTTAGCCGCATGCTGATGATGCCCGATTACCGCGCAGCGACCAAACACCGCACCGCGGCACTGGATGATGCGCGTTTAATCGCCACGGTTGAACGTAAATTGGTTTGAGCGAGGTGCCCATGTTTGTCCACAGTGTGTATTTTTGGCTGACCGAACCGGATAATTCACAGCGGCTGGCCGCATTTGAAGCCAGCTTGCAGCAATTGCTCACCATTCCCCACATCGTACAAGGTTATATTGGCCGCCCGGCTGCCACGCGCGATGCGGTCATCATTCACAGTTATCAATTTGCCTTGACCTTACTGTTTAAAGACCAGGCCGCGCACGACCAATATCAAATTCATCCTTTGCACGCAGCGTTTAGTGCGCAATATGCTGATTATTTTGCCAAGGTGGTGGTGTACGATTCGCAATAAGCACAATTAAGCGCAATTAAGCACAATCAGCACATCAATCAGGGTTGCTGCGGCGCTGCTTTAACAGGATTCGGTTTGCGCATCGAATCCAGCAGGGCCAGTGCCGCTTCCAGT
>JBKJLF010000699.1:0-5935 GCA_046597185.1 Burkholderiaceae bacterium | reverse complement strand
CGGATTTTTTTGTTTGGTAAACTGCAAGGTACTAAGAAGATCAAGCCAATAAACTTCGATTGGGAATGTGGCGCGATTCATTTGGCCAGAGATGCGTTTGATTTTACGTGGCCGGATCAATCTGAATTCGGGGCAGCACCGCCAAAACCGGACGTGCCAATCGAATTAACGGTTGGGCATTGGTTTCAAAAGAATTCAGTCGAAACCCACCCCAACGCAGCACACTGCTTTACGCCGCGAGCTGGCTTGGCGCGGTTTCTGGTGATCGCAGAAGGTGATGACAGCAAGAAATCCTATAAGCGCTTGCACCGTTACCGCTATTCGCCTACGGCTTGTTACGGTAATAATGAGGTGCATCTTCACCCGTGGCTGCCACGCCGTATTAGTGTGGCGGAAGCTTTGTCCCTGCAATCTGTTCCTGCCGCATTTGTCTTGCCACCGGATATGACCTTATCTGCGATGTTTAAAACCATTGGTAATGGTGTGCCGTATTTGCTGGGCAGGGGTATCGCGCTGGCGGTTAAAAATCATCTTTCAACGTATGATTAAAAAATGGGAGTGGTAGCAATGACCGAAAATGAAGTCTATGAAAAGGTTATGGCCGATTTCAAAGAGTTGGAAAAGTGTGTTGAAATTGGTTACATCACTGGAAAGAATGTCCTGACCAAGATTGAGGTGGATATTGCAGCGGGAAGGGTAGCTTTCGTCCGCGATAATGAACGGAAGACTATCGGACCCGAAGGAATCAGAAAAGCCTGTGCTGCCTTGGCCAAAGGTAAGCCCGTTAGTTTGGAGGTGGTATTCAGTGCAAGCGGTAGTCAGCGTAGCGCGCTTGAAGCCCTATTGGCCCATGTGTCAAATATCGGCTATTTGCCAAAGCACAAGCTGCCCAATGAAGGCGTAAAAAAACTGATCTGGTTCGATAAGGAAGTCCACACCGTAGGCACAATGTTCGACGCCTGCGCTTATCTGCTGGAACATAAAGGCCTGATCAGCCTCGCCCCCACGTTCGACATCGCCCAAATCCCCGCGCAATTTTGCGCCCAGGCCAAAGAATTGGCCAACCTGACTTTCCCCGCACCCTTCGCTACCCGCCTGTGCGCCGCCTTGCTGGCCAAGCGCTTTTTGATTTTAACGGGCCTGAGCGGTTCCGGCAAAACCAAAATTGCCCAAGCCTTTGCGCAGTGGCTGGCCCCCGAGGGGACGCCTAACCCATATTGCGCCTTAATCCCCGTCGGCGCAGATTGGGTCGGCAGTGACAACATCCTCGGCTACCCCAACGGCCTCGACCCCAGCGCCTACGTCACGCGCCAGGCGCTGGATTTAATCATCCACTCCCAAGAGCCAGAACAGGCGGACGCGCCGCACTTCCTGATTCTGGATGAAATGAACCTCTCCCACGTGGAGCGCTATTTCGCCGATATTTTATCGGCCATCGAATCCGAAGACGCCATTTCGCTCTACGAAGGCCCCGCCAGAAGCGCCGGGCAGCGACTTATCCCCAACCGCATTGTGTTGCCGCGCAACCTGTTTATCATCGGCACCGTCAATGTCGATGAAACCACCTATATGTTTTCGCCCAAGGTGCTGGACCGCGCCAACGTGATCGAATTTCGCATGGCGCAGCAAGATGTGGCCGCGTTTTTCAACGAACCTGCCGCGCCGGAACTGGAAGAACTGCAAGGCATGGGCGCGCATTTTGGCGAAGCCTTTGTGGTCGCCGCACGCGACAAAAGCAGCACCTTGCCGGACATGGTAAAAGCCCCTTTTGCCGCTGAAATGCTGCTGCTGTTTGGTTTGCTGCAACAGCACAACCTGGAATTTGGCTACCGCACCGCCTACGAGACCGCGCGCTTTGTGCGCTACTTCCATTTGCTCGGCGGCGCGGCGCTTGATGATGCCAACTGGTTTGCTACCGCCATGGACGCCGTGCTGATCCAAAAGATTTTACCCCGCCTGCACGGCTCGCGCGCCAAGCTGGAAGGGCTGCTGTGGGCGCTGGCCTGGTTTTGCGCGGCAGGCCGCGATGCGCTTGATGGTAAAGATTTTCAAACCCAACTTCAGCTTGCAGGCAAAGCCGAAGACGATAAATTCAACCCCGAACAACTCTGGCAAACCCTGGACAAACAAAACCCGTTTGATCCCGCCGCCCGGGCGCGCTACCCGATGAGTTTTGCCAAAGTCATGCGCATGTGGCGACGCTTGGTGCGCGAACAATTCGTCACCTTTACGGAAGCCTGAGATGCTGGCACTGGCCATACCGCGCGCCAAGCTGGAGTGCAAAACCCCCGGCGGCAAGCTGCTTGCCACGCTGGAAATTGCCGTGCCGCGCAAAATGGCCGATGCGCGCGGCGAGAGCGCGCCCCTGCTGCAATTGCCCCAACCGCTGGCCGCAGAATATGGCGAACAATGCGTGCAACTACGCGAACGCGGCCGCTACGAATATCAACTCACACCCGCCCCCGGCGCGCCCGACAACCTGGCCCTGCGCGCCGACCAGTGGGTGCAACCCTCGGGCCTGGAATTGGCAGGCCAAGACCGTGGTTTGATCGAGCCACAAGACTATTGCGGCTTGCTGCCGCTGGTGGTGGTGCAGCGCCACGACGCCAGCGTCACCCCGCTGGCCAGCGCCTTTGTGGAAGTGCGCTCGCTCAAGCTGGGCTACCGCGAACATTATCGCGGCATGCTGGGCTTTATCGCCGACAAATGCGCCGCGCTCTTGCTCGATAGCCGCGCCCCCACGCGCTTAAAGCTGGACACCCAATGGCAAACCGACGCGCGCTTTCTCGAACAGCAACTTGAATTTTTGCGCTACACGCTGGAATCCACCGCCTTTCGCAGCGCCATCGATGAAGTATTGCGCAACCCGCACCAGCGGCTGGAACAAGATCTGGCCCAGCGCGACATCAACCAACCAATCAAACCGGGCAAGGACTTTGCGCGCCAAATCGCCAGCGCCGGGCAGCGCATGGCCTTGCCCGCCAACCATCCCTTGCATGCCACGCTGCCGTCTTTGCCCGCGCGGTTGACCGTACCGATTCGCACCGACTTTTTGGATACGCCAGAAAACCGCTTCGCCAAAATGGTACTGGTGGAATTTCGTGATTTTCTGCATGCCATGGCGCAGCAACTAAGCAAACCCGGCACCTTCGCCAACCCGCGCCTGCTGACCGAAGCTCAGCGCCTGCGCGGCATGCTGGAAGGCCAACTGGCACGCGGCTTTTTGCCCGACGTTTCCATGCCCGTGCTACTGCCGCTGGGTAGCCCGGTGCTACAGCGTAAAACCGGCTATCGCGAATTGCTGCGCTTTTGGCTGCAATTTCATGCTGGCGCGCAATTGGTGTGGGATGGCGGTGCCGATGTCTTTCTGGCCGGCGCGCGCAATGTGGCCACCTTGTACGAATATTGGCTGTTTTTCCAGCTCGAAACCCTGTTCCGCCAGCGTTTTGAATGCGACCAACCCTTGCATGCGTTGGTGCTGGATAAAAAGAAATCACCCCCGCAATTGGTTTTGAAACGCGGCATTGAACTGGCCAGCCCAGTGGCGGGGGCCTGGGCCAAAAATACGGGCCGCAAACTGCGTGCAGAATTTCATTTCAATCAAAAATTCAAGGCGCGTAGCGCGCGTGACCAGGTGGGCAGTTGGACCCGTGGCGTACAGCCGGATTACACTATTAGCCTGTGGCCTGCGGATTATTCCAAAGCCGAGGCCGAAGCCAATGAATTGATGGTGCATATGCATTTCGACGCCAAATACCGGGTTGAACGCCTGAGTGAATTGATCGGCGATAGCAGCGACGATGACGCCTTTTTGACCGAAGGCAAACCCGCCAGTAGCACGGGTGGCGTGGGAGCGGGTGGCCCAGGTGCGGCCAAATATGCCGATCTGCTGAAAATGCACGCCTACCGCGACGCCGTGCGCCGCACCGCCGGGGCGTATGTGCTCTATCCGGGTGAGTCAGAACAGGACAACCGCTTTAAAACCTTCCACGAAGTGCTGCCGGGTCTGGGCGCATTTGCGATTCGGCCCGACCAACACGGCCACGCGCTGGGTTTGCCTGCACTGGCGCAGTTTTTGGATGAAGTGATCGAACATTTGGCCAACCGCACCACCTCGCGCGAGCGCGCGAGCTTCCACGTTTCACAAGCCTACAAAGTCGAGCAAGAGCGGGTGCCGTATGGTAACTTTGCGCTAGATGAAAGAGATCAATACAGCAGCACCCTGCGCGCACCGCCACCCGATGAAGAAATGGTCTTGGTGGCCTGGTATAAAACCCCGGCCCAACTGCGGCTGGCACAGGCGGCGCAAGGTTTGGTGTATGTGCGCTTGGGTGACCGGAACGGTGCCTTGCACGTGGACCCCATCTTGGCCTCAGTGCGCAAGGTATTGCTGCGCACGGATGATTTTATTGCGCCCGGTTTGCTGGTGCTGCGGCGCAAGGGGCTGGACGTAATCACCCGCGCGCAACTGCGCGAGAAGCTGGCCGCGCACCCGCAAGGCCAGGGCGTGGCCGAGTGGCAGGATGGCCCGACCCCGGATGATGGAAATATCTACGCGCTGTTTCAAACCGGTATCGGCCAGAGCTACCAGGATCAAGTTCAAATTCAATGGGATGGCGCTTTGTTGAACCAGCAAATTCATGCCTTTGAAAGCCAGACGGGTGAACGCAGTGGTGAGCATGCGTCCATGCCGGACACTTGGCCGCGCGTGATTCCGCTGCGCAATATTTTGCAAGCCAGAAAAATGTAGTCGCTTGGTGCAGTGGCTTATTGCGCCACAAAATGTCCCTGATTCACTTCACGCAAAACCACGCGCTGCGGCTCGTCACCCACCGCGCGGATCGGGCTGGGCAATTCATCGTTGTTGAATTGGCGGCCAAGGGTGCGCGTCAGCGGACGGCGGCCGGGGTCGGCCACGGGAATGGCTGCCATCAGCTTTTGCGTGTAGGGGTGCTGCGGGTTTTCAAAAATCGCGCGGCGCGGACCGATTTCTACAATCTGACCCAGATACATCACCGCCACCCGGTGCGCCACGCGCTCCACCACCGCCATATCGTGCGAAATAAAAATCATCGCCAAACCCAGTTCTTGCTGCAATTCCAGCAGCAAATTAATGATTTGCGCCTGAATCGAGACATCCAGCGCCGATACCGATTCATCGGCGATGATGATTTTGGGCTTCAACGTCAAAGCCCGTGCAATGCAAATGCGTTGGCGTTGGCCGCCCGAAAATTCGTGCGGGTAGCGCTGGGCATGCTCGGGCAATAAACCCACGCGCAGCAGCAATTGCTTAACTCGTTCTTGCGCACCCTGTGCCAAGCCGTGGATCAGCAGCGGTTCCATGATTGAATAACCCACCGTCAGGCGCGGGTCGAGCGAGGCGAAGGGGTCCTGGAAGATAAATTGAATCTGGCGGCGCATGGCGCGCAGCTCGGTTTTGCTGAGTTGCGCCAAATCGCGCCCATCGATTTCGACACTGCCCGCCTGCAAATCCACCAGCCGTAAAATGGCGCGCCCGGTGGTGGATTTACCGCAGCCCGATTCCCCCACCAGGGCCAGCGTTTCGCCGGGGTATAAATCAAAACTGACGCCTTCCACCGCATGCACGCGCTGTTTTACCCGGCCCAATAAGCCGGATTTGATGTCGAAACGGGCGCAGATTTGCCGCACCTTGAGCAGCGCCGGGCCGTCGTAGCGTGGCGCGCTGGCGCTGGTGCTGGCCATCGGCTGGCCGGGCAAAGGGAAGGGGGCCGGGCTATCGCTGCCCTGCATCGCACCCAGGCGCGGCACCGCTGCCAGCAGCGCTTGCGTGTAGGGGTGCTGCGGCTGCGTGAAAATCGCTTGCGTGCTGGCGGTTTCGACTTGTTCGCCCCGGCACATCACCACCACCCGGTCTGCCACTCCGGCGACCACGCCCATATCGTGGGTAATAAAC
>JBKJLF010000589.1:0-3842 GCA_046597185.1 Burkholderiaceae bacterium | reverse complement strand
CCCGCCTGTCTACCAGAATGCCCGGCATGCAGTATATAGATTCTTGGCGTAACGCGTCGTCCGGATTAGTTCTTTTATTACAAAAACCGGTGCTTGATGTATTCCGAAAACATGCCCAATTTAACCCCAAAACACCGGAAAGTGGTGGCATTCTGCTCGGGTATGTAAGGGCACCGCATCTTGAAATACTTGAGGCGACGGAGCCGACTTTCTTTGATCGGCAATTAAGGTATTTTTTTGAACGAGGCTGGCAAGGTCATCGCGATATCGCAGAACAGCGGTGGCGTAAGAGCAATGGGTTAATTCGCTACCTTGGCGAATGGCATACTCATCCAGAAGATTATCCTGTTCCATCGTATGTTGATAGGACTGAATGGATAGCGCTTGCAAAAAAGCGCATGGATAAACGTCCGGTTCTCGCTATAATTGTTGGGCGATTGGCATTGCACGTGGAGGTTATATATTCAGACGCACCAAGTCTAGTTTTACACGCGGCAGAATAAGTCGAGAACGACGTATATTATCGTTCCACCATCAATAAATTGCTGGCAATCTTGGTTGCTTGCAAATAACGTGGCTATGCCGATACCCGACTCACCCTTCCTACACCGCTTCCGACCCAGTTTCGCCAGTGCGTATCCGAATCACTTGTTGCACATCCTGCACAAAAATCTTGCCATCACCAATTTTGCCGGTGCGTGCCGCCTTGACGATGGCATCGACCACGTTATCGACTTGGTTGTCATCGATCACCACTTCCACCTTCACCTTGGGTAGAAAATCGACCACATATTCGGCCCCGCGATACAGCTCGGTATGGCCTTTTTGCCGGCCAAACCCTTTTACTTCGGTCACGGTTAAACCCGTTACATTGACTTCGGCCAGTGCTTCCCGAACTTCGTCGAGTTTGAATGGCTTGATGATGGCAGTTACTTGTTTCATTTTTATGCTCCTTGTGCTGATGAGATGATGGTTTCAGCTTGTTGCTCAGTTTGTTGATCGGATTCACTAATTCATTATTCGGTAAAACGGGAAGTGATCGGATAACGCCAATCACGCCCAAAACTGCGATGGGTAATGCGAATGCCCACCGGAGCCTGCCGCCGCTTGTATTCATTGAGCTTGATCAAGCGCGTCACGCGTTGTACATCCGCCACCGCATAGCCGGCTTCGATAATCTCGGCCAACGAGCGGTTTTCTTCCATATACATGCGCATGATGGCGTCCAGCACTTCATAAGGCGGCAAGGAATCCTGATCGCATTGATCAGGACGCAATTCGGCCGAAGGTGGCCGGGTGATAATGCGCTCGGGAATCACCGGCGAAACGCTGTTGCGGTATTCACACAAGCGATACACCAGGGTTTTGGCGATGTCTTTAATCACCGCAAAACCGCCCGCCATATCGCCATACAAAGTACAGTAACCGACCGCCATTTCACTCTTGTTGCCCGTGGTGAGGACGATGGAGCCGTGTTTATTGGAGAGCGCCATCAAAATCGTGCCCCTGATGCGCGCTTGCAGATTTTCTTCGGTGGTGTCTTCTTTCAAGCCGGCAAATTCTTGCGCCAAGGTTTGCTTGAAGGCCTTAAAACAATCGGCGATGGAAATTTCATCGTAGCGCACGCCAATGCGCTCCACCATGTCGCGCGAATCGATCCACGAAATATCGGCGGTATAGGGCGATGGCATCATCACCGCGCGCACTCGGTCGGCCCCCAGCGCATCGACGGCAATGGCCAGCGTGAGTGCGGAATCGACCCCGCCCGACAAGCCCAAAATGGCACTGGGAAAACCGTTTTTGCCGATATAGTCGCGCACCCCCAGCACCAGCGCCTGGTACACTTGCGCTTCAATCGATTGCGCCGGGGTCAACATGCCAGGCTGTGGCTTGCCACCTTCAAACCGAATCATTTGCAAGTCTTCCACAAACTGTGGCATTTGCAAGCATGGCTCGCCTTGGGCATTGAGGACAAAGGATGCGCCATCAAAAATCAATTCATCTTGCCCACCCACCAAATTGGCGTACACCAGACTCAAACCTTGGGCGCAGACATTTTCACGCATCACCTGATAACGCAAATCCTGCTTGTTCATATGAAATGGCGATCCATTGGCCACCAGCAACACCTCGGCCCCCGCCGCACGTGCGGCCTTGGGCACATGCGAAAACCAGGTGTCTTCACAAATGGCCACCCCAAAACCAACGCCCTTGACCTGAAACACCAAAGCCTGATCCGCCGACTTGAAATAACGCATTTCATCAAATACCGTATTATTCGGTAAGTCGTGTTTACAATAGGTGCCGATGTTATTGCCGTTTAATAATACCGAAGCGGCGTTATAGGCACCCGGAGCAGCCTGAGCGCCCCCGGCACCCTCGGCACGCAGGTACGGATGCCCCACCACCACATGCAAACCTTCCAAGCTAGCTAATTGCGCCTGTAACAATGCCAGCATTGCTTCAGTTTTTGCGTAGAATACAGGGCGCAGCAGTAAATCTTCAGGTGGGTAGCCAGTGAGGGATAATTCCGGCGTGAGTAACACGTCAGCCCCCATGGCATAGGCGCGCCGGGCGCAGGCAAGGATACGCTCACAATTGGCGGTTAAATCGCCAAGCGTGGGATTCATTTGGGCAAGAGCAACATTTACTATCATAGTCATCATGGTTCATTTCATAACAACCCACATTCTAAAGCAGATTGGTTAATGCATGCGCTTACACACACGCTTTGTTTCTTGTTTGTCTGAAATTGGTGCCAGCGCATGGGATGGTTTGCTGGCCGCCAACAGCACTGACAAGCAAGTCAGCCCCGCGAGTCCCACCAACCCGGCCAACCCGGCCAACCCAGTCAACCCGGCAGACTCGGCCAACCCCGCCACGCTCAACCCATTCCTGCGTTATGCGTTTTTACACAGTTTGCATGAATCCGGCAGCGCCAGCGCCAAAAGTGGTTGGATACCGCACTATTTAACGCTGTGGCAAGACGAAGAACTAGTCGCCGCCATGCCACTGTACCGTAAATTGCACTCTTACGGTGAATATGTCTTTGATTGGGCCTGGGCCGATGCCTACCAACGCCACGAGCTTGATTACTACCCGAAACTTTTATGCGCCATTCCCTTCACCCCAGTGACTGGCCCACGTTTGCTGGCGCGCGATGCCCCCGCCCGGCAAGCCCTGCTGGCAGCCCTTTGCCAACACTGCGCGCAAGGCTTAAATTCTTCCTGCCACATTCTGTTTGCCCCACAAGCCCAATCACAGACTCTATCTGAACACGGCTTTATGTTACGCCAGGGTGTGCAATTTCATTGGGTCAATCAAAATTATCAGGATTTTGCCCATTTTCTATCCACGCTGGAAGCCAAAAAGCGTAAAAACATTTTGGCCGAACGGCGCAAAGTGGCGCAAGCAGGCGTGCAATTTGAGCAGATACCGGGCCATGCCAGCAGCGATAATGACTGGCAATTTTTTGTGCGTTGCTACAACCACACCTATGCCGACCATCACTCCAGCCCGTATCTGAATCTGGATTTTTTCTTGCGCATCCGTGCCAGTATGCCAGAAAATATATTACTCATTATCGCCACACAACATGGCAAGCGCATCGCCGCATCGCTATTAATCCACAATCAACACACTTTGTACGGACGCTATTGGGGCGCGTTACAGCATGTGCCCTGCCTGCATTTTGAAACAGCGTATTATCAGGCGCTGGAATTTTGTATTGCACAAAAAATTGCCTGTTTTGAAGGCGGTGCCCAAGGCGAACACAAAATGGCACGCGGCTTTTTACCGCATACCACCTGGTCAGCGCACTGGCTGGCGCATCCGGCCTTTGC
>JBKJLF010000460.1:0-4182 GCA_046597185.1 Burkholderiaceae bacterium | reverse complement strand
CTCTACCTGTACGTAGGCGGCTTACTCGATGCGCCCACCATGACCATTTACCGCATCAATGCTAGCGCCAAGTCGCTTGACGCGGTGTTTGGGCGTGATGATGATCAGGCCATGCCGCTGCGCAGTATTGCGCTCGATTCCCCCATCTCCAACGCGGCAAGGGCAGTACGCGAGCGCCAGGATTTGTTACTGCATTACGACCCGCAGGACGATTCAACGATTATCCCCGGCACCCGCCAAATGCTCACCGCCCTGTTTGCTCCGTTAATCGTGGACGACAAGGTACTGGGTGCCATGTCAATCCAGTCTGACAAGCCAAATGCCTACGGGGAGCGCGAACGCCTGATCTTTCGCACGCTAACCGCCTATGGGGCCATTGCGTTGGCCAACGCTGCTGCACTGGCCGCACTGCGGCAAGCGCAAGGGCAACTGGTGCAGCAAGAAAAAATGGCTTCGCTCGGTGGCTTGGTGGCAGGTATTGCACATGAAATCAACACCCCGCTGGGCACCACGCTGATGGCCATATCTGGTGTGGAAGGCGCATGGCAAACCCTGCAAGATGCCGTTGCCAGCGGACGCATCAGCAAAGCGGTACTCGATTCCAGCGCGGCCGAAGGCATGGAATACACCGCACTCGCTTTGAAAACCGCGACCCGAGCCGCCGAACTGATTGCCCTGTTCAAAACCATTTCCGTCAATGCCGACAGTGACCGCGTGGCCGAGATTGAACTGGCCGATTATTTGCCCGAAGTGGCCACCCTGGTACACACCCAACTGGTGCAAAATGGCAATAAATTGGAGATCGTCGCGCCTGTCGGTTTGCGCATGCAAGTGGTGCCGGATGCGCTCACCGAAACCTTGAGCCGGATTCTGGTAAATGTGCTCAACCATGCCTTCGTCGATGGGCGCACTGGCACCTTGCACATCAGCGCGCAAGGTGGAGAGGGCGATGACGGCGATGAAGTGATCATCAACATCAGCGACGACGGCCACGGCATCGCCACGGAAGACTTGCCCAAGGTGTTTGACCCATTCTTTACCACCAAAAGCGGCATGCACGGGCATGTGGGGCTGGGCCTGCACGTGGCGTACAACCATGTGACGCAAAGGCTGAAAGGGCAGATTAAAATCACCAGCACCCTGGGTGAAGGCACCTGTGTAGAAATACGGCTAAAAAAACATTGCAACCTGCAAAAAGAGGAAGAATAAATCATGAAAAAAAACATGAAACAGGTGCAATGGCTGATTTTTTGGCTGATTACCTGCCTGCCGTTGACGTTGATGGCTGCCGATGCGGGCGCACCGGCAGCCAGCGCTTCGACTACCCTGGGGCCGTCATCGGCTCAAAACTTCCCCGCCACCGAACCCGAGTTTGAAACCCTGCGCGATGCAGGGACAATAGACAACGAACCCATTACCGCATTGGCGCAGGATGCTCGGGGCCTGATCTGGATAGGTACACAATCGGGGCTGGTTCGGTACGACGGCTACCGTTTCCGCAAGTTTACCCGCAAGGCCGACGACCCGTTCTCACTGGCTGGTGATTACATCCCTTCTTTAGCGGTTGCAAAGGACGACCGAATTTGGGTTGGCACGGTTAGCGATGGCATATCCGTATTTGACCCTGCCAGCGAGCGCTTTGAAAATTTCCGCCATGATGAGAGCGTACCGGCCAGTTTGAGTGGCGACACCATTGTTGCGCTGGCCAATGACGGCCAGGGCGGCATGTGGATTGCGACCAATCACGGGCTGGATCATTTTTCGGTTGGTGGCAAGCGCTTTGTGCATTTCAAGCAAGGTACTGAGCCGCACAGCCTCTTGGAGAACCGGGTGCGTAGCCTGTTACTGGACAAGGCGGGTCGCCTTTGGGTTGGCAGTAGCAAAGGCTTGCAACGGCTTTCTCAGGACGGCAAGCGTTTTGAAACTGTCCTGACAGGCAGGAATGTGCAAACGCTGTTCCAGGCCCAGGATGGCAAGCTATGGCTGGGTACCCACGCACATGGTGCCGCCTGGCTGATACCAAAGGCTACCCAATCGGGTGGCGCTCCATTGCAGGTGAATTGGCTACCTTTGGCACAACTGAGTCAACCTTGGATTTTCGGGATTGCGCAAGTGAATGCAGATCAAATATGGCTTGGAACCTTTGGCGGTGGTATCGTTGTGGTTGCGGCCAGTGACGGCCATGTGCTGCAAACCCTGCGCCATGACCCGGAACTGGCGGGTAGTCTGGCGTTGGATCTGGTGAAACCCCTAATGCTGGATCGGGCTGGTTGGCTGTGGGTGGGCACTTGGGGGAGTGGTTTACAACGCATGAACACCAACAACACCATGCTGCGCTTACTCAGACACAGCACAAAACGCACCGTCGGATTGAGCCACCCCGATGTAAGAAGTGTGTTGGAACTGGCCGATGGACGGCTGCTGATTGGCAGCAAGGGTAACGGGATTGATATTTTTGACCGACAACGGGGTCTGATTGGCGCGTACCGGGCCGACCGGGGCAAGCAAGGGGCGCTACCGGATGGAACCATTTTTGCGCTGGCCCAAACCACTGACGGATCGGTTTGGGCGGGCACGCAACAAACCGGGGTGGTGCGCCAGGTTGTTGGCGGCACCGCATGGGTTGCGGTGCCGGGCTTGCCCGTTAATGGGGCAGGCAAGTTTCTCGCCAGCCGTGACGGCAGCCTGTGGGCGGGAACAAATCGCGGTGTGGCACGCTGGCGACCGGGTATACCGTCGGCACATTCTGGCGGCCTGGTTAAAGCCCCCGAGAGAGCCGCTGCCCAGATCGAGGCACCCGCACGCTTTGAAACATTCGCCGACGAACAGGGCAAGGTGGTGGATAGCTCTGTCACTGCGCTGGCCGAGGGTGGGCAGGGGCGGGTCTGGATAGGAACAATTAGCGGATTGTGGCTGTATGAACCGGGGCGCAGTAGCCTGATTCACTTCTCTGCCGAGCCCAAGCGCCCGGACGGACTGGTTTCCGGCTATATTGCTGGCCTGTTGTTTGATAGTCGTGGCAACCTGTGGGTCTCCACCGACAAGGGGTTGGAGCGTTTGAAAAGCCGGGACGGGAAGCTGGCCAGGTTCGAGCATGTGAGTGCCCGGCTTGGCATGGCTGGTAAGACAATGGGGGAGAATTTGCTGGAGGATAGTCAAGGCCGCATCTGGACGGAGGAGATGGTGATTGATCCGGTAAATATGCGCATGAACCCGATCACCCCTGCCGACGGCATGAATTTCGGAACAAGTTGGGCTGGTTCCTATACCAAAACCCGTGACGGTTTGCTGCTCTATGGTGGATCAAAAGGAGTGGCGGTCATTGATCCTGTGCGCTTCAAGGCGTATGATTATGCGCCGCCGCTGATCGCCATTGAGCTCAAAGTCAATGGTGATGCGGTGCCGCCGCAGGGATTAATCAATCCACTGGCAAAGCTCTCGGCACACACGGGGGCGGACAGCGCAGCCAGCCTGACCCTTGAGCCCACACAACGCAATTTTTCAATCGAGTTTGCCGCGCTGGACTATTCGGAGCCCAGGAAAAACCGCTACCAATACCGCCTGCAAGGCTACGACAAAGGCTGGATCAACACCGACTCAGACCACCGTAGCGCAGCCTATGGCAATTTATGGTACGGCCTGTACACCCTGCAAGTACGCGGCAGCAACCGCCTGGGTGACTGGAGTGTGCATGAGCTGAGTATCCCGATCCGGGTTTTGCCCGCGTGGTGGCAAACCTGGTGGTTCGCGCTGGTATTGTTGCTTTTGATGGGCAGTTTGATTGCCGCACTGGTACAGGTGCGCACCCGCTACCTGCGCCAGCGCCAACGTGTGCTGGAGCAACTGGTGGATGAACGTACCAGTGAATTGCGCCAAAAACAGAGGGAGCTGGTTGATGCTAACCATGAGCTGAACGAATCAAACACGGCACTGAATGAATCCAATGCGGCATTAAACGAAGCCAACGCCGACCTGGAATTGTCAGTAGAAACTCTGCGCCAGTTGGGTGACATTGGGCGCGAGATTACCGCCAACCTCGATGCCGACATCGTATTCAAGTCGCTCTACCTGTACGTAGGCGGCTTACTCGATGCGCCCACCATGACCATTTACCGCATCAATGCCGCAGCCAAGTCGCTTGACGCGGTGTTTGGGCGTGATGATGATCAGGCCATGCCGATG
>JBKJLF010000423.1:0-41565 GCA_046597185.1 Burkholderiaceae bacterium | reverse complement strand
GGTGCTATCGACCAGTAATCCGATAATATCGTCGGAAGCCATGCTATCAGATCGTTTCGGGTCATGTTGGATAACCTGCAGATGTGGCGTGCCCGGTGTTTTTACCCACAGTCCGGTGGAGCTGGCAAACCATAGTCTGCCTTGGGCGTCTTCGGTCAATGTCTCGACATCGGCATGCATTGCGCTGCCATCGCTTCGAACAGCCACTTCAAAGCGTTGTTGTTTGGGTAGCCAGCGCGCCACACCTGCATTGGTGGTAGCCCATAATGTGCCATCGCGCGCCACCAGAAATTTTCTGACCTGGGTGGCCGGTAAGCCTTGCGCAATGGAATAAGTTTGCCAGGCTTGACTATTCGCTGCCAAGCGTGCCGCTCCCGCTTGCCGGGTGCCAGCCCAGAGTGCGCCGTCGGGCGTTTGCACCATCGTGTTGATAATACCGTCTGGTAATGCATCGGGTTGGCCGGGCAGAGGGCGGTAGCCACCTGTCAAGCCACGTCGTCGATCCAGGATATCGATGCCGTTGCCATCACTTCCCACCAAAATACGTCCATCCGCCAGTTCCAGCACGCTACGTACTTCGGAATGGGATAACCAGGTTGGCTGGGCCGGACTATGGCGTATCATGAGCAATGCACGTTGGGTCGGATTGTAGCGTTGCAGGCCAGCGCCCCAAGTCCCCACCCACTGCAGGCCGGATTGATCGATGAGTAATGTGCTGATGCTATTATGGGCCAAACTGGTCGCGTTGCCGGGATCGTGTTTCAATCGTTGTAATATGGTGCCATTTTGTGCCGATACAATGTTAATTCCGCCGCCGAAGGTACTGAGCCAGATTTGCTCGGGATGGGGTTGATTGATGTGGGAGACCCAGCCATGGGATAAGCGATCCGCACGTTGCGGATCAGGAGAGATCCAATGTAACTTGTTTTCCTTCGGGTTTGCTTGCGTTGCATCGGGGTCGGACATCCAGGCAGCACCGTGTTCAGCCGTGCCGATCCACAATTTGCCATCTTGCGCCTGAAACAAGGCCTGAATATTTTTCCCTGCCAAGGAGGTCGCAGCGCTTTTGTCGGAGGCGATTTTTTCAAAAATTTTACTGTCTCGTCGGTGTCGTTGCAGGCCATTAAAGCTGCCGACCCAGAGCGTACCCTGCTTATCGATTAACAGACTGCGGATTCTGTTATCGGTTAGGCTCATTGGGCTATCCGGGTCGGCCTTGTTATGTTGAAAATGTTGTAAAGCGCCTCCGCCGGGGGGGGCATAATCAAGGCCTTCGTTGGTGCCAATCCAAATTCCGCCAGCACTGTCGCCCATCAGCGCCCAAATTCTGCCGCCTGCTATGCTGCCAGCCTGGGTTGGATCATGTCGTAGATTGGTAAAATGCTCACTATTGGGGTCAAGTACTGACACACCATCGCTAACGGTGCCAATCCAAAGTCGCCCGTCCTGGCTTGGCCAGAGTGATGTGATACTGTTGCCTGCCAGCGAAGTCGGATTGCTGTCATTATGGATAAATTTGTGGAAATGGTAGCCGTCAAAGCGAAACAGCCCGAAGGTGGTACCGATCCATAGCCAGCCCCGAGCATCTTGTGCCAACGCGGTGATGACGGGGGGCAGTGCTTTTGCATCATCCATATTGTCGAAATACGGTTCAGCGAAGCCAAAATCCGTTTCTGCCAGCGGAGCTAATATAACTGGTGCGGCCGGGGCGGCTGCGCTTGACCGGGTATTGCTTGAAGCGTTTGACGTACACAATGCCAAGCACAATGCGCACACCAGCGCCAGCCATGCACAGCCGTGCCAAGTGTGAACTGGCTGGCACTTGTTTTTTAGGAAAGCAAACCTCATTGTTCTATCACTCCCTGATTCCCGAGTGGTAACTGTACCGCAAAACAACTGCCCTGTCCGTGAGGAATTGCAATTTATAGTGAAGCGTTGTGTTTTTGGATTGCCCGGTGAGTCATGGATAAGCTTGATCCGGTGCCTGAGTCACTGTTGTCAGTGCAAATTTCTGCTACATTGCAGGCTTGCAAAACCTTTTTTGGAACCGAATATGGCAGAGTCGAGTGTTTTCCCGGTGCTTGAAAGCGAGCGCTTAATCTTGCGTGAAATTATCAGTTCGGATGCGAAAAGTTTATTCGCTATTCATGGTGACCCGGAGCGTATGCGCTGGTATGGCAATGATCCGATGAAAGACTTGGCAGCGGCTAAAGATATGGTGCGTGCGTTTGCGGCGTGGCGCAAATTGGCCAATCCGGGGGTGCGCTGGGGTATTCAAATCAAAGGGCAAAAAAAGTTGATCGGGACAGTGGGTTTATTTAGTTGGAACCGCAATTGGCAGCGTTGTATATTGGGTTATGAATTGCTGCGCCAGGAAGAGGGCAAAGGCTATATGCGTGAAGCACTGGTGCAAGCCTTGGGCTGGGGTTTTCAAAATATGACCTTAAACCGGGTTGAAGCGCAAATCCACCCGGAAAATTTGGCCTCGATGAAGCTGGCCTTGGGGCTGGGTTTTGTACGCGAAGGCGTGCTGCGCGAGATGGGTTTTTGGGATGGTAAATATCACGATATGGTGCAATTGGGTTTGTTGCGGCGCGAGTTTGTTGCTCAGCGCTGAGTGCCTTTGCATGCAAGAATACAACAAGCGTCGTTTTTATACGGGCACGCTGCAATTTGCGCCAATACGGCTGGCCCCGGCGGTGGCCACCGTCATCACCGCCGCCGACATCAAAGCTATGGGGACGATGGATCTGGATCAAGTGCTGGAGAGCGTACCGGGTTTGCATGTCACCCGTCAGGCAGGAACCTACACGTCCAATTATTTGAGTGATATTGCCAGTGGTTTGGATCGGGCGTTTGGCACCCATGCCAGCCTGGCACCGGGACCGGTGAATAAAAACTACAATGCGCTTGATGCCAATCTTGACTTAAACTATGGCCAATGGCGTTGGCGCAGCAGTTATAAATTGCGCGATGATGTTGGCACCGGGGTGCGCGGGAACCGGGGCTACCACACAAAACACGGGTAGCCCAAATGGGCAAGGGCCTGGAAGCGGAGTTGAGCTGGCAAGCCAGTAACAGCTTGCGGGTGCTGGGCAACTATAGCTATCAGCGCAATATTGAGCAAGCCACGAAGGCTGATGCGGGTTACGCACCGCATCACGATTGGCGCAGGTATGATTTTGCGCATGCGGGCGTTGATGTAGCGCACCCGGTTGATCCAGCGTTTGACTTCACGCGGGGAGGCAAACAAATGGGCGATGACGCCTGACCAGAGTTGGCAGGCGGCGGCAAGGGTTTGGCTTGCGGTTCGGGCGCGGGTGCGGCGGGGGCTTCTGCCACGGGTGGTGGTTCCGGCACGTTGAATGACGGCAAATTGTTGGCGGCGTAAATGGCTAACGGTAGCAAGGCCAGCGCCAGGGCGATTTGTACGCCACGCTGCAAAATAAAGGCGATGTTTTGCAAATAAGCGATGGCGCGCTTCATGCTGCTGTCACGCGCAATTTGTTAGCTCACGATACACTGCTGCGGGAATATATATGTGATGTAGCTAGAGTAAGGCGAGCACGAACATGCTGAAATAATAACATACAAAAGCACGCTGAAACTCTCACAAATGAACTGCCAGTATACTTTCAGCGAAGCAAATCAGACAGGCGTGCGACCACGGAAAGGTCAGATAAACCGATAATGCCACTGGTGTGAATCAGTCGGTCACGGTCGGCCTCTCCCCAGCCATCGGCGTCGTCATCCACCGCGCACCACTCGGTGACACGATAGTAATCCACCCAGCGCCGGATTTGCTGATACCGAGTGGCGTTCTTCCAGAATGAATATTGAAGTCCGTTGCTATAACCAGGCACAGCACGGACATGGTGCCACGTCGATCCAATGACGCGCACACGCACAATAGGCGGAAGATAACTCCGTACCTTCTGATAATGCATATAGCGCGCCCAGTTCGTGCTCAGTACAACTTGCACCTCAGGATGCTCGGTAAGCACACCGACCAACGGCGCAGCCCACATAAACAACTCCCCGCCCCCTCGATACATCATGGGCTCGTCACGGAACAAATAGGGCAAACTGGGATGCAGCACACCGTCGAAGTCCAGAAACAAGATCATCCGCCCTCCTGATAAAAACGCTGATCCGCTCCACGTCATCAGCCTGCATTTCGGATTGACATGGTAAAGGGGTGATACGCCACGCGAATACGGTAAATTAACCCAAAACATGATGAAATAATAACGCGTGTGAACAGCTTCAGCCAAGCCAACGCTAGGGTAGTCGCCCAAGCTGAAAAAGGAATCTTTGCCATGAAGTTTGTAACGGTAGCGCCAAGCCTTAACTCCGTTTGGCTTGATTTCCAAGTACAGGCCCTTAAAGTCGTTGAGGCGGTAGAGCTTGTCGCGTGGTTTGGCGTTGCGGCAATGGGTGTCAGTAAGCATGGCGAATGAGTGGATAACGACGATAGCCATTTATACCCACCAAATTTTCAGACAACAAAAAAACGTACTCACCTACATACCCACTTTTTACGTGAATGCACCTGAAATTTCATGAAACGCCACGCAACAAAAAAGCCGCTATTGCTAGCGGCCTTCATAGGTAAAAACAGGGATTTTCACGCCCTCATGCAACAAGTTGAAATCGCGTGAAACATCATTCCCAATTTATACATTAAACAAAAAGTTCAACACATCCCCATCCTTAACCACATATTCCTTGCCCTCAGCCCGCATCTTACCCGCTTCCTTGGCCCCGGTTTCGCCTTTATATTGCACGAAATCGTTAAACGCAATGGTTTGGGCGCGGATGAAGCCGCGTTCGAAGTCGGTGTGGATTACGCCGGCCGCTTGCGGTGCGGTGTCGCCAATGTGAATGGTCCAGGCGCGCACTTCCTTCACGCCCGCCGTGAAATAGGTTTGCAAACCCAGTAATTGATAGGCGGCGCGAATCAAACGGTCCAGCCCCGGCTCTGCCATGCCCATATCGGCCAAAAATGCGCCTTTGTCGTCATCGTCCAGATCGGCAATTTCTGCTTCCAGCGCGGCGCAAATGGCGACCATCGGGGCGTGCTGCTCAGCGGCGTAAGCCGCCAGTTGATCCAGCAGCGGGTTGTCGGTGAAACCACTGTCCGATACATTGCCCACATACATGGCCGGTTTGGCCGTGATCAGGCATAGCGGCTTGATCAATAACATTTCTTCCGCATCCAGCTTCATGGCGCGCACTGGCTTGGCTTCGTTCAGATGCGGCATCATACGTTCCAACAAGGCCACCAGTTTGGCGGCATCCTTGTCGCCCGAGCGGGCTTTTTTGTTTTCGCGGTGGATGGCTTTTTCGACCGTGCCCATATCGGCCAACGCCAATTCGGTTTGGATGACTTCGATGTCGTCCAGCGGGCTAACCTTGCCGGCTACGTGGATCACGTTATCATCTTCAAAACAACGCACCACATTGACGATGGCATCGGTTTCGCGAATATGCGCGAGGAACTGGTTGCCCAAGCCTTCACCCTTGGAGGCCCCCGCCACCAGCCCGGCGATGTCAACAAACTCCACAATCGCATTCACGATGCGCTCAGGTTTGACAATCGCCGCCAGGTCTTTTAGCCGTGGGTCGGGTACTTCAACCACGCCCACATTGGGTTCAATGGTGCAAAAGGGATAGTTTTCAGCCGCGATGCCTGCTTTGGTCAACGCATTGAAGAGGGTGGATTTGCCGACATTTGGCAAGCCGACGATGCCGCATTGGAGACTCATGATTTTATTCGGTTCAAGATGGAATGAGGCCGCTATTTTACGCCAAGCGGCCCCATTTCGACAGTGCTTTCGACGCGATGCCAAAAATTACTTGCCAATCTGCCCGATTTACATCCCGTTCAGGCAGCCGGAGCGGCCACTTCCACCGGGGCGCTATCGGTTTTGCTGTCCACATTGGCGGGTAATTGCGACAGTCTTAACATGAACGGTGGAATATCCCGGTTAAACATCGCATGAAACATTTCCGCCGCCTGTTGTGCCGCCAGTTCAAAGCGTTGCGCCAGTTCGGCTTGCGCTGCCGGGTTACCGGCAGCAGCATCGTAGTTTGCCTGCAGCATTTGCATGCCACGCAATTGATCCTGGAACGGCGAAACACTGTCGGTGGTGATTTGGCCGCCAATATACACACCCTGACTCATGCCCATCAAGGACAACAAAGTGCCGGAAATTTGAATATTGCCCAGTTGATCACCACCCGCCATAATGACATAGGCGGCAATAACAAGGGTAAACACCAACATTTGAAATTTATAAATATCAAAACGGCCATTTGTTAGCAACAATTGCGAGGGCATGGCATTGCTATGTGCGCCAGCAATCGGCGCAGTAAACCAACCCAGGCGTTGTAGATAATCATAGACTGCGGGGTCCAGATTCTTTTTAATTGAATTGGTGACTTGCGCACCACCTGCACCAATGGTGGAAATGCCAATTAAATATAACAAATCAGTTGATAATTCTTGTAGTAAGCCTGTTCTCGCCCATTGATAAAATAGCAATGTTGCAACGATCAGTGTGAATAGCAACATTTGCAATTGTGACAGGCTGGCATGGCCGGAGGAGCCGGCCAGATACCATGGCGAGAGCCGACGCAGCCAGGCGTGCAGGCGTGAGCGGCTGCGTAGCGCGTTGGGCAAAGAAGCGGGCATGGGATTGTGCCTCTTGGTGTGGTAGGAAATGGTGAAGGCGGCAATGAAGTAACAAACAAAGCAAAATACGAATGCGGCAGCAATACTTTCTTTTTGATGGGAAATTTTGACCGGGATGCTGTGCCCAAAATATGCCTTTCCAATTTGCTGTTTGTCACTATCATAATCAAAAGCCGCAAATTTGAGTGTCACTTCTTCATGTCGGGCCAAAACTTTCCAAAAAACATCTTTTTTCGAGGGTGCGAAGTCTTCTGGATTGGGTGCGCGAAAGAAGATACGGGTACTGCTGATGGGTTGCGTACTATCATTCGGATTGGCTTGCTTGATGATTTCAAGATGATCAACATTTAATGGTTCGGTCTCGCCGTTATGTTCCATGTTTCCCAGATAAAAGTAACCAATGATGCAAACCCGGGAGATATTGTCAGCAAAATTCGGCGTGATGGTGACGTAATTTATTTTGCCACTGGCCAGGGATGGGGAAGAGAATTCGATTTTGGCCGTGTCGATGGTATTGATCGCTGCATTCAATGGGCCTTGTATGGCGGCAATTTTCTCCGCTTCATTTTTCAGCTTGCTCACAGCCAAGGGCGAGCAAACATTCACGGGGGTGGTGCTTGGGGTGTCGGTTTGTGCATGGCTGAAGCAACAAATTGTGAGCCAGAGCGTAAGAAGGGTACAAAGGCTTTTCATTGGACACTCATTCTAAGGATAGAGGAAGTCAAATCATAGCCCCGAAACCGGGTTCAGCCAATACTTTTTATGTTTGAGCCTGGTGTTGCGAACAAAACGCCACACTCGACCAGGATATCCGTTTATTTCATCCACGCGCTTTGAATCCAAAAGCAACTCACTCGCGTTATTTTGACACAGCCAGCCATCCGTGCGCACCAGCCATCCGGCCAATGATCCGGCCAGCAGCCCGACCAAAATCGGCACCAATCCTGCCGATGTCAGACATATCGTGCGCCACCTGGTGCAAGAAACGCTGGGGCGCGATAAGGTGGGTGACAATGATGCCTTTATGAGCTGGACTCGCTGATGTCGATAGGCCTGTGCAAGGAACTGGAATGTGTTTATGTCGCGATTGAGCATGATGCCCACGTCGTCGCCACTTTACGAGGGGAGATCAATAACATTCTTGACCAGGAGCGCGAGCTCAGGGTATCCAATCATGGGGCCTCCTGTGATAGTCGAAGGCGGGAGGGTGGCAAGGCGACACAAACATGCCAGTCGGCCAACAGCTTTTTGCACTTGGGCCCGGCATTGCGAACAAAACGCCACACTCTGTCGTATTCGCCGCAATTGCCCTGATGGCGTAAAATAGCCTTCCCGGCCTGCCGTCAGCCATCGCCACAGAATCAAGGAAAATAGTTTGCTACCCATAAAAATGACCGCCTCGCTTGTTAAAATAAGCAAAATGAGCGCAATGAGTGCTTTGGCAATATTCGCTCTGCCAGCACCAAGCCATGCCAAAACCACTGCACCCACCGTGGCCGAAGCCGAACAATTTATCCGGCAAGCCGAAGCGCGCCTGGAAAAGCTGGCCAATGCCGAACAGCGCGCTACCTGGGTGTATCAAACCCATATTACCGATGATACCGAAGCGATATCGGTACAAACCAATGAATTGATGTTGGCGGCCACTGGTGAAATTGCGCTACAGGCGCGCCGCTACAATCAATTGCCTTTGTCGTTGGACAACAAACGTAAGCTCAAATTAATGCAATTGCACCTGAGCTTTAGCAACCCCAAAGATCGCGCAGAGTATGCCCAATTATCCGCCGCCCTCACAGGCGCGTATGGCAAAGCCACGTATTGCCGCAAAGAGGCCGGCGAACGGGTTTGCCTGCCCCTGGGGGAGCTGGAAGCGATGATGGCAAAGAGCCGTAA
This sequence comes from Burkholderiaceae bacterium, assembly GCA_046597185.1. Lineage (GTDB taxonomy): Bacteria > Pseudomonadota > Gammaproteobacteria > Burkholderiales > Burkholderiaceae_D > CAMBDR01. Next base: position 32,975 of record JBKJLF010000423.1, on the reverse strand, counting down.
TCCGGCAGAATTGAAAGAAATCTGGCTGGGCTGGCATCAGCAAGCCCTCGCCTATAAAGATCGTTATGCACAATATGTGGCGGCATCGAACAAGGGCGCGCGCGAAATGGGTTTTGCCGATACCGGCGCGTTTTGGCGCGCGCAATACGATATGCCGCCCGAAGCTTTTGCGGCGGAAACCGAACGTCTGTGGCAGCAAGTAAAGCCGCTGTACGATTCGCTGCACCAATATGTGCGCTTCAAATTGCAGCAAACCTATGGCAAAGATGAAGTGCCCACGACTGGCCCGATCCCGGCCCATTTGTTTGGCAATATGTGGAGTCAAACCTGGGATCATTTGTATCCCATCGTCCAACCGCCCGGCCCGGCCGCCAATCTGGATCTGGCCGACAAGCTCAAGCAACACGACGCCAAGAGCATGGTACGCATGGGCGAAGCGTTTTACACCTCACTGGGCATGGAAGCGTTGCCGACTTCGTTTTGGGACAAATCGCTATTCACCAAACCGCGTGACCGTGAAGTGGTTTGCCACGCATCAGCCTGGGATATGGGAATGGTGGGGGGCAAGGCGGCCAATCAACGCGGAATTGATGTGCGCATCAAAATGTGCATTAACCCGACCAGCGAAGATTTTTCCGTGATTCACCATGAGCTGGGGCATATTTATTACGATATGGCCTATCGCAATCAACCCTGGTTGTTTAAAAACGGTGCCAATGATGGCTTCCATGAATCGATAGGTGATACCGTGGTATTGTCAATGACACCGCACTATTTGAATAAAATCGGCTTGTTGGCGCAAGTGCCGGATGCGTCGCAGGAAGTGGGCGTGTTAATGAATCGGGCTTTGCAAAACGTGGCGTTTTTGCCGTTTGCCTATTTGGTTGATCAATGGCGCTGGAAAGTGTATTCCGGCAGTACCAAGCCGCAAGACTATGACAAAGTATGGTGGGAATTACGGGAAAAATACCAGGGCATCAAGCGACCTGTATCCAATGAAGCCAATAAAGCGAATCAAGAAAATCAGGGTGGTGGTTTTGATGCCGGTGCCAAATACCATGTGGCGGCCGATTCCAGCTATGCCAAATATTTTGTCGCGGCCATTTTACAGTTTCAATTGCATCGCGCCCTGTGCCGCGAAGCGCTCTACACTGGCCCCTTGCATCGTTGCTCGATTTATCAAAACCCGGCAGCAGGTAAAAAGTTTCAGGCTATGTTAAGCCAGGGTAGCAGCCGCCCATGGCAGCAAGTGCTAAAAACCGCAAGCGGAGAAGAACAGCTCGACGCCAGCGCCATCATTGATTATTTTGCGCCCCTGAAAGTGTGGTTGGATGCGCAAAATGCGGCCTTGGCGAAAGCGCCCTAAGGCTTCATCTTACGCTTGGCCAGTTCGGCGGTATGCTCTGCCAGCACTTGGTAGAGTTGCCCGACGGCAGGGTCCCACGCCGCCAGCGCCGCATGTTGGCGCGCCACCGTGGTCCAGTCGCCGCGCGCAATGGGGCCACTGAGCGCTTGCGCTGGCCCGAGCCTAAAAATATTATCCAGCGTTTGTTGCGCCAACGGTTGCGCCAACTCCCGCGCTTGCTCCGGCGTTACGCCTGCGGCTTGCCAAGTGCGCAAAGCGATATCAATTAAGGGATTTAAATAATTGCAGGCAAATACCGCCGCCGCATGGTAGAGCGTTTTGGCCGCAGCATCAATCACCACGCTACGCGCACCGATCGCGCTTAACGCGGCTTGCAAGCCAGCCAGCGCGGCGGCATCGCCCTCAATCCCGCAAAAAGTGCCCTCAAACTGGGCCAGCGCCTGGGTGGGATCAGCAAAACTGCGGATTGGGTGTACGCTGGCCAGCAGGCAGTGGCGGCTGCGTGCTGCTTGCATGATCGTGGAAACCAGCGCCCCGCTACAGTGAAATAAAATACCGTTATCAATGCTGATACCTTGGCTCAGTTGTTCGCAACAGGGCAGAATTTGATCATCGCTGACGGTGAGTAAGGTCACTTGCGCCGGGCGCAAATCGGCCAGCTTGGTCAGCGCCCGGCCGCTACCGATGAAATCAATCGCTACCGCGCTACTTTTCAGGCTGCGATTGCAGACATCCTGAATTTGCCAGCCCGCCCGCTCCACCAGCAAGCGCGCCAGCACCTGGCCAACATGGCCAGCGCCAATGATATTGAATGTCACTTTGGTATGGTTAATGTTTGGCATGTTCGTATCTTTGCTTGGGCTGAAACAGGGTTGGTGCCAGTTTACCGCATTGCATGCTGGTAGAATGCAGCATTCGAAATAATGATTGCTTTATTTTAGGGATGGAAGGATAGATTTGGTATGCAAGTATGCGATGCTTTTGCGTTACACACCCTGCGCGTGATTGGTTTTGCTGCGCTCGTTTATGTTCATGTCGGCACTTCGGCTGATACTTCGGCTGATACTTCGGCTGAAACGCATGCCGGGCTGGCCAATGTGACCATTATTGATCACGCCAAGGGTTATACCCTGGGCCAAGGGCAGGGCGTAGTGCAATTTGAAGCCCTGGCCTTTGATGCCAAGGGTAAAATTATTGCCATTGGCAGCAATGCCGCCGTGGCCGCGAAGTTGCCGCAGGCACGCCATATCGACATGCAAGGCAAAACCGTGTTGCCGGGTTTGATTGACGCGCACGGCCATGTGTTTGACCAGGGGGCATTGGTGGCGCAATTGGTGTTGCGAGAAACCAAAAACCTGGAACAGGCGCAAAGCATGATTGCAGCCTATGCCAAAGCCAACCCGGCGCGCAGTTGGCTGGTTGGGTTTGGCTGGAATCAGGCAGTATGGCAACTGGGGCGCTTTCCCACGGCGGCAGAAATTGATGCGGTGGTGGCAGATCGGCCCGTGTGGTTGGAGCGGGTGGATGGCCACGCAGGTTGGGCCAATTCCAAAGCCTTGCAATTGGCGGGCATTACGCGTGATACCAAAGACCCGGCGGGCGGCAAAATTGAGCGCGATGCCAAGGGCAACCCGAGTGGGGTATTGGTGGATAGCGCCATGGCCTTGATCAGCAAGGTCGCGCCGCCAGCGACCCAGGCCGAATTACGTTTGGCGCTGGACGCCGCCATGGCGCAATTGGCCAGCATGGGTTTAACCAGTGTGCATGATGCCGGCGTTGGGGTGGCGCAAGATGCCCTGATGCGTGAATATGCCAATGCCGGCAAGCTCAAGGTGCGGGTGTATGGCATGATCCGTGGCGTGGGCGCGGAGTTTGATCAATTGGCCGCCAAAGGCCCGCTCTTGACCATGGCCGATGACCACTATGCATTACGTGCGGTAAAATTATTTTCCGATGGCGCGCTCGGTAGTCGCGGTGCCGCGCTGTTGCAACCGTATTCTGACGCGGCGCAAACCAGAGGTTTGCTGTTTCTGGACGACCAAGCCCTGCAAGCGCAAATGGGCAAAGCCATGCAGGCCGGGTATCAGGTCAATGTGCATGCGATTGGCGATGGCGGTAATCGTCAGGTTTTGGATAGCTTTGCCAGCTTGACCTCGCAATACCAGAGCCAAGCCTTGCGCCACCGGGTGGAACATGCGCAAGTGGTGGACGTGGCGGACATTGCCCGTTTCAAGCAACTGGGCATTGTGCCTTCAATGCAGCCGACCCACGCCACCTCGGATAAAAACATGGCCGAGCAAAGGGTGGGGCCACAGCGCATCAAGGGCGCGTATGCCTGGCGCAGCTTTTTGCAGCAAGAATCGCGCATTGCCTGTGGTTCGGATTTTCCGATTGAATCACCGAATCCATTTTGGGGCATCCACGCGGCAGTAACCCGGCAAGATATGGCGGGCGCTCCCGTGGCGGGTTGGTATCCGAATCAAGCCATGTCCTTGCTGGAAGCGTTGCGCTGCTTTACCCTCGATGCGGCTTGGGCGGCGCACCAGGAGCAGCAATTGGGTTCGCTGGAAGTGGGCAAGTGGGCTGATTTTATCGTCACCGAACAAGATTTATTCACCATGCCGACCTATGATATTTTCAAAATGAAGGTATTGCAAACCTGGGTCGGTGGTCGCCAGGTATTTCAAGCCAAATAAAATTAAACAAAACCAATCGATGCAAGCAAATGATGCAACCAACACAGGAGTCCAGCATGGAAAACCCCTTCATCATCGGCGTAGCCGGTGGTAGCGGCAGCGGCAAAACCACGGTCACACAACAAGTGTTGGCGGCAATTGGGCCGCAATTGGTGGCGGTGGTGATTCAGGATTATTACTATCTGGATCAAAATCATCTCAGTTTTGAAGAGCGCCTCAAAATCAATTACGACCACCCCAACGCGTTTGACTGGCCGCTTTTGATCGAGCAGGTGCAAACCCTGCGTAGTGGCCACGGCATTGACATGCCAACCTACGATTTTGCGCACCACGCGCGCGCCAAGGCAACCATTCGCGTCAACCCGGCCCCGGTGATGGTGATTGAAGGCTTGTTCCCCTTGTTTGATGCGGCGCTACGCGAGATGATGTCGCTCAAGATTTTTGTCGATACCGATTCCGACGTGCGCTTTATTCGCCGCCTGCAGCGTGATATTGCCGAGCGTGGGCGCAGTACCGAAAGCGTGATCGAACAATATCTGGCCACCGTGCGGCCGATGCATAACAAGTTTATTGAGCCTACCAAGCGCTATGCGGATGTGATTTTGCCGCATGGGGCGAATGATCCGGCGGTGGATATTATTACCACCAAGGTAGTGAGTTTGTGTGCTCAGATGGCTGCGGGGGGGGAGCCGTTCACTCCTCAACCGGAATAATAGGCATTGTTGGCAATTCTGCGCCGATTCTGGCAGCCCCAATGACCTGCGCAAGGAATCGCCAAGGCGAAGCGTCACGAGCGCGACAGGTATCAATCACGCTGGCTAATATGCCAACGACACGTGTTCCTGCTTCGCTTCTTGTGCCTTGACTGAGTTTGCGCGCAATAACCCAATGCCGCAATATTTGCTCGGCAGCATTATTGGTTAAGGGTAGATATGGCTGTGCAACTCGGCGCAAAATAACCTCCCAATCATTCAGAAATTCTCGCGCCAAGGCTCGTAACTTATCGTGTTTATGATCTTGATTTTGCTCGCATAAAACAGGTAATTTTTCAACTTCAGCTTTTTGATCCACACTTTATTCGGGCGCGCGACAGGCGCATGGAGAATGCCATGTAGACAATCAAGGCGGCCAACAAAGGGCCAATCAACCGCCATTCTCCAATCGTTACCTTATCCCAAAGTGGGTCTTCGTGCGCAACAAAGGTCTTTGCCTGCGTCGAGTGGCCGCAACCGCATGGGAGCACATGCATCTCATGGCGCGTCACCTTCAAACGCAGTGCTGGCCGCGCTTCTACTTTTTCGGCAATATCGATTTCTTGCTGGTGGTCTTCGTCTGGTTGGGCGGCTCATCTTCCATCGTTTTACCCGCAGCCCAACTTTGTTCCGTAATGCGCTTGCCAATGCGGCGGTTGAACGCATCATAACCATATTCCGCCACCATGCGCGACTGATACCAGCTTTTGGTGGCGCTAATCAAACGATTTTCATCGTCATAGGCCAAGTGCAAATCCACCGATTCATTGGCGCTGGCGTTGTTGTAGCGCTGGCGCTTGATGATGGTGTTGCCCTGCACATCGTATTCAAATTGATTGCCAATATACGATTGCAACAGGTTATGCGTCACCCGTGCCAGTTTCGATAGTCGAAATTCGGCGCGGCGATCCGGGCCTTTCCATGGCTCGGGCTGGTTTTGCAACTCGCGCGGCTCGCCCTCTTGCGATGCGTGCAGCGTTTTTGCCAGCGGCTTGGCTTCTGGGTCAAGCAAATTGCCTGCCGGGGCAAAAGCAAAGTTTTCTGCAATGCCCGCTTGCACAGCAGTTAATAATTGCCCCAGCGGATCGTAGCGATAGCTGAGATCACCCCGTTTGCTATCCGCAATGTTAGTCAAATTGCCGATGCTGTCATAGTGATATTGGCAGCGACGCAAAATGTGCGCGCCGCGCCCAATCGACAGGGTTTCCAAACGTGATTGCGGATCGTAATTGCTGTGCTGGGTCAGCCGCTCATTTTGGTGCTGCGCTTGGCCAAACTCGCGCACGCGTTCGCGATGCAGTTGGTCTCGCGTTAGGTCAATCACCGATTGGCCTTGCCACAGCATGCCGTGCCAGTGGCCGGAACCATAGCGTAGCGTATCGACCTTTCTGCCATTGGGCAAGGTGGTTTGGATGCGGTTGCCCAACTCATCATACTAGTGCGTTAGCACGAAGGCGCGGGCGCTGCTGCCTGCGGTAGCGGCTGGTTCGGCACGGGTGGCAAATTCCGGGTCAGCGTCCAGATTGCTGGCGCTACGCTCTTCCAGCAACTGGCCTGCGGCATCATACCTGTAGCGCAATTGGCTGTGTGGGCTGGCCACCGCTTCCAGTCGGCCAAGCGCATCGTAACGATAATGCACCAGATTGCTTTGCGTCCCCTTGGTGCACAGTTGGCCCAGCGCGTCGCGCATGAAATCCACGCGTTGGCCGTTGCAGTCGCTGGCAATTAGTCGCCCGGCTTTGTCGTATTCATATTTGGTGGTTTTGCCGTCAAAGCCGCATTCTTCACTCAACCAGCCTTGCGGATGATATTTGAAACTGTAGCGCTCGCCATTGCCGTTGGTTAGTTCGATCAGGCGCAAAGCCGCATCATAGCCATATTGTAGTTTCGTAAATATTCGGTGAACCCGTAGCCCGATTGCCCCACAAAAGGTATTCACAATGGCTACCGTCCCAGCACAGCGCGGAAATTCTGGCGTAGTGGATAGAGCCAGATGTGCGTGATCAATCCATCGGCCTGCATTCGCAGCATGGCGACCCGGCACGTCATGTCCTTGAGTCCCCCATCCGGTTTGAGCCAGGCAAACATCTCGCATACCTGACGCGACAAACTGGCGCGGTTGGCTGTGGGATTTTGTGCGATCAGGGTGGTGATGGCAAGCATGTCATCCGGGCTGAAGTCGCGCCCGCAATAGCGTTTCATGAACTGTCGATTCCTTTTTGATTGGGGTGGCCGGGGTCAAACACGCCCTTCATCGCCGTCATTTGCCGTTTATCCATGGTCCACGGAAGAAACGGGCCGAGATCGGCCGGGGGCTGGTTGCCATTTTCGGCACAGGCATTCAAATAGGCACTCAACCAGGTGCGCGGGTTGATGTTTCATAATTTGACTGTCATCAGCAGACTGTACATTGTAGCAGCCAATGCGGCTGACCATTGGCTGCCCGAACCGTAAAAATTCTTGCGCCCGACCACAACGGTGCGTATGCTCCGCTCTCCAGAATTATTGTCCATGGGGACATCGGGATGATCCACAAACAGCGTCAGACCCAACCAATGATTTTCCATGCTTTCCATCACCTTGCGGGCCGGGTTGGCAAGCGTTGGTCGATGGAGCTCGGCTTGCCTGGCCAGTGTCATTTTTTTCATGGCTTGGCGCAACAGGCTATCACGTTCAACAAAGTCGGCGCTGTCACGCGGCACGGCCAAGCGCGCATCATTGAGGTTATACAGCTCTCCAATTTTATCGACCCAATCGTAGGCCCATGCCGCCAGCGCGGGATAGCTGTTGGCCAACTCAAGGAAGTCACGACGCTGATGCGCCCAGCAAAAAGCAAGGACAAACGCCAAATACAGCCGAGCGAACTTCTTGTAGGCGGCGTAGCGGTCACAGCTTATGATTCCGCCTGCCGCCGCACCCAGTTCGGCAATCGGGACACCCGCCGAGCGGGTTGGGTCAAGCACGACTGGGTTTTGTGTTCAGTATTTTCTATGCATTCGCGTAAGGCTTTACGGGCTCACCGAATATTTACGAACTCGGGTGGGCCATACCTGGGTGGCTGGCAAGTTCCATACTAACTTTCATGATGCGGAGTCGCCCACAACACCCCGAATTTTGAAATAATCACAAAATCGTGACTTTGTTCGCGCGGTTTTTGATCGTCCAAAATCTGTGTTATTTCACGCTAAAAAGGGTTCAATGATGTGCGGGGCGGGGTGGTTGGACATGGGATTTCCTTACGGGGGTAATTGAATAATAATCAAGTAATAAGCCATTTGGCGATGCGTCTTTTTATTTTGCATCCAGCAAAAACTTATTCGAGCGGCACAAGGATGACACCAGTTTTTTGATCACCATATGATCCAGTTGGGTCGCCAAAGCCGGGTTGTCCGTGCGCATACGCGCCAGCGCCGCCTGGTGCAGCACGTACACGCGCGCATCGGTCAAGGCAATAATCGAGGCCACGCCCGCTTCACCGGTATAAAACGCCATTTCGCCCGTGACTGCGCCCTTGGTTAATTTGGCCAGCCGCCGTGTTACATTGGCATCGTTTTTGCTGACGATTTCAAATGTGCCTTCTTCGACGAAAAACAGCTCGGGTGAATATTCGCCCTGGTTGCGCAACGCCTGCCCGGCGCTGACTTCCCAGCGTTCGACATAGTTCATAAACAGCGCCAGGTCGGCGGGGTGTTGGATAAACTCAAAACAGCCATGTTCGATGATGGTTTGATTGTGATTGAGGATGATGGCTTCTTCCACCTGTTCCAGCGCATGGTCGAGTGAATCAAAATAATGGACTTGCTGGCTGGCCATTTTGTCGCGTGAGATCAGGGTGCGGGATTTGGGATTGTTGGCCGAGAATACAAAGTAAAACTCAACCGGCAGCGCCTGATAGCGCCGCAAAATGCGCTGGAATACGCCGATGGCCGAGGTATCGATGCCCGTGACCTGGGAAAAATCAATCACCACCGCTTCAAGCTGATGCATATCGATCGGCTCAAACATTTGGTCGATGCTGGCGGTTGAGCCGAAAAATACATAGCCTTTGAGCCGATACAACAAGGCCCGATGGCCGTGCTGTTGCAGGATTTCGGCCTGATATTGCGGCCGGATCACCCGGCTTGAAAACAGCGATACATCGCTTGCACTGTCCACCAGCGGCAGGCGGCTATAGCGCACCACGAAAATCAGGCAGGCAATGGCCAGCCCGGTAAAAAATCCGATCAAGTAGCCGACATTGGCCACCACCACCACAATCAGCGTTATTTCGGCCAATTCCAGCCGGCTGGCGCTATGGCGCTGATTCCACAGCCATTGTTTGAGCAGGTTGACGCCCAGGTAGAGTATCAGCCCACCCAGCGCGGCTTTGGGAATGTAAGCAATCACGCTGCCCGCACCGAGCAGCATGGCCACGCAGCACAGCGAAGCCAGCACGCCAGCCACGGCCCCGCCGCCAGTTTTGTGGTTGATGGCGGTGCGGCCTATCGAAATGATGCAGGGAAAACCGCCCAACACGGCCCCGAGCGCTGCCGTGCCGGATTGGGTACGGATGACACGGTTGAGATCAAATTCGGTGGCGAAGTCGTTCTCCAGGCTGGCGACCGAGAGCAGCATGGTGAGCATGCCGACAAAGCAAAACACCAGCATCATCGGCAGATGGGTCAACACTACTTTAAGCGTGCTCCAATGCCATTCCAGCGCCCAGGGCGGCAACCACTGGGTGCTGCCCAGGCCACCGAACAACCAGCGTTGCCGCTCACAGCCATATGGCTCGCACAATCCGCTGGCCAGATACAGGTTAATCAACAGGCTGGTAACAATCAGCACGCCGGGGATGAGGATGGTATTGTCAATGCGTTTTGACAGCATTTGTAGTGCCAGTGCCACGCTGATGCCGGCCAGTAATTCGGGCCGAAACGGCATCTCGATAAACTTGGCCAGACCCGCCAGGGTGAGCGGTGTGGCGGCAATAATATTGAGTGCGCCGCTGGCCATGAGCCAACCACTGGCGGCCAAAAAACCTGCCATCACGGAAAAGGGAATATAACGCATCAAATTGGCCAGATTCAAGCGCGCCACCGTATAAAACCCCGCCGCGCAAACCAGTGTCGTGACGAAAATCAACCACATCACCAGTTGCAAGCTAGCGCTGGGCGTCATCGGTAACGACCCTAACACTGCCAGCGGCCCAGCCAGCACCGAAATGGTATTGGCATCCGGCCCGCTGATAAACGCTTTCTCTTGCGAGAATACGCCAATCAAGGCCCCAATCGCCGCCGTGATCAGGGAGGCGGTCACCGCATAGCCAACCAAGCCCGCCAGCGGCCCGGCAAACAACAGTGCGCCCAATGAAATGCCGTAGATAATGACACTGAATCCGACAATCAGGCCGGCCGATAGTTGGGTTGCGATATATTTAAATTGCATAAATACTCACCAGTTAATATTTGTTGTGCTACATGCCGAAAAAGTAAAAAACAAGTGAAAAAACCCGCCAACCATCGTAAGGATACCCCATTATCCGGCGAATTGAATGTAAGTCAAATTGTAATGGAAGGCCAGACCGATACGGATGGAGTTTGTTGCGTGGCGGTTAATTGTCAGAGATAAATATTTTTTAGCATTTGATCAGCAATAAAATGTGAGCTATCCTTTCAAACTCTCAGGCTCTTGATGAAAGATTGTCGTGTATATATTGTTGATAGATGATCATCCTATTTTTACGCAAGGGTTTCGCTTGTTGTTGGCGGAATTGGATGCCAGCATACAAACCGTGGTAGCGAGCAGTTTGCACGCGCTGCTGGAGGTGAACGGCTCGTTTGACCTGGTTTTGCTTGATTTTCATATGCCCAATGTGGATGGGATTGAACTGTTGCAAACCATGCGGCGGCGCTTTGAAAATTTGCCGATTATTATTCTCTCCAGTGAAGAAGATCCGATCCTGATTCGCCAATTGGTGGCCGATGGTGCTGCCGGTTTTATTCCCAAATCTTCCACGCCGCAGGTGTTGATTGCGGCCTTGCGCCTGATTTTGAGTGGGGGCATTTATCTGCCACCAGTTGCCTTTGATTTACCCGTACATTCGTTGACTCATAATCATGGCGCGCCGATGCCGTCCAATTCGTCCGGCGGTCTGGGTTTGACGCAACGTCAGCTTGATGTCTTGCTCAAACTGGCGCAGGGCAAATCGAATAAAGTCATTGCGCGGGAACTGAATTTATCCGAAGCGACCGTCAAAACCCATGTTTCGACGGCGTTTCGGGTATTGAACGTCAATAACCGTACCGAAGCGGTGTACAAGGCGGCGCAACTGGGTTTGAGTGTGACCCCGGTTGCGCACGGCTAAGCGGCGGTTTATCGTAGTATCCATGGTGTTTGCGGCCAGCGCCAGGTTCCGTTTTGGCCATCGAATTCCAGATCGAGCTGCCATTGGTTTTGTTGATTTTGACTGAGTTTGACCAACATATAGCCATCGCCCTGGTTGATAATCGTGGTGCTCGTGCTGCATTGCCAGGTTGCGCCGCCCTTCGAAAAAGAAAACTGATCCTTGGTGGGAATGTCTTCCGGCAAGGCATTGGCAAATGGAAAGGGCGCGTAAAAGCCCGAGCTGTGTAGCGACAGGATATGCGTTGTTTTGTTGCAAGCCAGGTTTTGCAATGTGATTTGGGTGATACTGCTGACATGTTCATCGCCGGACAGAAAAATCACATTGCGAATTTCCTGATCGGCAATAAAGGCGAGTAACTCATGCAGCGCTGCCGGGAAGCCGTCCCAACCATCCATATGCAGGGTATCACTTTCATCGGCCACATGGCGGGGTAATAGCATGGCGGCGGTAGAAATGAATTTGGGCAGGTTCGGGTCACAGCTTGCCAACCAATTTTTCAATTGTTGCATTTGGTCTACCCCCAAAATCTCGGGATCTTTTCCCTTCGTTTTTGCAGGATCAAGCGTGAGGGCAGTGCGTGGGCTACGCTGGCTGCGGCTGTCGGCCATGAAGAAGGGTAATCCCTTGTGCTCAAAGGCGTACCATAAATCATCTTCATGCGTGCCAACAAAGGTCGGGTTGCTGGCGACGGGCTGAAATATGCGGTAGTATTTGCGTCCTTGGGTTAAATGCCAGCTTACTGGGCGGCCAGGGCGTGGACGCCAGTTATCGATGATTTCATGGTCGTCCAACATGCAATACACCGGGATTTTGCGCATCACCCTGCGCAGCGGTTCCATGCGTAACCAGTCTTCATGCGGATGCAGGTAGCGCGCATCGGCGCGGCTGGGGTCGAGCAAACCTGCGGTCGCATCGGAATAAATTTGATCGCCCAGCAACAGCAATAATTCTGGTCTGAGTACCGTATTGTCATCGCTTGCATTTGCGTCTGGCTCAGGCAAACGCTGCGCCAGTTGCTTGATTGCATATTCAGCCTTTGGCCTGTCCATCAAGCCTACCGTGTACTGACAACTACCAAAGGCAAAACACAAATCGGACGAGTAACCCACGCCAATGCGACATACAATCTCAGCTTTGCTAATGAAGGCTTGCGCGATGCTGCGGGCATCAAAGCGCTTAGGGTTTTGTACGTGATCCAATATTTCGATCAGTTTTTCTTTGGGATACATCTTGGAAACAGGCGGTGGTACGCTGGGTTCGCGAATCGGTGTCGCCGTTTCCTTCTTGGCCACCATGCCATCCACTACCGCTTCGTCATACAGCATAATCACCAAAACACCCTCGGCCTGGGCCAGATCGAGCGTGCTTGCAGGTATGGTCACGGTGCTCCACACCCTTGCTTTGGCGGTCACCGAGGCCAGCTCGCCGACAAAATCGGCTGCCAGCGTGTATTCGACTTCATCCGCTTGCTTGATCTGGCGTGCTACCGGGATACACAGCACTTGCCCGGAACCCAGCTTGGGATCGGGCATGACGGCGATCCGGTTGTTGGCTTCATATTGGGCTTCCAAGCGTGGCCCCAACCATGGTAAATAGCCATGCCATTCTTGCGGGGCGGTAGCGGGCACGGTGCTGGCTTTGGGTGCGCTTAAAAAGGCTTCCACTTCCTTGAATACGTCGGTATTGTGTTTGCCAATCAACATATCCTGATGTCCCATATTTTCAAAGGCGGGCCTTGCCTTGAAGGGAATATTCGCATCGCGCATCAGGTTTTTCATCAGCGCCAGGGTGGCCGGGTCAGCCAGGCCATTTTCTGCACCATGGATGCTCATGGTATCGTCCAACTTGCTCCAGCGCGCCAGTAAATTGGCGCGGCTGACAAACATATTGCGGCCATAGGTATCGGTAATTTTGTCGTAGCGCACAAAATGGATGGCTTGCGACACCGTTTCCAGATTCAGGGGGCCAAACAAATCTTCAATATAGGCCAGGGTGCTGTCGGCAATATTGTTGACGTTAAAGTCGCGCGCGTACAGCGCATCCATGCGGTGGCGAAAGCCTACCCAGGGGGTTGGTTTGCCCCACTGGAAGGGGTTGTACCAGAGGAAGGGATTTTCCCGGTCAAATTCCTCGGCTTTACACGATAATACATTCAGCCAGCGGTCGATGATTTGGTCGCGCAGGGAGGCGTTTTTGGGTGTGGTAAATTGAAAATTGTCCGGCAAGGCCACCTTGCGTAAAGAGCGCATCAACCAGGCGCGTAGCATATTGCCCTGGGTGTATTTCAACACCGGGCCTTTTTGCGACAACACCAGACGCCTGATCGAGTTTTGCAGCAAGGCCAATTGAGTGCGATAAAAGCGGCGGGGGCGCTGATCTTGCCGCTGCACAAGGTCGGATGGGAAAACTTCTTCAATTTTATCGGGATCAGTCAAAATCGCCATGCTGATCATCACGGCACCGATGCAGTGCGCAAAAATATCGACTTGATCCTGCCCTGTGACGCGCAAAATGTGCGCAATCGCCAGGGGAATATCTTCAAATGCCGCATCTTCAAAACGCCAGGGTAATACGGCCGATGGCATGCCGGCACTGGTGCGCAAATCCAGAATCCAGATATCTCTGCCCAACTCGGCGAAGTATTGCGCCATGCTGGTGCCAATGGCCGGATGGGCAAACGTGCTGCCGCTGGCGCTATAGCCATGGATCATGACCAATGGTTTATGTGCCGGGTTCATATCCGGCAGGCGGTAGCGGCTTAAGCGTACCCGTACCGGAATTCCGTGGCGGGGTGGGCAGACATCGATTTCGCTAATTTCGGGTTGCAGCGCATCCGATAATTTTTGCGGTAAGCGGTCGATTTTTCGATCCGGCGTGGGGTCCGGTTTGCGAAACGTCCACATATGGGTGAGCAACATCAGGCGCAGCAGATACAGGCCAAACGAGGCCAAATCCATCAGCGCATTGATTTGATTTTTTTGTTCGATGATTTGCGCCAGCGGCATTTCTTGCAAGGCCACGAAGCGTAAATCCAGTTCCAGTTTGGCGGTGGGGCCAAGTTGAATCGATGGAAACCGGGTCAACTGCAATTCCATCAACTGGCGTAGCGGGTTGGCGCGCCGATTATAGGTGAGCCGTTTTTCACCTTCAATGTGTTTGCCTTGCGGGGAATGTTTTCCGGTAAAAATGTCGGCGTCGGCCCGGCTCACGCAGTGGCCAATGGTGAGCTTATAGTCCATGCGCCGCACTTCACCCGCGTGCGAGGCAAGGTTTTTGATATTGCGCGCCAATTTGGTGGCCTTGGCTGGCAGTGCCCTCAGTGCATCCCATTTACTGCCAGCGTCGCGAAATTGGTTGTTGAACATTTGCGTCGTGTCGCGCAAGCCACGGTTGCAAAACCAGGCCCACAAACCGGTGCGCATGCGGGTCAGGCTAAAATTGTTTTCACGGTTGAAAATTTCCAGCGAACCGGTCAGCTCGGCCCTCAGCAAAGCTTTTTGTTCGCGTTGGTTTTCTCTTTCCGGGTCGCTCAGCAGTTGCAGATTTTCCCAATCTTTTGGGTTGAAAATGCACAGGCGTGAGCCCTTTTTCAAGATCACGCGCCGATCCAGCGTGGTCATTAATTCCTGAATCGCTATTTCGTCATAGCGCAGGGTTAATTCCACCCAATAATCGCGCAGGATGCCATCGTTCGAATGCAGCAATACCTTGCCAAACAAGCGTTCTGCCATGAGCAGGCGCGTGGCTTTGGCCGGGGTAATGCAAGCGGCTGGGGCGCGAAAGACCGGACGCTTGGCGACAGGTTTGATTGCGGGCGTGGGTGGCGTTGAGGCCGCCTGCCAGGCCCATTGCCGGCGCAGTTGCAGCGCAGCACGATGGGCGAGCGTAGCAATGGTGAGTGCAGGGTTGGCACCGAGTGAGCAGGGGATAATTGAACCGTCCAGCACAAAGAGCGTACCTTGCCAGGTAGCGTCGGTTTCTGAGCGCGCCCCGGGCTGGGCAGCCGGGTCAAAAACCATGCCATAATCATCGACTACGCCGTGATCGCTATCCTTGCCGATCGGGCACCCGCCAAGGGGGTGGACTGTGAGTACCGGGCCGCGTGGTTGATCAATCAGCGTCGCCAGGCCCTCCGGCCCCAGTTGCCACATTGGGTTGGGAATCAGCCGGCCACCCGGTTGGAGTAGCGTTTTGTCTTGCTGCCCCAGTTGATGGACATAATCCATGGCCGCGTTCAACTGTGTGCCGTTACGTGCGTCGGGCCACGAGATGCGGATCATGCCGCTATAACCGGGTTTGGGCCGTGCGGCAGGCGACTCCGGGTCTAGCCGCAATACGCCATTGGCGCTATCGTGCCCGATAATGCCTAACAGGGCGGTATACGCCATGGCATCAGGATCGACCGCGCAGGGGTCCAGCGTGGGCGAGCCTTGGGCGGCGCGCTGGTGATAGCTGCAATCGGGTTCGGGCAAATCATACAGCGTGTTGGCGGTGGTAACCACTTCCTTAAACAGTGTCGCCATGGCCCCGGGAATGGCAAATTCCTGCAGCAAAAAGCCTTGTCTGTTAGCGGTTTTGGGAATGTCCAGCATACAGGCAATGGTTGGCCCAATTTTGCGCGCATCAAGCGCCAGGTTTTCATCGGCAATGGTTTCGACGCGGGTGGCGAGCTTATAAAAGGTCGCGATATTGTCGCCATTGCAGGAAAATTGTTGGCCCAGGCGTTTGGAAAAGTGCAGGTTTTTGCTTTGCGAGCGTAGTAAAATTTCTGGTGAACCCAAGGTGCCTGCCGCCAGTATCACCTTGCGTGCACGCAGGCGAAAAGCCGCGCCCTGACGCTGACGCAAATTCTCGTCCGTATGGAAAATGTGCAGCTTCCAGGTTTGGCTGGATTTGACCCGTTCCAACTTGAGCACCGAAGCCCCGGTATAGATTTCCACGCCCTTGTTACGGGCACCAAGTAGCAGATTGGTATCGAGTGACTTTTTTGCGCCGATATTGCAACCCGTCATACAATCACCGCATTGCTTGCAGGGCTGTAAATTTGCTTCAGGCTCTTGCGACATTTTAATGGTGAGCGCAGCCTGTCGAAAAGTGGGTTGGGGGCTGTTGCCAAAATTGTGCGGGTCCAGCGCTTGTAGGGCTTGGCTGCGCGGCAAGGCATTGGCCGGATCTGCGACAATTTTGCGCTCAATCATCTCCTGCTTGGCAACATCCCATTCCTCAACCGTGCAGCCCAGTTTGTTCCGGATCGTAGGATAGCTGGCAATTAACTCTTGTATTAGCTGTGGTGGTAAGCCCGAGTCAAAGGTATGCCATTTCGGTTCTGCCATCACGCCGGCATTAATCAGGGAGCCACCGCCCAAACCGTTGGCCGTCAGGGTGGATACGTCTGCTCCTGGCCGGATATCAAACAAGCCATCAGCAAAGCCTTGCGGTTTTTTGGCATTCGGTGTCACCACGCGTATATGGCCCGGTACTTCACCCATTTGTGAAGGAAAGGAGCCGGGCAGGTATTCTTTGCCCCGTTCCAGCAGGCAAATTTTGAGAGGATTGCCCTTTGCATCGACCAGACCTGCCAATTGCGCCGCTGCCATTGCGCCGCCATAGCCACTGCCAACAATCACCAAATCATAAATCTCTTGCTTTGCGCTCTGTTGTTGGATCAGTGCGCTTAAGTCTTTTGATAACCAGCGGCGTTGGTTGGGGTGTGGATTGGGGCGCTGGTTGGTGCGTTGCTTGGGGCGTTGATGATCGTCCATGGTATGGCTCCGGTAAAAAGGTCAATGTTTGACAATATCCAGTTCGTGTTTCAATTGGTCGAGTGATAGCGGTTTGTGCAGCAGGCGAATGCCAGCGTTGTGGGCTTCGCGTTGGCGGTCTGGTGCGGTATCACCGCTGACCAGCACCGCTTGCGTGCGCGGCCAGCGTTGGCGCAGGGCGTTAATGGTCTGGATGCCGCTGTCATCGCCGCGCAAGCGAAAATCGGCCAAAATAAAGTCGGGTGGCGTTTGTTCTGCCACCTTCACCGCCTCGGCGCTGTTGCTGGCTTCGAGGCAGCGGCAACCCAGTTCTTCCAGTAAAATACGCACACTTTTGCGCACATTCTCTTCGTCATCCACAATCAGCACCGTGAGTGCAAACGGTAATTGGCGGGTGGGTGCGGGGGCTTCGTCTGGCTCCGGCAAGGGCTGGCCGCTGACAATGGGCAGGCGCAAGCCAAATTCGGTGCCGGTTTGCGTGGACGAGGTAAACAGCAATTCAATACCCAGCAAATCGGTGAGCCGTTTCACAATCGACAGGCCCAGCCCCAGGCCTTTGGCGCGGTCGCGTTCGGGGTTTTCGATTTGGTAAAATTCTTGAAAAATTTTGTCGAAATGTTCTGCGGAAATGCCTGGCCCGGTATCGCTGACGTAGACTTGCACAAAATGCGCATCGGAGCGCACTTCGATCCGAATTTGTCCGTGTTCGGTAAATTTGATGGCGTTATCGGTCAGGTTGCGCAGGATGCGCAGGAATAATTGCGGGTCGGTTTCGACGGCGGCGTCGCACTCGCACAGCAAGACGGGCAGTAGATTTTTGGCGCGGATGGCTGCTTCAACCTGGGTGAAGTGTTGCAGCACCAGGGGTTGCATCAAAAACTGCTGTTTATTGGTTTCGATAATACCGGCATCGAGTTTGGAGATATCGAGCAAGCCATCGAGCAATTTGGCCAGGGTGTCATTTGACTCGACCAGCATGCGTACAATTTCGGTGCTGCGCGCATCAAGCTTGCGAAGCGAGAGCGTGGCCACCAGCATCGATTGCGTATGCAAGGGTTGGCGCAAATCGTGGCTGGCTGCGGCCAAAAAGCGGGTTTTGGCATGGTTTGCCTCTTGTGCCTGGGCCAGGGCTTGCTGCAATTGCTGGTTGAGGTCATGTTCTTTTTCGCGGATTTGGCAAGATTCGACAAATACTTTGTTGGTGGCCCTGGCCACGCCAGCCAGGGTAAGGCCGTAAAAGCCGATCAATAGCGGCAGTGCCTTGTCGGTCCAGGTATGATTTTGGCTATCCACATTGTGAGCCCAGGCAAACATTAGCATGCCCACGATTGGTAAATAGTAGGCAAAAAACGTCAGCCGATGGCCAGCGGTGGTGCTGGTGGCACCCGTGCATAAGGCCAGCAGCAGCATGGTGAAGAAGAGTTTTTCGTGATCAGTAATATAGGGAAAAACCAGCAGCGAGAGCGCATGCACGCTGCCGTTAATCGCGCTCAAGCCAACCACCAGAACCAGCTTGCGCCTGAACGGCAGATGGGTTTGCTGCGGCAAGCGGCGTAACAAGATATAGCGTAATACCAACACCAAAAACACGGCGGCGAGCCAGGGTAAGACAAATGAAAGCGGGATATGCAAGGCCGCAATTTGGGCCAAGGCCAGCATCACCAACCCAACCGGAAACGGCACCCGCGCGCTTTGGTGGGCGATTAGTTCCAGCCATTGTTGATTGACTTGATCGTTTTGATTTGGTGTGCTTGCCAATTCACGCTCCCGAGATGAAACCTGGTTTTTACAAGCATAGCAGATTGGTTGCAAGGAAGAATCATCCTTTTGGATGAGACGAATGGATGATGGTAATTTTTTGCCTGTGGTCTACACTTGTTTCGTGCCAGCAATTCAGCAGAGAAATAGTTTTACACGATAAATGTTTAGTTACGGAGGTTTCAATGGGTATTAATTTGGGTTGCAGACTGCAAAGGGCACCTTAGACAATGCCCCACCTGCTGCCGATGCCAAGGCCAAGTTGTTGTTGGACTACAATATTGCGACGGCAGAGTTCAAATTTTTTGAAAAAAAGGCTGCGGACTCCAAAGCCAAAGCTGATGGGGCGGCGACAAGCAGCCAAGAGTTGGTGAAAAAAGGTGGGCAATGCCTGGAAACCATTGTGTTAACACCGTTGCCACCTGTACCGGATGCGAAGTATCGTTTTGTCGCCAATATGAATCACGGCATTACTCGCGATGATACCTTGAAAATAACTACTTTAAATGGAATGTTATCGACAACAAATGCAACTTCGACGGATCAATCGCCAGCCATTATCTTAAATTTGGTTCAAGGTGTAGCGGCATTTTCTGGCAGGGCTAGTCCAACCATGGCACGCACCAGCAAACCAGACTTGGCAACCAAAGCTTGCGACTTATACTCATTTGCTGCAACTTTTGACCCAACAAATATTGAAGAAATAAAGGTGGCTATTAAGGGCTTATACGCCAAGACAAAATCTGTCATTGTTGATGTTGATGGTACGCGTTGCAAGGGAGGGGATTTTAATATTTGCACCGTTGCTGAATCAGAAGATAAACATGTTGAAAGTTTGGTGCCTAGCAACCCTATGGGATTGGTATACCGGGCACCGCGCGCAACCAAGATTACGATAACACCACAAGAAATAGGTGGCGCTGCTGACGATGAGCGCCTTGATGCCAGTTCTGCTGTCTTTGTCGTGCCAGATTCCAAAGCTGCTTTTGTGTTGCCAGCTAAAGCAGACGCATTTACAAAATCGACTTTCGATTTTGAGTTTAAAGATGGTATGCCAACCAGCTACAACATCACGCAACCCAGCGAGCTAGCAGGGATTGCAAGCCTGCCTGTTGATATTGCCAAGGCCATTATTTCGGTTCCCGCATCCATTGTAAAACTTCGTGTTGACTATGATAGCCAAGCGAATGCATTGCTGGCTGCGCGAATAACCGAGCTGAATGCGCAGGTCGATCTATTGAAGGCGCAACAGGCATTGGAGGCGGCGAGAGCGAAAGCAAATACCCCCGCAAATTAGGTTTTAAGTTTGCGGGAAAACATAATCATTCTTTTATGGGCGCATGATTCTGACGCAGGCATCTGCATTAACGGATTCGTTTCTATAGGGTAAGCATCCAAGACGGCGGCACCCTATCAGCGCTAAACCGTGTTCTGCGCATTTAGGAAGCGATGTGAAGTAATAATAATTGTGTGCCAGGTTTAAGTGTTTCGGGAAGCAACCTTGTTTATGTTACCTTTTAATAAAATATTGGAGTAAGCTATGTTATCACGTCATATTGCATTAATTTCAGATACCAGCGCTGTTTCGTTTGCCGATATAGCGCATGTAAGCACAGCATTGCAAAAACAGGCAATGCGTGATTTAGGGCCAATATGGGATGTTCGTGCCACGGTTGATCCGATTGCATCGCTGGAACGTATGCCTCTAGGATATTGGCCAATTATTATTGTTGATGATGTAGAAGATGCAGGAGGCTACCATACCGATCAGAACGGCCAACCTTACGCATTGGTCGAAGCGGGTGATACTTGGTCGCTTACGGCAAGCCATGAATGCTTGGAAATGTTGGTTGATCCATTTGGAAGTCGCTTGGTGGCAGGGGCATCAATTATGCCGGGACAGGGGCGTGTGAGGTATTTGGCTGAAGTGTGTGACCCATCCGAAAGCGAAGCGTTTGCTTACACAGTGAATGATGTACTTGTATCCGATTTTTATACACAACACTTTTTTGATCCTGTTGCAACCACGGGGCAGCGCTACAGTTTTACAGGTGCAATTACCGCACCACGGCAGGTATTGCCGGGCGGTTACTTAAGTTGGCATGATCTGCGCACCGATCACTGGTGGCAACAAGTATATTTTAATGCTGTGCCAAAATTTTTAGATCTGGGTATTTTGCCAAAAGATGGGCGCAGTATTCGTGAAATGATCGATATGCTTAGCCCTGGCGTAAATCGATTATCGAAATTGCCGAACGATAATCCTGTTGTTAAAGAGTTGATGCGACGTCGTGCTGAGACTAGCCAGATTTGCAATGCGAATGCAGCCGCAATTCGAAGCCATATCGCCAGCTTAATGTTGAAGAAATAGATTATAGGGTAGTTGGTAAGAAAATTACCCCCACCGCACGTTCCTCCAAGCTGCTTGCTGCGTCGGATTAAGAAACGTCCAAGCCAGCAGGCGGCTTTGTTTTTGCCCCTGGCTCATGTTCACCGTGCGCTGCTCCTGCACACCCGCCGCCTTGAGCGCACGCACCAGCGCAGGCAAATGCGCCGCTTGCGATACCAGCGTGGTGAACCAAAAGCAGCGCGTTGGTATGGCGCTGCTCTCGGCGATCATCCTGTCAATAAAGCCCGGTTCGCCACCGGGGCACCAGAGTTCGCTATCTTGCCCACCAAAGTTCAGCGGCACCGCGCCCGCCAGATCCGAGTCAGGCTTGACTGCCGCAGGCGCGCCCTTGCCCAAATTGCGCCACTTGCGCGCACTACCCGCCAAGCCCGCTTGTGCGGACGCATGAAACGGCGGGTTGCACAGGCTGACATCAAACCATTCGCCTTCTTGCAGCACACCCTTGAAAATGGCTGCGGCATCGGTTTGCTGTCGCAAACTAATGCGCTTGGCCAAAGCCGGGTTGGCCGCCAAAATGGCTTGCGCGTTGACCAAGGATTCCGGGTTCAATTCACTGCCCACCACTTGCCAGCCATATTCACTGGCCGCAATCAAAGGATAAATACAATTGGCCCCCGTGCCAATATCCAGCACGACTGCCGTTTTTACCATGCGCCCGCCATTGCAGCCAGCCAATAAATCGGCCAAGTGATGAATATAATCAGCCCGCCCCGGCACCGGTGGGCAGAGTTTGCCAGTTGGCAGCGCCCAGCCTTGAATACCATAAAAATCCTGCAACAGTGCCGCGTTCAGCGCCGTCACCGCTGCCGCATCGGCAAAATCAATACTCATCTCGCCATGCGCATTGGCGCGCACATGAGGGGCCAGCGCGGGCGCTGCCGCAACCAGGCGCGTAAAGTCATAGTGGCCTTGATGGCGGTTGCGAGGGTGAAATGCAGGAAGTGGCATGGCGAGTCCGATGTTTGCGTGGGAGGGGGCAGCGAGTTGCGATTTTACCCCAAGCCATGCCAATATGCCACTACACCACTTCCACAATCCGCCGCTGCCCCGGCCCCACCCCCGCCAGCGTGCGCAAGCTGCGCTCGCAACCCGCCGTGTACTCGCGCTGGTGCATGCTGCTGATAAAATGCCAGTCGCAACGCACTTCTTGCCCGGTCGCGGTGAGCACCATATAACCGCGCTTACTGGTTTGCGCATAATATAGCGGCTCTATAATCTGTTCCATCATGCGCGCCGAAGCTTCATGGTCGCCATTGGGCGAACCACTTTCCATACCGGGTGAACTGACCGAAGGCGTGGCAAATTCCACCCCAACCTGGCGCTTTTGCTGGTCGCGCAAATCGCTGGCCCAGGCATTGTGGGTGTCGCCCGCCAACACCACCAGGTTTTTATTGTGCCGACTAAAAATATCCAGCACCCGCTCGCGCTCGCTTTGGTAACCATCCCATGAATCCAAAAAGCAAGGCAAACCGGGTGCCGCCAAACACTCGCGTTGCGCCACGCTTAAACTGCCGGGGTCGCGCTGCGCCCGGGATTTGAGCGCCAAAAATTCATTGCAACTCATTTCATCCAACACCACCGCTTGCGGATATTCCATGCGCGCCATTAAAACTTGCTGGCCCAACATCTGCCAAACGGCTTTGGATTGCTTCACGCCTTGCTCTAACCACGCCAACTGTTTGCCGCCTATCATTTGGCGCTGCGGTGAGCGGATGTCGGCACAAAATTTATCACAATCAAATTCGCCATCTTCGGCTTGATACGAATCCATGATCACTTGCTGGTCGCGCCCAATGATGCGCGTATCCAGCATATGCAAGGAAAGCAACTTGCCAAAATCAAATGAGCGGTAGATTTTTTCTGGTTGATCCGGATCGGGCAGGCGCGTGGGCAGCCATTCGTGGTAAGCCTGTATCGCCACCCGTTTGCGCTGCGAAAAAGGGCCGTGAAAGGGCGACTTGTGCTCGGCGGCACCATCACGCCATGCATCATCGGCAAATTCGTGGTCATCCCATACGGTAATAAACGGCATCTGTGCATGGACGGCTTGTAGATCCGGGTCGCTGCGGTATTGCGCATAACGCCGCCGATAATCGGCCAGCACCAGCAGCAGGTTTTGCGGTTCCGACACCCGCCCCAGTGCTTTGGCTTTACCGCAGGCGTAACCGGTACTTTCGTATTCGTAAATATAGTCGCCAATATGCAGGGCCGCATCAATATCGCCGTGCTTGGCAGCGTCCGCATACACATTGAAATACCCCGCCGGATAATTGGAACACGAAAACACCGCCAGCTTAACTTGCGCCACCGACTGGGCTGGTAAGGTTTTGGTGCGCCCAAGCGGGGAGTGGGCGCTACCGCTGCTAAAACGGTAATAATAGATTTGGCCCGCTTGCAAGCCCTTTGCATCCACCTTGACGGTGTAATCGCTATCTGGCCCGGTGCTCAGCACACCCGCCGTCACGATCTGTTGCATGGCCCGGTCGCGGGCGATTTGCCAGGTAAGCTGGACGGTGCGCGTTTCATCCGGCTGCTGCGGCGTGACGCGGGTCCAAAGAATGATGCGGTCGGCAAGCGGGTCGCCACTGGCAACGCCATGCGCAAAACTCACCAATAAGGGGGACGTGTCGGCGGGGTTGATCGTGCTGCAGGCGGCAATGCCCAACGCCCCCGCCCCCGCTAAGGCAGAACTGCCAAGTTGCCGTATGAAACGGCGGCGCTCGGCTTGTTGAATTTGTCCTTGCTCGGTTAAACAGTCGTGCTGTGCAAAAAACGAAAGTAGTTGCATGGCTTGCCTCATCAACATGGTAGACCAGGCGCAGCTTAACCACTGCTTGTGACGCAATCATGACAAATTTGCTATCGCTGAACCAGTGCTGTGGTCAATTTCGGTTTTTATTATCAGATCGGTTTGAAATTTCGCGCTCACTGGTGGTAAATTGAGCACAGACTGTTCCCTTTTTTATTGGAGTAAATCATGGCCATTAATGTTCCGTTTGATCTGTCGTATGAATTTGAAGTCAAGGCGAAGTATGCCGATGTATTTGATGAATTGGCCAACGTGCCAAAGTCGTCAGGCCATTTCCCCAAACTCGCCGCCTTGATAGACTTGGGCGACGGCTGTTATCGCTGGGAAATGGAAAAAATTGGTATCGCAAAAGCGTATATTCAAACGGTCTATGCATCGAAATATGTATCGGATAAGAAGAAAGGTTCAGTGGTCTGGACGCCCGTTAAAGATGTAGGCAATGCGCTAATTAGCGGAAGCTGGGTCATCACCGACAAGAAAAAATCGACGCATCTGTTGTTAAAACTCAACGGTGAACTCACCGTGCCTTTCCCCGGATTGATGAAAGCCATCGTCTCGCCTTTAGTGTTGTCTGAAAACGAAAAGATGATCGAAAAATATATCGATAATCTGATTGCCTTTTTTGGTGGCGAAGTGAGTTGACGAATTTGGCTTTATCTACGCGGCTGTCATACGAGCAAACACCCTTGCCGCAGCCGCGATGGTTTCTGCAATCACCGCGTCATCATGCGCCGCTGAAACAAAACCCGCTTCAAAAGCCGCCGGCGCAAAATACACGCCTTCATCCAACATGGCATGGAAGAAGGTATTAAATTGCTCTTTATTCCCCGCCATCATTTCAGCGTAATTGCCAGGTACTTGCGCGCTGAAATATAAACCAAACATGCCACCAATGGCATCGGCACAAAATACGATGCCCGCCTGCTGCGCCGCAGCATTCAGGCCCTGTGCCAGCTTGGCAGTTTGTGCGGCCAGCCGGGTATAAAAATCCGGGGCCTGGATTAATGCCAGCGTGCTCAAGCCTGCCGCCACCGCAACCGGGTTGCCCGAGAGCGTACCTGCCTGATAGACTGCGCCCAAGGGGGCCATATGGGCCATTAAATCGGCACGCCCACCAAAGGCGGCAACCGGCAAACCGCCGCCGATGACTTTACCCAAACAAGTGAGGTCGGGCTGGATGTTGTAAAGCGCTTGCGCACCACCCAGGCCGACGCGAAAGCCACACATCACTTCATCGAAAATCAAAACTGTGCCGTATTCGCTACACAAGCGGCGCATGGTTTGTAAAAATTCCGGCGTGGCTTTGACCAGATTCATATTCCCTGCGACCGGCTCCACAATCACACAAGCCAGTTCTGTGCCGTGTTGCAGAAACGCTTGTTCCAATTGCGCGCAATCGTTGTAGTTTAGCACCAGCGTGTGTTTAATAAAATCTTCCGGCACCCCTTTGGAAGTGGGGTTGCCAAAGGTCAGCAAACCACTGCCTGCCTTCACCAGCAGCGAATCCGCATGGCCATGATAGCAACCTTCAAACTTGACGATTTTATCGCGCCCGGTTGCGCCACGTGCCAAACGTAGCGCGCTCATGGTAGCTTCTGTCCCAGAGGATACCAAGCGAACTTGTTCAATTGATGGCATCAGGCTGCATAAAGTTTCAGCCATAATCACCTCGGCTTCCGTGGGCGCGCCAAAGCTTAAGCCGCGTGCCGCCGCTTCCTGTACCGCTTGCACCACAAGCGGATGCGCATGGCCGACAATCGCCGGCCCCCAGGAACCGATGTAATCTATATAGCGTTTTTCATTCACGTCCCAAAAATAAGGGCCGTTGGCACGACTAATAAAGCGTGGCGTGCCGCCTACCGAGCGAAATGCACGCACGGGCGAATTGACCCCGCCTGGCGTGGTGAGTTGGGCGCGGGCAAATAAACTGTCATTGATAGAGGCTGGTGTGGTTGTCATGATGGGTAGCTTTGTGCGATCGCAGTGGTGGAATGAAGGCGAATTATAATCGGTGTTGCACATTTTTATGTTAAAAGCTGCCGCTACGGTGTATTGTTGTGGCATATGTTTCGTTTTGTAACCCGTTTCGATTAAGATGTCTGGCTTTCCATCGAATGAAGGATCATGAAGAAATGAATCAAGAAAAGGATCAAGGAACAAGCGCAGCCCCCTTATGCACCTGGATGTGTCTGATTTGTGGTTGGGTCTATGATGAAGCCGCTGGCGCACCCGATGACGGCATCGCGCCCGGTACCAGATGGGCCGATGTGCCAACCAATTGGACTTGCCCGGATTGTGGCGCGCGCAAAGAAGACTTTGAAATGACAGTAATTTGAACTTTTTTCACATCAAACGAGTTGTGTGAGCCATTCTTAGGGTATCTTTATGTAAGTATGAAGAATGACGGCATTGGCACTATGATTTTGGGGCTCAATTGCATTCTCTGCAATTCCAACACCGTGCTTCCAAGCCGATTTATTAATTTTTTTTCAGGATGATGTCATGACTGCCGCGCAAGATAACACTAGCTTGAAAATCATGGTGATTGATGACAGTAGCACCATTCGGCGCTCGGCCCAAATCTTTTTAAGCCAGGCCG
This sequence comes from Burkholderiaceae bacterium, assembly GCA_046597185.1. GTDB lineage: Bacteria > Pseudomonadota > Gammaproteobacteria > Burkholderiales > Burkholderiaceae_D > CAMBDR01. The sequence goes on along the minus strand of JBKJLF010000423.1, from coordinate 6,435 downwards.
GGTATCAGGTGATTTTGGCCGATGATGGGTTTGATGCCCTGGCCAAAGTCAATGATCATCACCCGGCGCTCATTTTTTGCGATATTTTAATGCCGCGTCTGGATGGTTACCAAACCTGCGCCCTGATCAAAAAAAGTGCCAAATTCCATGCCACGCCCGTAGTTATGTTATCGTCCAAAGACGGCTTGTTTGATCGTGCGCGCGGGGCAATGGTGGGGTCAGATGAATATTTGACCAAACCATTTACCAAAGACAGCTTGCTTAAGACGGTGCGTGAGCATACTGCTAACATATCTCCAAAATAACCAGTTAAATTTTAATTTACAAAACATTAATTGAATTATATTACCGACGCTGAGGTTTTATTATGACCATAAAAAAAGTATTAATCGTTGATGACTCGCCAACTGAGCGTTACCATTTGCAAGAGATCTTGCTGAAAAATGGCTTCACCGTTTCCATTTGTGAAAACGGTGAAGAAGCGTTGGAAAAAATTAAGATTGACAAACCACAATTGATTTTAATGGATGTGGTGATGCCAGGTAAAAATGGTTTCCAAATTACGCGTGCCATTACCCGTGACGCGGAAACGCAGGATATTCCCATTTTCATTTGTACCAGTAAAAATCAGGAAACCGACCGGATTTGGGGGTTGCGCCAAGGCGCGCGCGACTACTTGGTGAAGCCGATTGATGCGGCAGAATTGATGGCGAAAATTGCCGCCCTCGGATAAGCCAAGCCTATGACACTTTCGACAACATCAACGCCGAGCGTACTTAGAAAACCCGATTCTGCTGCCCGGCGTATTCGTATGCGCGAGTTTCAAACCCAGTTGCTGGAGCGTATGCAGGCTGCCAAGAGCGGTACTGAGGCGCGTATCAGTCAACTGGGGGTGGTGGTGGGCACGCAGCGTTGGTTGCTCGATTTAACCGAGGCCAGCGAAATCGTTTCGGTGGGCGCGATTACGGCAGTGCCACTGACGCAGGATTGGTATCTGGGCTTGGCCAATATTCGGGGTAATTTAATCAGTGTGATCGATTTTGCCCGGTTTCAAGGCTTGGCACCCACGCCACTCAATGCCGGGGCCAGAATTATTGCGTTTGCGCCAGCCTTATCGTTTAATAGCGGTTTGTTGGTTTCACGGGTGCTGGGGTTGCGTAATATTATGGAAATGGAATTATTGCCAGATGCCGAAACGCCGGGACCGAGTTGGGTTACCCATCGCTTCCGTGATCGCGAGGCACAAGTTTGGCAACAACTGGATTTGTCTTTGGTGGTGCAAGACACACGGTTTTTACATGTCGGTTTATAGCTTTATTGGTTTATAAGTTTGGCCGGGTTTGGCCAGGTTTTGGTAGCAGGCACTGATAGTGGCTTGTCAGGTGGTTCGTTTTGTTGGACATTAGGAGATTTACAATGGCGTTTACATCCCCGTCTTCATCCATAGACAATCAGAAGGATGCAGTCGACGAAGATCTGGATCCTGGCATGGTGAGTGGGCTTTCCACCATCATGCCAGGTGTCGTCGATGCGATACCAATGCCAGAATCGCAGCCTGCTGCTGAAGTTGGCTCCAAGCCTGGTGTGGTGGCCAGCGAGCGAGGTGATTTTCAATTGCCGCTCATTGGCCGCATGCCTTTGGCGCAGCAGATTCGTTTTCTGCTGATACTGTTAGGCGTGTCCTTGTTGTTAAGTATCTTTTTTGTGTGGGTGAATGCTACCAATGGCATTTTGACATCAACACAGACCCAGATTGCATCAGAAGCACTGATGCACTCGCAACGGATCGGTAAAGCGACCCCGAATGCGCTACAGGGTAAGACCGAAGCATTTACCCAGTTGCAAGAGAGCTTGAAGCAATTTAATGCGGCACTCAAAGTGTTGCAAAAAGGGGGGGATTATAACGGACGCGAAATCAGTCCACCCAAAGCCTCGTTGAAGGTGCTGTTAAATGAAGTGGAAAAAGTTTGGGCCAGTTCAAATAATGCGGCGACCATTGTTTTAAGTATGAAGCCTGAATTGACCAGCTACGGCAATACCATGCTCAGGATGAAAGCCCTGGCCCCGGAGTTGGAAGAATTGACGACGCAGATTAATACCTTGAAATTGGGCGGTCAGTCTACCACCCGTGAAATTTCCTCTTCCAGCCAGTTGACGATGTTGACCCAGCGTTTGGGCCGTAGCGCCAATGACTTTTTAACCCCCGAAGGTGTGAGCCCTGAAACCGCATTCTTGTTGGGTAAAGACGCGAACACCTTTAGTAATATCGTCGATGGTTTTTTGAATGGGAGTGAAATATTGCGCTTGCCCGTCACCAAGGATCAGGAAACCCGTGATCGCCTGACTGAACTGCAAACGGTGTTTGCTGATTATCAAAAATTAATCTCTCAAATTCTGACTAATTTGCAGAAATTTATTTCTGCAAAGCAATCTGAACAATTGGTGTTTAATGAAAATGAGCAATTAAAGCAAAGCTTGACCAAACTGCAAAAAGCCTATCGTGCCCAGCAAGATTCTAACGACTGGTCGTTTTGGGCGATGTTGAGCAGTGGCTTGTTGGCGGTGCTGACGGCGGGCGGTATTGCCGTGGTTCTGTTGCAAGACAGTCGTAATCGTACCCGTGGTGCGGATATGCGTCGGCAGGAAGCCGATGCGCAGCGCTTATTGGCGCAACGTAAGGAAGAAGAAGCGAAAGCCACCAATGATCAAAACCAGGCCGCTATTTTGCGCCTGATGAACGAACTGCAGGAAGTGGCGGATGGTGATTTGACGGTGCAGGCGACGGTGTCGGAAGATATTACCGGTGCGATTGCCGACTCGGTCAATTACACGGTGGAAGAATTGCGTGGACTGGTTGGCCGCGTGACCAAAACAGCGGAAGAGGTGACGGGTGCATCCACCCAGGCGCAAACGATTTCGAACGATCTGCTGGATGCATCACAACAGCAGGCGCGTGAAATTCAAGAGGCCAGCCATGCGGTGTTGACCATGGCGAAAGAAATTACCGATGTGTCGCAATCAGCCAATGAATCGGCCGAGGTGGCGCGGCAGTCGGTGGCGGCAGCGGAACAGGGTTCGGTTGCGATGGAAAACGCGATTAAGGGTATGGATGAAATTCGCGAGCAAATCCAGGAAACTTCAAAACGAATCAAGCGACTGGGTGAATCGTCACAGGAAATTGGTGAAATTACCGAACTGATTTCAGACATTACCGAACAAACCAACGTGCTGGCGTTGAATGCGGCAATTCAGGCGGCATCAGCCGGTGAAGCAGGGCGCGGCTTCTCAGTGGTTGCGGAAGAGGTGCAGCGACTGGCGGAACGCTCCGGTGAAGCGACCAAGCAGATTGGTGCGCTGGTGCGTACCATTCAAACGGATACCCATGATGCGGTAGCCGCTATGGAAAAATCAACCCAGGGTGTGGTTGAAGGAGCAAAACTGTCCGATGCGGCGGGTGCGGCCTTGGCCGATATTAGCCGGGTTTCGAACCGTTTGGCGGAACTGATTCAAGAAATTTCCATGGCAGCGGAGCGGCAAGCGGCTTCAGCGAACGGGGTCGCGGCCAACATCCAGCACATTTTGATGGCGACTGAGCAAACCCAGCATGGTACGCAACAAACTGCATCATCCATTCATAAACTGTCGATGTTGGCAGAAGAGTTAAAAAATTCGGTATCGCGATTCCGCGTTTCCTGATATTGAGGGTAGCCAACCCCGGGCAACGTGTTTGCAATCAGTTGTTTGAAAGCCCGTGGGCAATGACGTATGGCGATAGACTTATCGGAAGGTTTATCGCCTTTTGAATTTTCGAGGCAAGCATGACCAAAGAATTTTCTGCTGTACCGAGCGCATCTAATTTTGATACGGGTCCTTTGTCGTGGGTAATCGGCGAAATCCGGGAAAGCTTGAACAAGTCCAAAACCGCACTGTTTGATGCGGTGGGGCAGGATGAAGCTGGGCAATCGACCCTGCTGCAGCATGCCAAATCGTATTTGCATCAGGCCCATGGCGCGTTTCAAATTGTGGATGTCGATGGCGTGGCCATGATCAGTGAAACGGTCGAAGATTTACTCGATCGTTTGAAGGGTGGGCAACTGCAACTGACCCAGGAATATGCCACTGCCATCGGTAATGCGTATCAAGCCCTGGTCGAATATCTGGAAGAATTATTATCCGGTGCCCAGCCACAGCCAGTACGGTTATTTCCCTATTACCGCTCCTTATTGGAGGTGCGCGGTGCCGAACGGATTCATCCTGCGGATTTGTTTTTTCCCAATCTGGCGATTCGGCCACAATTGCCGAGCACGGCACGCAGTGGCGAAGCACTGGATTACACCCAGTTGCGGCAACGCTTTGAACGCTCCCTGTTGCCATTCTTAAAAACGGCTGAAGGCGATAAAGCGACGCCTTTGCTGGAGATTATTGCCACGGTCGAAAACGTGCAAAGCAATCCGCAAGTGCATGCCTTTTGGTGGGTCATGCATGGTTTTGCTGAAGTGGTGGTGCAAGGGCAAGTGGTCAGTGAATTATATGTCAAGCAATTGTTTGGCCGGATTAATCTGCAAATTCGGCGCTTGGCGGAAGGCTCTTTCAGTATTTCCGAGCGGCTGTTACGGGATGCCTTATTTTTTATAGCAAGGGCCAAAGACCCGTCCCCGCGTGCGCGCCAGATTTGCGAAGTGTACCAACTCAATGGCTTGGTGCCACCGGACTATGAAAAGCGGCGCTACGGTCAAGTTGACCATGACGCCTTGATGGTTGCCAAAGAACGCCTGGCTAAGGCCAAAAATACCTGGAGCCGCATCGCCGATGACGACGCCACCAATCTATGGCCATCGTTTGAATCCGAGCTGGATGTGTTGGTGGACGCCAGTTCCAAATTAAATGCGCCACCGCTGTCCAAATTATTGCGTGAACTCAATGGTATTGCGCGCCATGCTGCCAATGCAAAATTGAGCCGCGAACTGGGCCTGGAGATTGCGCGTAGCTTATTGTTCATCGAAAATGGCCTGGAAAATATCAATCGCCTGCCGGATGATTTCCCGCATCGTGCTGACGCACTGGCTTCGCGTTTATTGTCGCTGGTGGCGGGTGAGACACCGACCGCATCGGCAGATTGGATGGATGAATTGTCGCGCCAGGCGCAGCAGCGCAACACCGTGCTGGCCCTGGTGAATGAGATGAAGGCGAATTTGCGCCAAGTTGAAAAAGTGTTGGATGAATATTTTCTGGATGCGCGTAAAAAAACCAATTTGGCGCAAATCGACCCGGCTTTGCATCAGGTTTCCGGTGCTTTGTCGGTATTGGATCAATTTGACGCGGTGCAGGCAGTGCAACACACACGTCAGGCCGTGCAAAATTTCGCCAACGCCGAGGAAGATCTGGGCGAGGATGGGCGTGCGACCATGCAATTGGTAGCACAAAACATTGGCGCGTTAGGGTTTTTCATCGAAGCCTTGAATCAAGGTGGCGAAGTTGCCAAAGGGCGCTTTGGTTATGATGCTGAAAAAGGCGAGTTTAAAGCCTTGCCGCTGGAGCATGGTGGGTCGCAAGCGGCGATTAATATTGAAGTAGTGAAGATGGAAGGTGCCGAGCATGCCGGCTTTATGCCGGCGGCTGGCAGTGCGCCTGTTGTCCCGCCACCTGGTCTTGCTGACGCCGGACAGGCTGCGGAAGCGATGACGGTTGAAGCCGAGCTGATTAAACATCAACAGGAATCGGAAGTGTTGGCCGCTTCCGTGATGGCTGATCCGAATAATTTGGCATTGCAGCAGGAATTGAAAGCGTCGTTGCAACAGGTGCGCAAAGATGCGGCCCTGTTGGATAACCGCGAAGCCATTGAGCGGGCGCAAGCAACGATAGACATGTTGGATCAGCCGGATTTTGCGGCAACGCTGTCGCAATCACTCAAAACCGAAGAGCAGGCTGCGGCGCAAATGCATGTGGCACCGAGCGTGCCGGCACCGGAAACCGATGATGAAGTGGATGCCGAATTGCTGGAAATTTTCATGATGGAGGCCGATGAAGTATTGGCCTTCGTGCGCGAGAATTTACCGGAGTCCAGGCGCAATCCAACCAACCAGGATTTACTCACTACCTTACGGCGCTCCTTTCACACCTTGAAGGGTAGTAGTCGCATGGTGGGTTTGAATGTATTTGGCGAAGCGGCGGCGAGTATTGAGCAGGTTTTGAATTCATGGCTGGCGGAAGCGCGTGCCGGGACGGAGCCGTTGTATGGTTTGCTCACTTATGCTGCCGATACCATGTTTGATTGGGTTGAGGAAATCAAGGCCAATGGTCGTTCGGGGCGTAGTGCCAAGCCGATTGTGAAAGCGGCGGAACGCGTGAAAGAGGGCGGGGCCTTCTTCGTGGAAGACGAGTCGGTTGCAGAAGCGCAAGCGGCAGAAGCGGCAGAAGCGGCAGCAGAGGCAGAAG
>JBKJLF010000272.1:0-4070 GCA_046597185.1 Burkholderiaceae bacterium | reverse complement strand
AGTGGGTATGAGCGGTAGTGACAGGCGTAATGCCGCTTCGATTTTATCGGCAGAAGACATCTGCGAAAAGTTTGTGATTGCCATAAATTTAAATAACCTTGAGATAATAGCTAACGTCGGCGCTGTCCGGCGCGCAGCCCGAGCCGCGCAGCGGCAACCTGCGGCTGCGTGTCCGCGCCGAGCAACCAGTTAACCGACGAGCTTGTCATACTCGCCATGCGTGCCGATCCAAAACCAATGTATGCCGCCTAGCACGGGGATGCCAAGTGCGCGGTAGTAGAGACCGACTCGGACGCTATGAAATTGACCATTTGCAACAGATTACTCTTGAAATGCAACGATGGATGACTTGGATCGGCCTTGAGCTGAGCGAAATTCCGGTGCGCTAAGGATTGAATTTCAGCGGGCAATGCGTCGAGGCACTGCCAAACCCCCTTGATGCGGTGTGCATCAAACTCAAAGTTGCCTCGCCGGGCCAGTGCGATAGTCGGCAAGTGCCTCGGCTGCTAACTGGTCAAGTTTGCCAGAGGCCGCGTCCTGCTCGATTTGCCTATCCCACGCGTTACCATCGAAACCAGCGAACCACCGCCGGAATTCAGCTAGCTCCATCGGGGGTAACGACTCCACAGCATTCTCAATTGACTTTACATTTCCCATATTTCTGCTCCTTTTGCTCCGCATTTCCAGAAGTATGCAGCAAGTCTACGACCAACTGCCTTCTCGTTGACTAACGTGGAATTCAGCGGCTTGCGCGGTTTTTGCGCAAGGCCGCTGGAATGAAAAGTTAGCCGAGATGCTATGCGTTTAATTTTTATACACACCACCTCTCGTATCGACCTCAACCACCCAAACTAAAAGTTTCTCATCTTCAATCTCGTACAAAATTCGATAGTGCCCAATTCTGGTTCTGTACAAATCCTTTTTTCCAACCAATTTCTTGGTATCGGTTCCTCTTGGTGTCAGCCGTAGATAGTCGATCTTTTTTTGGACACGAAACTGGACGTCTGCGGGCAATGCCTTTAACGCTTTTGCAGCTTTTGGAGTGAATTTAACTTCGTACATTATTGCTGCCCTTGTTCGTTTTCTGCTCGGTCGAACCGATGCCCTGCCCCGGAATCCAGTCAATCATTTCATCCTTGGAACGAGCTTGCTCTTGCTTTGCTTTATGAATTTTTTCCAGATCGGCGAGATCCTCTGCTATGCCGTTATCAGGTTTCATTACAGTCTCCCTTCGTTTTCTCATATTCTTCAGCCGCAATCAAGTCCAATCGGTCATCTTCTTCTTCAATTTTTTGGAGAAAAAAATCATAGTATTCCTTACTGATGATCACTCCGGCTAGAGTACCATCTTGTCGCAATATGCCGATGTCCTGCATTGGCGGCTGTTCGCCCCCCAACCATTCACGCAATTGTTCGCCAACAGCATCAATCGGAACTGTCAATAAATCATAATCACCGTATGCCATAACTACCTCTCACTCAAAGAACTGAATTCTTGCATAGTAATCAACGTAAAAAATCAAAGATGCCCGCAATCTGCGTAAAATGTTGTCAAAAATAATCCAAAATTGTTAAATGCGACAAAATGTGCTACTGAAACGACTAACGTAGAGCTAACCGGGCGCGGCTCGGAAAGCTAAAAAACAAAACCGCATTATAACCGCGCTCCGGTTGAGCGCCATGTTGGACGAAGCCGCTACGCGGAGAAAAGCCCGCGTACTACGTTTTTCGTTCAACGATTACAATAGCTCCTCAGCCCCAAGGGGGGTAAACTACTGAGGTATTCCCATGATTAAACCACAATCCGGCTCCACTTTCGAGCAAAATTATCAAACCCATCTCAAACGACTCAAGCTTCAAGGCATGCAGCCCAAAACGGTCGATGCCTATTCGCGGGCGGTACGCCGGGCAGGCGAGTATTTCAACCAACAAATTGATGCCCTCACGAAAGGCGCAGCTTACCGATTATTTTGATGCCTTACTGAAAACCCACTCGTGGAGCACGCTCAAGCACGACTTGTATGGCCTCAAGTTTTACTATGAACACGTATTGCACAAGCCTTGGGCCGCGCCTAATTTGGTTAAACCACCGCGCGTCCAGCAGTTGCCTGACATCGTCACTATCGCTCAAGCGCAACCGATTTTTGACGCCACTAACGTGCTCAGCTATCGCATATTCTTTTTCACACTGTACAGCTTGGGCTTGCGCCTAGGCGAGGGCCTGCGTCTGCAAGTTGGCGACATTGATGCCGACCGCCAGCGCGTACACATCCGCGATGCGAAAGGCAATAAAGATCGGCTCGTGCCGTTGCCCGCAGCCACTTTGTCGGCCTTGCGCCGTTTTTGGCAAACCCATCGTAACCCCGTGCTATTGTTTCCAAGCCGGGCGGGCGGAATAAAGGGCGCGCAATCGGCAACTACGCCACTGGATGCTGGCGGCGTGCAGGTCGCTTTGCGCGCGGTCACACAAGCCTGCGGCATAAAAAAAAGATTACCCCACACTGCCTGCGCCACAGCTATGCTACCCATCTGATTGAAGCAGGGGTTGACTTGCTCGAAGTGCAAAAAAACCTCGGTCACCTCTCCATCCTCACCACCATCCGCTACACCCACCTCACTACCGCGAGCGAAAATAAGCCGCAAGAGCGCATCAACAAGCTGATGGATTCGATCACCATCAACTGGGGCCGCGTCAAATGATTTGGCCCATGCATTTTCCGGGCAGGCTCGCGCACATTATTGATACCTTCCAGTCCGACTTCTTGAGTGATTGCCAAGGCAAAGTCCAGCCCATCCACCGACAGGTGTTGAATGCCATTAAAACCTGTCGTGGTGCCATGAGCCCCAAAATGCAAGCTGACTGTGCGGATTGTGGCGAACAGCGCTTCATTCCGCACTCGTGTGGCAACCGTCACTGCCCGCACTGCCAGGCACATGAGTCCCAACAGTGGCTGGAGCGGCAAAGCAAAAGCTGCTCCCGTGCGACTATTTTATGATCACCTTCACCTTGCCCAGTGAATTTCGTCCGCTGGCGTGGGCAAACCCGGCGCTCATTTACGATCTCATCATTAAAAGCGCATGGGAAACCGTCAGTACCTTCAGTCAAAGCGACAAAAAGCTGCAAGGCACCCCCGGTGCGGTTGCCGTTCTGCACACGCATACGCGCAAGCTTGACTTTCATCCACACGTCCACCTTGTCATGCCTGCCGGGGCCATCGACCATGAACAACGGGCTTGGCGCGTCAAAAAAAGCCAATACCTGTTCAGCCACAAGGCACTTGCCAAGGTGTTTCGCGCCAAGATGTTGGCTGGTATCGCGCAGGCTGGTCTCGCCTTGCCCCGGCATTATCCAAAGGAATGGGTGGTTGATTGCAAAAACGTCGGCACGGGCGAAAAGGCGCTGGTGTATTTGGGGCGCTATCTTTATCGTGGCGCGATCCAGGAAAAGGACATTATCAGTTGCGAAAACGGTCTGGTCACGTTTCGCTACACCAACGGCAAAACCGGCAAGACCGAATTTCGCACGTTGGGCGGCGTGGCGTTCCTCAAGCTCTTCGTGCAGCACATTCTGCCCAAAGGCTTTCGCCGCACGCGCAACTTTGGCTTGCTGCACCCGAACAGTAAACGACTGATTCAATTGTTGCAATTGCTGCTGCGGGTGGTACTCAAACCCATCGCCGCATCGCCCGGAAAAAGGCCCGCGCTAGTTTGCGCCTGCTGTGGCGGTGAGATGAAAATCGTGCGCACGCGCATAAAGTCCACGTTTGCCCGGTCTCGCCCGATTGGTGACGCGATGCCGGAGACGGTCGTGTAAGCCTAGCTAGACCCGACAGCGCGGCAACTGCGTAGCCAAAGCAGGGGAGCGGCTGGCCTAAAAACGGGCAGTTTGAGGTAAAACCTGCCGGAAATTGGGCGGGATGTTGGTTTCAAAGGGGATGTTGCTGCAATGGCGACGATGAGGGCGGTGCTTGCGGTACGGGCACCGCCGGAAATCCCTGTCAGTCAAGAAGATATTTCCATAGTAAAAACGCGCATTGGGGCCGGGCTTGTCCAACAAACGGTTCAGATCG
>JBKJLF010000260.1:0-11474 GCA_046597185.1 Burkholderiaceae bacterium | reverse complement strand
CTACTTCGCGTGCCATACCTTCCGCTTGGCGATAAAACGGCAGGCTGGCGTCTGGCTGCCCGCCATTACACAAGGCAGCGGCCAGCAAGCACAGACAAGACCAGCGTGCCTGGCCCGGTGGCGCAGCATCGGCGGCGCTCTGGAGATGCGGTATTAATCCTTGCAGCAGGCGCGGGTCGCCGCTGGCGGTGGTGATGTTACTGGCGAATTCGCCCAGCCGATCATATGCCCCGGCTTGGATGCAATACACAATGGCGCGGCTGCCCGCTTGCAGTGCCAAGGCCATATCTTGGTGTTGGTTTGCGGCAAAAAATGCTGCCAAGTGATCAGAATAGCCGAGCTGGATGCCGTTTTCGCTGAAGTTGGCATGGTCGTGCGGGTGATCCGCCATCCACGCGCGGATGCGTTCGCGCACCAGCTCATGGCAGGCGATGTCGGGGTTGCCGTCGTCCTCCTCGTCCGCATTGTCATGAATCTCTGCGCTGACCAAGCCCACGGCCAGTAAGTTACGCAGCAGCGGGACGGGGTCAGGCCTTGCTGGTGCCTCGGGTGGCAGCGCGGCCAGCATGGCATGAACTTCTGGTGGTAGCGCCTGCAACCATGCCTGATGTTCCGCAGGCAATTGCGGCAAGTTTGCCAAATCGGCCTTAATTTGCCGCAGTTGCCGCTGCTGCTCGCTATCCTTCCCACTCCACACAGCGTGCAGCAAACCAAGCGCAACCGGTTCGTTTGCCACCGCCACCAACCACAACAACCGCCGCGCATCTGGGCTAACGCTTTGGATCAGTTGGTCAAGCGATAGCGCCAGTGCATCATCCAGATAAGCCAATTCCTGCGCATCGCCCCGCACACCTGCAAACAGCGCGGGCAAGCTTGAAAAGTCCTTGGTTTTTTCCAGTGTTTCCAAGGCCGCCATCAACTGCACGCGTAGCGCCGGACTAGCAGCCAAGCGCGCCAATCTGTCCATTAGCAGCGGATGAAAACGGCTAGCGTCAAGCAGGCGGTAGGCCAATAGGCGTTCGCCCTCATCGGTACCAAACATCATCTTGCTTAACGTCGGATGTTCGCGCAGATACAGCGCTGCTTCGCCCGCTGGCAACGGCCCCAGCAATACCGTGCAGCAATGTTCTTGCAAATCAGCCAACGCCGCCAAGGGCCGCCGACAAGTGATCAATACGCGTGAACTGGAGCCGGGCAGTTTGCGTGCCAATAGCGCGAGCAATTCATCCCACGCCGGGTCTTGGCAGTGCCACTGCGGGGCGCAATCCACGGTGGCAGAGTCGGGTTCTGGCTTGAGGTTGCCTTCAAAATTATCCAGCACCAGCAAAATGGCTTCGTCCTGCATCGCCCTAAGCAGGTTTTTCATCATCCGCGTCATGCGCGCTGGGCCAGTAAAGCTATCGTTGGCGTCGCGGTAGATGGCATCCGCCGGGTGGCTTGCCACATGCTTATGATAGCGTAGCAACTCGCCAGACAGCTTTGTATGGATGTCGCGCAGGGTAGCCTCCAAACCGAGCGCATTGGGCTTGGCTTGATACAGCAATATCCAGTCAAACCGCGCCTGCCACAGCGCCACGGCTTCGGCGGCGAGCGTGGTTTTGCCCATGCCGCCTAAGCCGATGATGAGCGCCACCGCTTGGCTAGATTCATGCGGGTTACCACTGCTGTTACCACTGCTAATACCAACAAAATCCGCCCCCAAGCCAGCCAATTCCCATATACGCCCGACAAAGTTTGGGTGCGCCGCCATTTCCAGTTCCGCAATCTCGTGCAGGCGCGGGTTGCGTGTATCCAGTGCGGGGCTGCGCCCTTGCGCGGGCGCAAAGCCGAGCTGGTCTGCGTCGTAAAGCAAGGGCGTGGCATGGTCGCACGGTGAAAAAACGCTGTCGGCAAAGGTTGCTCTACTTAGTACCAACCGCGCCAGCGACAGTGCCGCCGCCACGCTTTTGGGCTGGTTGTGTGCCAATAGCCGTTGATAAAACGCCAACGCCAATTCGCGCGCATAATCGTCGCCCACCGGATAGCGCATCGCCACCACCGCCGCTACACCGCCCGTCAACAAGGCGTGGGCAGTGCCAGCGTAGCCCGGCTGTGTCGCAAGATTAAGATCGCGCTCATTGCTATTTGGTAGCGCTTTGTTGACAGAATCGGCACGATTACCGCCCTTGGCGCTACCCCGTGCGCTGGCAATAAAATCATCCCAATTCTGGATACTCAAGATATCGCCCGAATGGCAAGCGCTCAAAAAGAACAAGCGAGGCAGAAAACCGCCCGCCTGGTTGAACAACTCCAACAGTTCTTGCCCAGACAGCAAGTCCCTGCTACCGCCGGGTTTTGCCAACTCCAGCAAATTAACGCCGCCATGCCCGCTCCAATGCACGATGTGGTAACCGCCGTTTTCTTGCACCTGCGCCATCAGCCGCGCCCGCGTAACCCCGTGTGCGAGGACGTGCGCCACCACGCGCCAGTGCGGGTAAATTTGATTAACAAACAGTTCCATCAACTTACGCCGCTCGCGCCGCATGCCCAACGCTTGCCCAGCGCCCGCGCCGCGCGCTTCGGCAAATACAAACAGTATGCGTAAATCCTCGTCTTTGCCCAAAGCCAAGGGCTGTGACGCAGGCGCGTTCATGTCATGAACCACGCGTATCAGCAGGTTGCGCTCGCCCAAGCTGGTTTGCTCTGCGCTAGGCCGGGCGATTTCCCACGGCACACGGGCCAGTGCGGCGGCCAAATGATTGTCGGCATCATCCGCGCCCGGCAGTTGAATGCGCAAGGTGCGCTGGGTGCTGGCTTTCCACAGCAAGGTGAAGATTTCTGCGCCCAGCACTTGTTCGGCAATGCAAACGCCAATATTCGCCAGTGCTGCCGCTTCGTCGCACGCTTCGACATAATCGCGCAGAAAATCGTGCAGATCGAATAGCCCACGCTGCTGGCCCACGGCAATGCTGTTGAAATCGGTGTGGCGATACGCCAGTTGCGCGCCGTCGGCAGAGAGCAGGCGCAACTGCGCGCTGCGGCTGGGGTAATCGGCAGTGATGATCAGGTCAAAATGATGCGGGTCTGGCATGGCGGCTCCTGAACAGATGGTTACACTAATTGTTATGATTGATCAGTTGGGTCAGCAAGCTTTCCATTGCGACCAACCTGGCCGGAGACACAGCCGTTTCCTGAAGCCGTTGTTGCACAATTTCGGCTTTCACCATGCCCCTTGCCAGCAGTGCCCGAATGAAGACTTTATCTTTGTCTCTGGCTGCGGCAAGCTTTGCCACTACAAGGTCATGCGGGTCTAAGCAATAAGCCCTTACTGCTGAGTCTTGTTGCGCCATTTTAAGGTGAACTAACCGATTTTTCCAGTTTTTGGGTAAAACGGCAGTTTGTGCATCGCATGGGTCAGCGTAATAACCAAAGGTCTCGTGAAAAGGTGAATCCATGCCTATCACATTGAGCAGTTCAGTTTTGGCAATATATTTTTTTAAATACAAGTCAACTTCTTGTGACATTAAAATATCATCAGCAATGTCGGGATATTTGCCGTGTAATGACTGACTGCCAATGATAATAAATTCATCTTCTTCGCAAATTTTGCTGGCAGCCCTAATCACATGTTCAACTTGCGATTTCTTCATTCAGTTTTCTCACTAACGACTTGGGCAGCATGCCTACATAGGGAATTGATTGGCGTAGGCGGTTGTTGTTTTCATCAAGCCCGACCATTGCAGCGATCATTTTAGTGTCATCTGCATTGTCAATAATGGCAGACCATTCGTCGTAGGCGCAGCTAACTACCCCATTGGCGCGCCAACGCGCAATGTTGGCCTTGGCCTGTGCTTTGATTTCATGCAGCGGAAAGTTTGCCAGCACGCTACAGGAAATTTTGTGCTTGATCGAATCCAGCTTGGTCTGTGTATTGACTGGCGTATTTGGGATGTGGGTTGGCATGGCTTTTCCCTCGCTGGGGTTGATATTGAATAACGGCGATCAAATCTATTATACTGGCAATTCACGCCTGTTATGAAAAATGGTGGGGCATAGCGCACATTACGTTTAACAAGAAAGATTTTCAAGGTGCGGAAAAGTTTGGCCTATCAGTTGTTGCACCGCAAGAATTCATGATTGAAAAAGGAATGCTACCATGAGTACACTAAGCTTACGCTTGCCGGAATCACTTCACGAGCAAGTTCGGAAATTGGCACAACCAGATGGCGTTTCCATCAACCAATTTATCTCATCCGCTGTGGCCGAAAAAATGTCTGCCTTAATGACCGAAGATTATTTGAAGAAACGGGCCAAAGAAGGCAATGAAAACGCATTTTTTGCGGCAATGAATAAAGTACCAAACGTGCAGCCGGAAGAAGCTGATCGCATATAAAAGGGGTTACGCCATGCCAACGCCCTACCTTATTGCCGCAGTGGTTCTGGCACTGGTTGCACCGCTGATTTGGCGCGCCATTAAACGCGCGCAACGCGCCAAATTCATTCAGCAATACAACCTGCCAGCGGCTTGCATTGCCCAACTGCGGCAACACCACGCGCACTTAAAAGCGCGCGAATGCCAACTGGTGGTGCTGGGCTTGCGGCAGTATTTTCTGGCTAGCATTCAAGGCCAACCAACCCCGCTGGCGATGCCGTCTCGCGTTGCTGGCGATTTGTGGCTGGCATTCAGCCAGCAAAAAACCGCCTATCAAGCATTTTGCCAGCAAGCTTTTGGCCGCTTTGTGGCCCCCGCCCCGATCACCACAGACAGCACCAGCCCAGCATTGCGCCTATGCTGGTGGCGCATGTGCGAAGTAAGCCTTTATAACCCAGCGAAACCAGACCACATGCCACTATTATTTGCACTCGACTTGCAACTGAAGATTCAACATGGCTTCACTTACGAGCCAGATGAATTGGCGCTGAAAGGCGGGCGCAAACCTCGGCGGCGCTATCGCAATAGCGGCGGCTGGGCGGTGACAGTGGGTGGATTTAGCAGCGGCGATGGTGGTGGCGGTGATGGCGGCGGTGGCAGTGGCTGCGATGGTGGCGGTGGCGGTGGGGGGGGCGGTGCATGTAGTTGACGCGGTGCAGACTGCAATCGAATCAACCGCCGCACCGATGCCAAGGTACGGCGGTCAATTATTACAAGCTACCCCAATTGCCGTTCGGCCAAGTCTTTTTCCCCCAGTTCTTCAAGCCATAGTGATTGGGGGTGACCGGTTTTTGATCGCAGCCATGGACACACGGTGATCTAAGCGCCCAGCTTTTTAAACATCACATACGCATCCACATAGCCATGCACCCGGTGTAAAAATACCCCCGGCAGCGTGCCCACGATGGCAAAACCGTGTTTTTGCCACAGCCGTACCGCAACGGCGTTGGTAGACACCACCAGATTAAATTGCATGGCCTTGAAACCCAATGCCAGTGCCACGGTTTGCGAGTGTTCGCACATGGCCGAGGCAATGCCCTGGCCGCGCGCCTTGGCTGCAACCACATAGCTGCCATTGCTCACGTGTGAACCCAGGCCAGGTTGGTTGTGTTGAATTTTATAGCCACCCAGGATAGTGCCATCGTCTGCACTGGCCACAAAAGTAGCGACACCGGGTGTTTCGATCCATGCTTTGAAAACTTCTGTTTCGCTGGTGCGCGGTTCAAAGGCAAAGGTTTCGCCAAGGGCGATGGTGGCTTGCAGAATCGGCCATAATTGTGGCCAGTCTTCTGGTTGGTAGCGGCGAATGGTGAGTGTGCTGGACATACCGGGTTTTGTCATGGGAAAAATTTTAATCAAATACGGGCATGCCCGGTGGATAATACGTTATCTCAAACCGGATACCATCCGGGTCTTTCATGAAAAGGGCAATGGCACCACCCAGATTTTGAATCTCCGGCACCTCAAAACCCGCTTCCTGCATGCTTTGGCGGATGCTTGCTACCTGTGCCGCAGCGCTTGCGCCAAAACCCAGGTGATTCATGCCTGCGCCATAGCGTTCATACGGGCGCGTGTCCGGCTTGGCCTGGTTAAACTGAAAATAGAAACCCGCGCCATCAGTCCAAATATGATCCCGCGTTTTGCTAAAGCCCAGCAGCGGCAGCAGGGTTGCGTAGTACGGCATGCTGCGTTCAAATGAGGCAAGCAATAAAGTAATGTGATCGATTTTCATGGTCTAAATAATTGAATCAGGTTGTGACTTCAGCAAATCCAAAAACGCCGCCAATACGGGTGAAGCATGTTCACTACGCCAGGCCAAACCAGTTTCCAGCATCGGGCTGGCATTGGCCAATGACAAGTATTCTACCCCAACCCGCTGCAAATTCGCCACCGACTCGGGTACCAGCGCCATGCCCATTTGCGCCGCCACCAAATTCACAATGGTATGCATTTGTATCGCTTCCTGCACAATATACGGCGTCATGCCAGCGGAACATGCGGTGTCGCGGGCGTTGGGCTTGGATACGATTCGGACGGCAGAGCAGGGGGGCGTAGTGGTAGAGAATATAGTTGGCACGCCGCACGGTGATGCACAGTGAAATGCAAGTAAGTAGCAACTCGTGATTAATTGGTTGAAAAAGATGTCGTTTATATGATTTTTAAAATTTTAGATGATATAATAAAAAATTATTCGTAATTATTGGAAATCATGTTGATAATTTTCTAAATTATCCGACCTATATGGATATGTTGGCACCAAGTGTGGTTTCGATGAACCCACGCTTCAAGGTGGCGCGGCATCCGGCTTGCCCGGTGCGGGCGATAATGATGAAGGGGATGTCATCAGCGTTAAAATTGGCATTGATCTTTGGCTTAAATCCGGCTTCAACCTTACTGCTGATGACATCAGAAAAGCAATCATCCAGAAAGCAGCAGATTACACTGCGGCACGGGATAAGGAGATAAAAAGTGGTGTCAAAGCTGAAAATGCGACCAATGTCGTCATTGTCGATAATGATTATAAATAGCGCCAGCAAAAGGCCACACCATGACTGAAAACGCCAAAAGCAAAACCCGGCTATTGTTACTATGCAGAGTGCTTTATTTCCTGCTGCCATTGCCCGTCACCTGGTTTGCCATCAACCTCATGGGCAGCTACATGAAATACTACGACATTGGTGTCAATGTCAGTGCCAACCATGGCTTCCTGATGTTTTTCGTTGCGCCAGCGTTGTTGGTTTCTTTATTGGTGATTGCCGCAATCAGCTTGTATTTGCTGCAGCGGCTTTTGAAGTCGCCATGGTGGGCGCTGTTGCTGGGCAGTATATTGGTGGTTTCTGGCGGGAGTGGCGCGTTTATCGTTCAGGCACGCTCCAATCTGGATTACCCAAGCGAAAGACCGCAAGATATATCGCTATTCTTACGGCAGTATGTCGCAGAAATGGGTAACGGCAGCGCAAAGTAGCTTACTTCATGACGTTTGCCAGTAATGAAAACCCAATCTTCAAGCGCCTAAACCCAGGCAAACCCGACTCAAATGCCGAGACTTCAAAATCAGGCGCTCATCAGCCGTATCCAACCAACAATTCTCAAATATCACCAAGCTGATGGTTGAATGGTGTAAAATTCCATCCAGCGTAACGGCATTGTGCTGGATTAGATTGACAATTTAACCAAATAGCTTGCGAGGATTCATGATTTCAAGCAAGCCCTATCGTTTCCCTTGGCATGTGCCCTTGCTGCCAGTTTGGTTGCACGCACAGGAAGCGGTGGTTAAGAAGCACCCGCTTATCCAGCGGCAAAAGCGGGCGATGTTAACGCCGCGCATAATTTGGTTGATGATGTGATTAATATCGCGACCGTTTTGGCCTTGCGACAGCTTGAAGAACATGCCGCGCCTGTGACGTGTGAGCGCACATGCAGAAGAAGCGGTGGGTGTCAATGCCATCCCTGAAGTGTTTGGCGATGTTTTGGCGTTTATGTTAGGGTGGCCCGCTGAAAGGTATATCGTCCAAACCAATATTGTCAATCATACCGGGGCAGATGGGCTCGCCAGAATGGCCAAGCAAGCTTGTTTTACAGGACCACTTACAAGCGGGCAAGCTTGTTTGATTGTTGATGATTTTATCGGGCAAGGCGGCACCATTGCCAACTTGCGAGGGTATATCATGCAGCAAGGTGGTACGGTCATCGGTGCTACTGTTTTGACTGGCAAGGAATATTCCGCGCACGTGACTTTGGATGACAGGCAATTGGATGAATTGAGAGGAAAACATGGACAACTTGAACAATGGTGGCGCGAGCGTTTTGGATTTGGATTCGACTGCCTCACAGCTTCGGAAGCAAGATATCTTGGCAAGATACGAACACATGAGGAAATCCGTGCGCGAATCGAAGGTGTTGGCACTTAAGAATGAGGCTGTTGCGCCGTTTATTGTTAAACTGACCAGTTCAACCGTGCCACCAGGGACGCCGCGTATGCTTACCGAAGTCGAGTTGAGTGAATTGCAGGAAACCAAGCGCCAGATAGCTGAATATATGAAGCGTGGTTTGGAGCGGGGGTATTACAAGCAGGGCACTTAGTCTGCGCTGTATTGGCACCCCCAACGCTGTCAATAACAGTTTTTTCGGCTTCACGCCCTTTGCGGCTGAATGCGGTAAGCCCACCAGAGCAGCACCAGCCCAGTAATAATCATCGGCAATGAATACATTTGCCCCGCCGAGAGCGTCACGCCCAGTGCCGAGACTTCAAAATCCGGCGTTCTGAAATATTCGGTAAAAAACCGCGCGCAGCCATACAGCAAGGCATACATGGCCCCCACCGCCATGCGTGGCCGGGGTTTTTGCGCAAACCACCAGAGCAGGATAAAACACAGCACCCCATCCACCAGCGCCTGATAAATCGGCGACGGGTGCACCAAATGATCCACCCCCGGCCACTGCATGGCCCATGGCAAGCTGGCGTCGGCGATGCGGCCCGGCAATTCGGCATTGATAAAATTACCGATGCGTCCAAAGGCATAGCCCAGCGGCACCAGCGGGGCGATAAAATCCATCACCTCCATCCATGAGCGTTTCGCTTTGCGCGCCCATAAAGCCATCGACACCAACACCCCCAAAAAGCCACCATGGAAAGACATGCCACCTTCCCAGACGGCGATAATCTTGAGCGGATTGGCAAAATAATAGCCCGCGAGCACTTTATCGAAATTGTAAAACAGTACTTCACCCAGCCGCCCACCGATCACCACGCCCAGGACGCCGAAAAATAACATGTCGTCAAGGTCTTCCTTTTTCCAACCCTGCGCTTGTATATGAGGCAGTTTCAGACGCCCCCGGCCCAGGATGATGAAAAACATGAAGGCCAGCATATACATCAAGCCATACCAATGCACGTGCAAGGGGCCGAGGGAAAAGGCGACGGGGTCGGGTTGGGGGTGAATTAGCATGGGTATTTTGTCGGGTTAGTCGTTATCAGGCAAGGGTGCGCGCACGCGTGGCTATTCTAACCCGGTTTTCTACTAATTCCGGGACAATCACTCAGGCGCTTGCTTCAATCTGCAGGTGGTTTATAGCCGCGCCAGTGCTGCAACCATTTCAGGCACCGCCGATTCGGGGTAGGGCGCAACACTGCTGACATTGATTTCGCACAACACATAACTGTCTTGCTCCTGCGCATCTTTGGGGCCAAGCAAAAAATCACAATCCCAAATAATGGGCAGGCGCGCTTGTCAGGCTTGGTCTATCATCACAGCGCCATTGGCGAAATACGCTGCGCAGCGCGCGAACCATTGTTCCAGGGTGATGTGTTCTTCGTTGCAGCCGCGCATGGCGTGGCGCACGCGCAGCAGGGTGGCGGGGGTGATCTTGTCTGTCGGTACTGGCTGCGCCAGCGCTACCCGCCACACGCCAATCCCGTTTTGGCCACGATTTTGCTTCAATACGCGCACCTTGCCGTCGGCCAAGCGCAGTGGCAGCTCATGCTGCATCTGTTCCAGACTTTGGTAGCGGTGGGTGTCGCAACCCCAGCCTACGTGTTGAGTTTGGTACAGCACTTCCTTGGTGCCAAGTTTCATGATGATATCGGGGTGGGTGCTGACAAAAACGCCGCTTTGCGCTACCTCGCGCAGCATGGCATCCAACACCGAGCGGTCCCTTTCAACTTCAATCGGGTTGCACCAAACCAAAACGGCATCGACCTGAACCACCCGTTCCTGCGCCAATTATCGGAAATGGGACGGCTTGATATCCGTTAGTGCTCACAATTTGCATGGCGGAAAGCACCGACTGTTTGATCGATTGCCGGGTCGAGCGCCAAAACATATTGATGCCTGCCACGTGGATGATCGCCTTATACCCGAGTTTCCCGGCACCCGTTACTACAGCGCCGCCCAAAGGGATAGCCCCCAGTCTCCCAAGTTCGCGAAAGGGTTGATAGCCTGCACGGCGTTTGATCGCCCCCGAAACGCCTTGCGGCAGCAAGAGCCACCATGGAATAATATTTCTGTTCCAGGCATTGACGATGACTTCCACTTTTTGATCAAGTAAGTCACCTTCAACGATATGTAAATTGTGTGGTTTCATCAATGTCATGTTTGATTTGGGTGGTTTGCACGAATAAACCGGGGGGGCATTACGGTTCCATCGCCTTTTTCATGGCACGCAACACTTTGGGGTCATCTTTGTATTTCTTGCGCAGCGTGGTTTCATCGGCCTCAAGCTTGTCGCAACCGAGCTTGCGCACCGCTTCTTTAATTTCCTTGGCGCGGGCTGCATCGTAGGCTGCATCGTAGGCTTCTTCGCCGCCCCAGTGATTGCAGCCGAAGGCTCTTGAAATAAAGGTCGCCACGTCTTTGGGCATGCCTTTTTTGAGCGCTTCAATGTCGGGCGAGTCCTGGGCTTGGGCGGTAGCGTATACAAGTGATAGCGCGAGTGAGAAAAAGATGATGGATCGCATGTGAATTGTCCTTCTGTGGCGAATAATTGTTTGCATGGCACGGTGTAAGAGGTAATGATTCATGGGCTGAGGCAGTCACGCTGTATGGCGTTTTCCCCGGAAAATATCTTTCGGCTACTATGTGAATTGATGATACCAACCTCGTTTCTCAACTTTTCTGATATTTTCGACGCTCTTCACCCCCAGTTTCGAAAAAAGGTTCCGTCGAAAATCCAGTAGCTTTCCTGTCGGCAGAATACCTACAAATAGGAACTTTTTGGAAGGTTGCGCCCAACAAGGGGCTGCCAACTCATATTCAACAGGCAGGGTATTTTCGGCGAAAGTTCTACAACATGTGATAAGTTCATCAAGCTGGTTTTGCGCTGATATAGTACCCATTAACAGCGTTATATGCGGCAAATGATCACTTTGGGCGGCGAATGATATTTCCGCATGTCCGCTGGAAATAACGCTTTGATTCAAACTTCTAACATACTTATCGACATCTTCCGTAACACCTCAATAAGCCGTGGCATGCACGCACACGGCGACAACTCAAGAGGCCGCGATGCGTTGCTCTACGATGTCGGGCAGAAATGAAATCTGGCCAATGTTTGAAGTTCGGTC
>JBKJLF010000023.1:0-15319 GCA_046597185.1 Burkholderiaceae bacterium | reverse complement strand
TTGTTTTAAATTGATTTCCATTTACCCTTTATACAGGAATAAATTTTGTTTGTCCAGCATTTAGGACAACTACATGATTTTGTTGTGAATTAGTTGAAGGGAAAATTCACCGTGGGGGCGCAACCGAGGGAAATACTGGAAAGGCTCCCGCAGGCCGGACTCGGCGCCGGGAAACTGCGTCGATGGGACTTGAAGGTATACGTGAAGCCGCTAGGAGGAATCCGGGGCTAAAATTTACGTCGTTGCTGCATCACATCACGCCGTCGCTATTGGTGGAGAGTTTTTACGAACTCAAGCGGAACGCGGCGGCTGGTGTGGATGGCGTGACCTGGGGAGAGTACG
Source organism: Burkholderiaceae bacterium (assembly GCA_046597185.1). Taxonomy (GTDB): domain Bacteria; phylum Pseudomonadota; class Gammaproteobacteria; order Burkholderiales; family Burkholderiaceae_D; genus CAMBDR01. Next base: position 14,977 of record JBKJLF010000023.1, on the reverse strand, counting down.
AGAATGTTCTCTACGGACGAGTCGGGCAGTTGCACAAAGAACTGCACCGCTGGACGCGGTGAGTGCCGGGATCGAGAGCCAGAAGATAGGCTGGATACTGGACGCCGATATACAGGCGTTCTTCGACACCATCGACCATAAGTGGATGATGCGATTTCTGGAACATCGGATCATGGATCAGCGCCTCTTGCGGCTAATTCATAAATGGCTCGAGGCGGGCGTGATCGAGGAGGGGCGGCGAACAGCGGCAGAAAAAGGCACTCCACAGGGATCTGTGATTTCACCGTTGCTTGCGAACATCTACTTGCATTATGTGTGCGATTTATGGGCACATCAATGGAGGAAAAGACACGCGACAGGACGCGTCATGCTGGTGCGGTATGCCGATGACAGTGTGTTTGGATTTGAGATGCAGGTTGATGGGCGCGTGTTTCTGGCGGCATTGCGGGAGCGGCTGGCTGCATTCGGGCTGGTATTGCACCCAGATAAAACCCGGCTGATCGAATTCGGAAAATACGCTGCCAAAAACCGCCACCAGCCTGGCGAAGGCAAGCCAAAGACATTCGACTTCCTGGGCTTTACGCATTGTTGCGGCACCACCCGGCAGGGTGGGTTCAAAATATTGCGCCTGACCATTAAGAAGAGGATGCGAGCAACGCTGAAGGCACTCCGGGAGCAGTTGAGGAAAAGAATGCACCAACCCGTTCCTATGGTGGGAAAGTGGCTAAGGAGCGTGGTGCAGGGCTACTTCAACTATTTTGGCGTTCCGGGTAATTCCTATCGGCTTATAAGCTTCCGAAGTGAAGTCTGCCGTGCGTGGCGGCGTATACTGCTACGGCGCGGCCAACGACACTGTCTGTCATGGCAGCGATTCAATAGATTGGTGAAACGCTACATTCCGCCTTACCGCAACACGCATCCGTACCCTGATGCGCGCTTTCGCGTTAAACACCCAAGGTAGGAGCCTTGTGCGGTAGTTCCGCTCGCAGGGATCTGTGCGGGGGGCGGGAGGTGATTCCTGTCCCTATCGCGACCCTTCAACCGGGTCTTCCATCATTGCAACGTGATCACCAAGCTGACGATTCAACCAGTTCATTATATGTTGGCGTGTTGGCTTTGTTTTGCCACTGCAATTCGCAACCGCCAAGTGGATGAGCATTTCAAGACGGTAACAATTTGCTTGGAATTTTGGCACCGTCAGCATCCCGGCAACCAAGGCAATAACATGTTGTTTACTATAATTTTTTAATACATTGGCAAGACTCAGTACATTGCGACTCTGCAAGTCAACCTCTGCCGGGCTTAGGCCGAATGGTGGCATCGCCAGCGGCAAATTTTGTTAAAATTTTATTATATGTTGGCCATTGCAAGATTGGTTACAAGAATTTCCAATCGATAATAACAGAAAAATACAAGCAATTCACCATTTTATTCGTTATTGCTGATAACCATTTTAATCGCATCGGGTGCATGGGCAACGCAAAAAAAGTTATAACATTGTTGCCATTAAAAATAGAACTAGGCTACAATAGTCGAACTCATCAAGGAGAAATAACATGCGTATCGCCATTCGCCAAATCGGCAATTCAAAAGGCTTGATTATTCCTGCTGCCATATTGCTGCAAGCGGGCTTGGAAGCCGAAGCAGAACTCACTGTGGAAGATGGCGCATTGGTATTACGCCAACCTGCCAAACCACCCCGCAGTGGCTGGGCCGAGGCCAGCCAAGCTTTGGCCGACGCAGGGGATGATGCCTTGTTGATGCCTAACTTTGCCAATGAAATGGACGAGGAACTGGTATGGTAAGGCGCGGTGAAATTTGGCTTGTCAATCTTGACCCAACAGTCGGCAGCGAAATCCAAAAATCCCGGCCCTGTGTCATTATCTCGCCACCAGAAATGCACAACCATTTGCGCACCGTCATCATCGCCCCGATGGCAACCGGTAATAAAGCCGCACCATTTCGCATCCCGGTTGCACATGGCGGTAAGCAGGGATTGATTTTGCTGGATCAAATCAGAACTGTCGATAAAACCCACTTGGCAAGCAAGTTTGGCGCGCTGGATAGCAAAACACTGGATGCGACTTTGCAAACGCTGCAACAAGTGTTTGCCATCTGAGGACCATCACCCGATCCCTACCCCCGCTCAGCCAACGCCAACTTCACCCCAAAGGACACAAACATCACCCCAATCGTGCGGTTCAACCACGCCACCAACTTGCCATTACTCGCCCGCTGCCCCATTTTCTTGCGCGCCAGCGCGGTGAACAATACCAAAAAGTGGCACCACAGCATGGCGTTCAGATTAAAAATCAAACCCAGCACAATAAACGCCAGCGGCTTATTGTCCGCCTGGGCGCTGATAAATTGCGGTACAAAGGCCAGAAAAAACAAGGCCACTTTGGGATTGAGCGCATTGGTGAGCAAACCTTGCACAAATATTTTGCGATAACTGAGCCCAGGTGCTTGCGTATTCACTTGTCCAGCATCTGTCTGGCGCGCCCGGCTTAACATCATGGTCACGCCCACATACAGCAAATACGCCGCCCCCAAATATTTGATAATGCTAAACGCCATCGCCGAGGTATTCAACAATGCCGATAAACCCAACGCCGCCGCCAAAATATGTACCAAACAACCCGTGCCGATACCCAACGCCGCTACCGAACCGGCGCGCCAACCCTGCCCCGCCGTTCTCGCCATGACCAAAAGCGAATCCGGGCCGGGCGTGATATTGAGCAAAATACCCGCCGTGATAAACAATGCCAAATGCTGGGTGCCAAACATACAATTTCCTTCAAGCAAATCGGGCAACTATCATAGCACGGCGAAAAAAAAACCGCCGAATTGGGCGGGTTTGAAAACCAAGTCACGGGCTTATCATGGACTTAGGGAGACATCATTTACCAATGGTGTAAGTTACCGCAATAGGTGACGGCGTGTAGATGGATGGGCTGTGGCCGCCCACGTCATCATACGAGAAACCATAGGCCAAACCATTCAAGCTGTGGCTATGCCAGAACTTGACGAACCAGTTGGATGTGGAGCCGGCAGGGTAGAAGAATGCAGCATTCCACCATTTGTCAAAACTTTGCTCGGCCACATGGCGGTTTAAGGCAGCGCACACCTGGGCTTGCAATTGCAGTTGCTTGTCGTGCGAAGCACGGTCGGTGGTGCCGCTGGCATCATCCAACACACCATTGCCCAACATCACTTCCGTGGTGCTGGGGCGGCCATTGATGTTGTAGCTGCCCTGGCCATCGCTAAAGCGCAAGATATTATCCGCACCCACCCGCCCGGTAAAGGTCGGCCAGCCGTTTTGCAAGTTCATGACCAGATCACGGGTTTTATACGACTCCCAAATTTGCGTGATATAGCTATCCAGATACGAAGCATTGGCACCGCGAGTGCGATCCTGCGCATGGGTTTTGACGTTGACGCCATCGTCAAAGCTGGCATGGCCGGGGGAAATAATACGCATTGGCGAGTACGGTGCTTGCGCCAGACCACGGAATTCTGCCGGGGTTTCCAAAATATAGCGGGCAAACAATTCATCGCGTGATTCTTCCAGCGATTCGCCCACCGTGGCGTTGAAACCATCCAGGCCGGTGACGTTTAATTTCAGCGGCAAGCCAAACAAATCCACCCGGCTGGTATTGACGAAAATACCGGGGAAGTCGCTGTTGGGCTTGTTGATGTTGAATTCGCCAAAGTCAAAGGTCACGCCCAGATTAGGATCGGTCGAATTGCCCAAATCCGGCCCGGCATAAGCCACTTTGCCCAAATCATTGGTATTGACCTGGATTAACACCGGTTTGCCCACGCTCATGTAGATGCGCGCCGATTCGATCGGTGGAATCGTGATCGATTTGGTTTGCGCTAGGCTGATATTGTAGTTGGCGTAACCGGTCGGGCGATTTGGTACGGGCACGGTATTGTCGGCGGTGCTCATTGGAATCAGGTTGCCGCGCATATCCACATGCACGAATTGGCGCGTATCCCAGTCGATGCCGATGATCATGAAATAAACTTGGTCATCGCTGTACTTGCCACCCGTGCCATTGACGATGTTAAAGGTGGTCTTGCCATCCCAGGTGCTGGAATTATTGGCCGTGATGGTGTAAGTGCGTGAGACCACCGCAGAATCCTTGCCGTCTTTGGTGGCGATGGCTTTGAGCGTGGTGGTGGCACCCAGATTGGTGTTGCGCATCCAGATCGCGCCATAAAACTGTGGCGATGCGGCGGTCGGGGTGGAACCATCAAGGGTGTAATGCACGGTGGCACCGGTGGTCGCGGTCAACAGATTCACGCCAATCACCGTGTTATAGGTGCCGGTTGCATGCGAGAAGGTGGGTGCCGCCACCGGGCAGGTGGTGCAAGACACTTTTACGTCATAGGTTTCGCTGGCGCGGCGCGATTGCAACTGGTTTGGCAATACCGTGATGGCGTTAATTGTCACGGCACTCGTTACCGCAATCGGGCGGCCTGCCAGATATTGGGCGGAGCTGGTGGTCGGCGCGCTGCCATCGAGGGTGTAATAGATTTTTGCAGCCGGATCAACACCCGCTGCCAGGCTTAAAGTCACTTGCTGGCTGCTGGTATAGATGCCGCCAACCGGGCTATACACGGGTTTGGCCACCGGGCTGGGGCAGGCGGGTGAATCGGGCACGTCACCACACACTTTGTAAGTGAACACGGCGCTATCTTTATTGCCACCCGCTGGCACGGAATAGGTAAAGAAATAGCTGATGGTGTCGCCGGTCGTCAAAGGGCTGATCAGATTCGATTCCCAGCGCTGCAAGGTGCTGTTAAAGAGCATCGGTTCATCACGCTGGGGCGATTTTACGCCCGTGCTGGAGGTGACGAAATAATGCACAATGCCCGTCGTCAATTGCCAGCCAGGCTTCATCCAGGCCTTGGCGGTGGCACCATCTTCTACCACACCGTTGGCAAAACAATCGGTGCAGGCGTTAACCTGATAGACGCCCGATTTCACATCGGAGTCAAGCAAACCGGTTTTATAGGCCAGTGCTTTAACGGTGGTGCTGGCAGCGGACACCACATACGGTGCCGTAGCGCAATTGGTTTTATTGGGCGTAGCGCCATTGAGCGTAACACACAGGCTGGCACCCGTGGTGGCACTGGTAATGGTCAGCGTTTGGGCAGAAGTAAAAGTGCCGGGTGCAGGGCTAAACACCGGGGTGGCCACTTTGCCCCCACTGCCGCCGCCACGTACCCAAGTAAAGCTGGGGCTATCCACCGCACCGTTTTGGCCAAAATAAGTGAACGAATACGTAATCGATAAGGCTGCGCCTGCGGTGGCGGGCACGGTTTGCTCGTAGCGGCCATTCACCAGCGCCATGCGCACATTTTGCTGCGCGCCGTTATTCACAACGTAGTGCAAATCCACCCAGGAAGCACTCGGGTTGGGCGCAAACCAAATGATTGCGCTGCTGGCGTTGTCTTGCACGCCTTGGGTAAATGGCCCGGTGACGGCACCAATGGTGTAGCTGGCGCTGATGCTATCGGAACTGGTCATGCCACTTTTGCTGGCAATGGCGGTTATTTTGCTGGTTTTGCTCACAACCACCGGATTGGGGCAAGCTGCTTGCGCGCCGCCATCAATCGAACATAGCAAGCTGGCACCGGCGGTGGCGCTACTCACCACCACGTTTTGGCTGGTGGTGTAATTGCCCGGCGGCGGGGTAAAAGTGGGCGCGGCAACTTTATTGCCAAGGTCCACCAGCGCCGAAGCCCAGGGCGAATCAAAGGCGGGGCCGCCGTTATCATAGGTGAAGGCATAATTGACGGTTTGGCCCAGGCTGGCCGCCACCGTGGTTTCAAAGCGATGGCGGGTGGTGTTCAAGGTCATGGGCAGGTTTTGCTGCGCGCCCGCATTGACGTTGTAATGCGCATTCACCCACGAGGTGTTGACGTTCGAGGCAAACCACAGCGTGACCACGCCATTGTTGTTTTCAATGCCAGCAGTAAAGTCTGCGGCACGCGCTTGTTGCGACCAGAAAGATAAAAAGAGTGCGATGGCGGCGAGCCAAATCGCAGGGATTAAATGCTGCCTGTAGCGACTGTTGTTCATTATGGAGTCTCCAAAACTCAAGTCAAAGGGTAGCCACTCACCAAGCGCACTTGGCAAGAGACCAATAGATGAAAACGCTGATTTTTTGGTTTGAAAGCGCTTTCAGACCTCATAATAGTGCACTCTTTTAGCACATGCAAGCTCTTTTTGTGCATTTCGCACAAAAGATGTGCGAAATAGCTTTGAAGAAAATATTGTTGTGTCATCTCCATCCAACAGCAAAGATTGGGTGGTTTGGCTCCCTGGTTTGGTGCAGCCCGATGCAAGTAACATGATTTAAAAAATCAGCCTGGTAACTTCACCAGTATCAGGTTACCTGGGAGAGGATCAAAACATAGGGCTGCGAGCGAGGTATAACATGCTTGCGCAATTCTGAACCAAGCCATAAGGCGAAGCTAAAGAGAGGCATCGGACACCTTCAACCCAACAAACTAATTCCAAATGGCCACTTTGAATGTGGCCATTTTTCTGTTGGCCCTGCCTAAATCAAACGCCCCACTAATACGCCGTGAGCACTTCTTACCGGAAACGCCGTCACAGAAGGGTTTCCAGTAACCTGAATAAGTCGCTTTTTTGCTTTTCTGAGCGTTTGCATACCGATTTGTTTAGACCCTATTCCCCCGCCACCACCCCATGCGCCTGCTGATCCGCATGGTAGCTCGACCGCACCATCGCGCCCACCGCCGCATGCACAAAGCCCATTTTGTACGCCTCCTCTTCAAACATCTTGAACACATCCGGGTGCACATAGCGCCGCACCGGCAAATGCCCTTCGGAGGGTTGCAGATATTGGCCGATGGTCAGCATATCGATATGGTGTTCGCGCATTTCGCGCATGACTTGCAAAATCTCCTCGTCAGTTTCACCCAAACCCACCATCAGGCCGGATTTGGTGACCGTGCCGGGGTAGCGCGCTTTAAAGTCGCGCAGCAATTGCAGTGAATGGAGATAATCGGCACCGGGGCGCGCTTCTTTGTAGAGGCGCGGTACGGTTTCCAGATTGTGATTCATCACATCGGGCAAACCATCCTGAAAAATGGTTAGCGCCTTGTCGAGGCGACCACGAAAGTCTGGCACCAGCACTTCGATCCGGGTGGCAGGCGAGAGTGTACGCGTGCGGTTGATGCAGGTGACGAAATGGCCAGCACCGCCATCGCGCAAATCGTCGCGGTCTACCGAGGTAATGACCACGTATTGCAGCTTTAAAGCGGCAATGGTTTTGGCCAGGTTTTCGGGTTCGTTTAGGTCCAGCGGGTCGGGGCGGCCATGGCCGACATCGCAAAACGGGCAGCGCCGCGTGCATTTGTCACCCATAATCATGAAGGTGGCCGTGCCTTTGCCAAAACATTCGCCAATATTTGGGCAACTGGCTTCTTCGCACACGGTAACGAGCTGATTTTCGCGCAGAATTTTTTTGATTTCGTCAAAGCGCGAATTCGCACCACCCAGTTTCACGCGTATCCAATCCGGCTTTTTTAAGCGCTCCGCCGGAATGATTTTGATCGGGATGCGCGCGGTTTTACTGGCCCCTTTTTGCTTTTCGGTCGGGTCGTAGGTGGGCTTGCTCTCAACAGGTTGCGCGGCGGATTCGGTGGTCATGATGGACTCAGTGGTGTTGGGTTCGATTAATTAAGATAGTTTGAAACAAGTTAAAACAGCATACAGCAATATTAAGTCAGTAATTCAGTCAGGCGTTGCGCCAGCGCCGTTTGCACTTGCGCCAGTTCGGCATGCACGCCCAGGGTTTGCATGTCCACCGTGGCAAGGCCTGGGTAGCCACAGGGGTTAATCAGGGAAAACGGGGTTAAATCCATGGCGACATTTAACGATAAACCATGATAAGTACAGCCACTGCCGCGCACCTTTAAACCCAGCGCCGCAATTTTAGCACCTTGCCACGGGCCAGTGGCCAAATAAATACCGGGCGCGCCTTCCTTGCGCTCGCCCTGTATTTGATAGCCAGCCAATACATCGATAATCGATTGCTCGATCCGGCGCACCAATTCACGGATGAATAATTTGCCGGCTGGTTTATGGCGGCGTAAGTCGAGCAATAAATAAATCACCACTTGGCCCGGCCCGTGGTAGGTAACTTCGCCCCCACGATCGGTTTGCACCACGGGGATGGCGCGCTTTGCAATCTGCGCCAGCGCGTGTAAGTGCGCGCGGTCGGCCGCCAGCCCCAAGGTGTAGACGGGCGCATGCTCGACGATCCACAATTCATCCGGCGTATCGGCAGTGCGCGCATTGGTGAAGGCGCGCATTTGGTCGTAGCTGGTTTGATAATCGATTTGCCCCAACTGGCGTAGCAACAGCGTCATAACACCATCTTGACCAGGGGGTGGCCAGAAAAGGCGCGGTAGATATTGTCAAGCTGAACCCGGCTGGTGGCGCGCACTGTCACGGTTAAGCTCAGGTAATTGCCTTTGGCCGAAGCGCGGGTGGTGAGTTTGCCGGCGTGAAACTCCGGGTCGTGTTCGGCCACCAGTACCGACATGGTTTCTACCAGCGTTTCGTGTGAGATACACATCACCTTGATCGGAAAATCACAAGGATATTCGATCAGGCTTTCTGGCGCATCCGGTGTTGTCATTTTTCATTCCTCAGCTTAAAGCGCGTATTTTACACGCTTGTGCGCACTTGCACAGCGCGACGCCACTTACGCCGCAGGCAAGGTGCGCAAGGTTTTGGCCATTTCAGCCGCACATTGCACCAAGGCGCGGCGATGCGCGGCCACCAGTGCCGCTGTACCCGCCTCAAGATTGGTTTCGCGCCAACTCATTTCCCGCCGCAACAGCACTTTGTCATCCGCATCTTTCACTTGCCACTGCACTTCCAGCAAAATCTCTTTACCCGGCCAGGATTCAAAATTCAACACCTCCACACTCAGTTGCGGCACGGCGGCGCGGCTGGTTACCAAATCAAAACCTTGCCCCCGCAGTTCTACCGCCAAACCCCGGCTAAAGGCTTGCTTGAGTGGTTCGGCCCATACCTGTTGCTCCAGAATTTGCACTTGCTCGGTACTCTTGCGCACCACCAACTGGGGGCGATCCACCCTTTCCGGTATGCTGAAGCTGGCCAAATAGAGGGGCCGCAGATTTTGCCCGGCCGCCGTTGCAACTGCGGTTGCTGCTGCCGTTGCTACTTGTACGACTGACCCGGCCTGCCCATCGTGCAGGGTATAAAATTGGATGGGGGCGCTGGCACAAGCGGCCAGCAGCCAACACGCAGCGGCATAGCTCAGCTTGCGTAACAGGTTTGGGGTGGTCATGGTTTATCCTCCGGTTTGCCGCGCAATAAACTCTCGGGGTGGCGCTCCAGTGCTTCGGCCAAATGGCGTACCGATTCGGCGGCCTTTTGCACTTCAAGCAAGGTGGCGCGGGTGTCGCGTAAGGTGGGGCTGTCTTCGGCCAGCGTGCGCTCTACCCCGGCCAGCGTTTTGCGCGCTTGTTCCAGCGTAGCACTCACTTGCGGCAAGGTTTCGCGATCAGCGTGCTGCACCATTTTATCGGCGCTGGCCAGGGTGCTGCGCAAGCCGCTAATGGCTTGTTTTAATTCATCACCAATATCTTTAAGCGGCAATTGATCCAGCTTTTTGGCGATGCTGACCAGCGAGGTTTGCAATTCGTCCAATACACCGGGCATGGTATCGAGCACAATCGGGTTTTGCTTCCAGTTGATGGTGCGCTTGGGGGCGTTGGGGAAAAAGTCGAGCGATACATATAACATGCCCGTCAACAGACTACCGGTTTTGAGTTGACCGCGCAAACCATTACCCATCAAACCGTGGCCCAGCAAACGCTGCATTAATTGTTCGCTGCTTTCCGGCGGGCTGCCTTCACCGCGCAAGCGCTGCGGGTAAATGTTGATATCCACCGGGAAGCGGTATTGGCGCTGTTTGGCGTCAAATTCCAGGCTCACGCCCTGTACTTCACCAATCACAATGCCACGAAAATCCACCGGCGCACCCGTCAACAAACCCCGTACCGATTCATTAAAATACATGCGCACCTTACGCACTTCGGTATCCGGGTGTTGCAACGCTTTTTGCCGATTCGCAAACAGGGCAAATTCACTGTTGACCGGCGCTGGCACCCCCGCCCCGGATGGCGTATCAAAGCTGATGCCGCCGGCCAGGACCGTGGTGACGGATTCGGTTTGCACCTTAAAGCCATTCGCATCCACCGTGATATCGACCCCGCTGGCATGCCAAAACAAGCTGTTTTTTTGCACGTAACGATCATAGGGCGCATTGATAAAGATTTTTAAGCTCACGCCACGGCCATTTTTATCCAGCTCGTAAGCAATCACTTGCCCGGCCTGAATATGACGGAAGTACAGCGGCGCGCCAATATCGAGCGAGCCGATTTGCTCGGTATGCAGCACAAACACTTTACCCGGCACGCCGTTGATAATCGGCGGTGGTGAATCCAGCCCGACAAAATCTTCGCGGAATTCTTCCGATTTACCCACATCCACCCCGATATACGAACCCGATAACAGCGTGCTCAAACCCGAAATACCGCCCACCCCAATACGGGGCCGCACCACCCAAAACACCGTATCCTGGTGCATTAAACTGCCACTGCCCTTGGTCAGTTGCGCGGTGACGATGACTTTTTGACGGTCGGGCGAGAGCGAAATGGTTTTCACATCCCCAATATCCACATCTTTATATTTAATTTTGGTTTTACCCGCCTCCAGCCCTTCGGCGCTTTTGAATTCGATGCTGATATTGCCACCGCGCTCGAGCATCGATTGAATAATGATGCCGCCCGCAACCAGGGCCGCCACAATAGGAATCAACCATATCGCCCAGGCCGACCATTGGCGCGGTTGTGCCGCCACGGCATGCGCCGCCACCAATGGGGCAGGGGGCACGCTGTCCGGCGGCACGGCAGATTCCGGCGTTGGTTCAGCTTTTGTTTCCGGCTTTGATCCCGATAAGTCAACTGGTTCAGCCATGCTTTTGTTCATCCCAAATCAAACGCGGATCAAAACTGCTGGTCGCCAAGAGAGTCATAATCACCACCGCGCCAAAGGCCAGCACCGCAGGCCCGGCCTTGACGTTGGCAAACAGCCGCAATTGTACCAAAGCCACCAGCAGGGCGACCACATAAATATCGAGCATGGACCAGCGCCCGATTACCTCGATGATGCGATACAAACGCAGGCGCTGGCGTTTCCAGCGGGTTTCGCCGCGCTGCACCGTGTACACCAACCAACTTAAGCCGATCAGTTTAAAGCTGGGCACCAAAATGCTGGCGACAAAAACGATGGTGGCCAAATGCCAGGTGCCGTCATTCCAAAGATAAATCACACCACTCATAATGGTATCGATTTGCGCGTCTTGCAGCGAATGCGCTTCCATAATCGGCAATATATTGGCGGGAATATACAGCACATAGCCCGCCAATAAAAACGCCCAGGTGCGGCGGATGCTATTCAATTTGCGCACCCGGATCGGGGTATGGCAGCGTGGGCAAACCATATGGCCAGGCGTATTGGGCACGTGGCACAACAGCCCACATGCGCTGCATGGGGTTAAACCTTGTTCGGCTGCGCTTAATTCAGACATGCTTGATTGCGGCCACCGCCGCCCATAGTTCCCGACGATTGAAATTATACGACCCAACCGTCATTAACACGATTAATCCGGCAAAAGAGAATAGCGCCACGCCCGGTTCCACCGCTGCAAAACCCGACACCCGGATCAAGGAAACGATAATCCCCAACATAAACACTTCCACCATGCCCCAGGGGTGGCTCCATTGCACCATGCGAAATAACCAGCGCACGCCGTGCGGCACGCGGCCCAGGCGTATCGGCAATAAAATCGCCAACATGGAAAATAATTCAATCGCGGGGATGATGACGGTGGTCATCAATACCAAAATCGCCACCAATTGCAAGTGATGATCAAATAAATAGTACACCGAACCCAGTAGCGTGGTGGCATTGCGGGTTTTTTGCACTTCCAGCCCAATAATGGGAAAGCTATTGGCCAAAAAGAACAAAATCAGGCTGGCAATGGTACACACCAGCGAGCGCTCCAGGCCGTTGGGCGTATGGCGATACAAATGCGCCTGGCAGCGCTGGCACAAAGCGGTGCCGCCTGTCGGGAGGGTGATTTCTGTTTGCAATAAATCACATTCCGGGCAAGCAATCAGTTGTGGCGCATTGGCCGGGTCGGGTTTAAGCGCTGGCACCATCACCCCAGGCTCCGGTGGCTAACAAGACGGGCGACAATTGCGCCTCGCTCCAACGCAAAGGCAAACCGCCGCTGATGCGGATTGCGTGCTTGACGGTATAGCGCATCAAACGCTGTGCGCCGGTATATTGCTGGATTTGTTCGGCGTCCCAAATCACTTCGGCATCGACTGCCAGGTACAAGACATCGCCTTTGCTGAAATCAATAAACAACAAACCGGCGCGCGGGTAAGCGCTAATATTACCCAGGGTATTGAAGAAGAAGTTACCGGTAAAATCCGGCGCGGTGAGGGTGCGTTCGTTATCGACGCGCACAAACCCGGCTTTGCCGCCGCGATGCGAGACATCCACGCCGCGATTGGGGGCATCATCCATATAGGCGCTGGCGATAAAATACGTGTCGGCTTGGCTGATCATGCGTTGCATATCTGCATCAAGTTCGGTTTCATGTTGGGTCAAGGGTTCCGCGCTTTGCTCTACGGAAACCACTTCACTGACCTGGCGCGCCTGAATATATTTGGGGCAATTGCCAAAACTTTGCTGCACCTCAATCGTAAACCCGGCCTCGTTGACCTGGCCAACCAGACCATTCATGCGATTGCGGCGGCGCGTGTGTGGCTCGATGCCTAACATGCCCAGCGGTGCGCCGGCGACCAGACTGACGTGCAATGGATCATCCGGATGGGGCAGGGCGTGGATTTCGACTTGTTTGGCGTGGGCTGAGGTGATGAGTGAACCCGCTGCGGCACCCAGTACAGCGTCAACCGGGCCGCTGGCACGGGCCAATACCGAGGCCCAGGGCTGGCCATTGGCATCAATGCTACCCAACAACACCATGGGCAACTTCGAGAATAATTCGCGATGCTGATCCGGCATTTGGTCGCGTATCATGCGTTGCCCCACCCCCTCCAACTGCTCGCGCACCCCGGCACGGATTTGCATGGCTTGTTCGCCTGCATGGAAAGGCGATGCAGGTGCCTGGGAAGATGCGGCGGTAGAAGGATCGGACATAAATGCCTCCAGAATGGCGGATGATGGAAGCGTTCAAGTATAAACGGTTTTGTGGTAAATAACCAGATTGTTGTGTATCGACCGTTATGTTTATTTGTATCGCTAACGTGTTCTTACGGGACGAACGGAGCAACTCGCAGGTGCATTTGGCGGCCGACGAGTATAGCCGAAATCATGATTATGCTCAGTCCAATAAAGACGCGGATGCTACCCAAACGGCTTGATGTTTTTGCCTGAATTCATTCAGACCCAACAAGCGCAGCCGTTCCAGCCAGCTTTCGGCATCGGTGCGGGTGACGCCATGTTGCAAGGCCGCTTCGCGCAATAGAACAAATTCGGTGCGCAGGGTGGTGGGCATGATGCCGGGGGCGTCGGTGTTGACGCAAACCTTGATCGTGCCACGGCGCAAACCGTAGCGGTTGTGTTTTTCGCCGGGTTGGAGCCAGTCTTCATTGGGGGGATACCAGCGGAAGATGGGGTGGTCGGCGTGCTCGTTCAGGCGGGCAATATACACGTATTATTCAAAACGCCCCCGCGTGCAATGCGTGGGCGCGTGGTGGGGGGGGATCGTGGTGGTCAGGGTAATAATGACGCCAAATTATCCGTGGCATGCCGCCACAAGTAGTCATCCGATTTACTTTGCGCCTGCTCAACGGGTGGGCAGCAAGCCCTTAAAATTCAATCCCGACTTGCTGCGGCAATGCCAACTTGGGTTTTACCTCGCGCATTTCCGTCACCAGATCAGCATAATCAATTAACTCGAATGGCGCATGCCGTCCCGTCGTCACCACATGCATGGCTTTTGGGCGCTTGCGCAATGCACGTATGACATCATTCAGGTTCAGGTAGTTGTGTTTCAATAGCAGATGAATTTCATCCAATACCACCATGTCATAGCTGGGGTCGCTCATCATGCGTACCGCTTCTTGCCACGCATGATTGACCGTTGCCAAATCGTTGTTTCGATCAATACCTTCCCAGGTGCATTCTGAACCAAAGATTTTAAAATCACACAATGGCCTATTGCCCAACATCGTATATTCGCAGCTTTTGGGTGAGCCACCGCAAAACTGGATGATGCCTACTTGCTGATTGGCCGCAACGGCGCGCTGCGCCATGTGAAAGGCCGCACTGGACTTACCTTTGCCGTTGCCAGTGAATACCACGACCAAGCCTTCTATCGCCTTTGGCGCGGGTGTGGACGATTCGAGGTGCCCGCCTTCGCAGGCAGGGCCTCTTCTTTTTAGTAGTTCGAAATCTTCTATCATAGCGCATCCTTTTTCTTCCTGTGAGTTAAATATCAAACCTTCCGTGTTTGAACCATACTGCTGCCTCCTTGCAGGTCATCTGCATAGGCGGCTAAATGAAACGAATACGCGTGCCGGGCGATAGTTGCATCATCAATTGCATATAGCCCCGGCTTGTTTTGAAGCGCGCGAAAGGCCTGATACGCTTCCAGGATATCGGGCAGATCAAAATCTTGATGGTTCGCCAGTGCCGGGAATATCAGGGGGGTGCCAGAAATAAATGCCACCGCCCTGGATATAGGGTGATGGCGTAGCACCAACAAGGCTGATAAGCTACCTTGGTTTGGTAGATTTGGTAATTCGATTACCAAATCTACCAAACCAAGGTAGCTTATCAGCCTTGTTGGTGCTACGC
>JBKJLF010000726.1:0-2726 GCA_046597185.1 Burkholderiaceae bacterium | reverse complement strand
ATCGATCAGAGCACTAGTTGGTGAGGGAAATTAACGCGATGTTTTGCGTGATGGGGCAGGGCTGTGTCTGCTGCTTGTGAGGTGCACAAATCTTGAGTGAACGGGCTATTCATTGATGAATTTGTAGTTGGTTCTGGTTGCTGGGATCGCCGAATCTGGAAGCGAAACATCGAATGTGTGTTGATTTTGCATGGTTTGACGTGCGATACTTTGGCTGATGCGGTTGAAATTCCTATCCGTGGCACGTTTGCCGGAATTGGCTACGTGGTCAAAATTATCTGAGGCGGAAAAAATGAAATCGGGCGTGTTTCGACGCAAGCAATTACATGCGTTTTAGCCGTGGCTGGCTATCTCCATTTTCGGGCGCGGTTTGGTGTTGGCAGCGAAAAAAGGGGGGCTATAATTTCGTGGCAGCTACTTGGCTGGGCGCTGCTCGGCTTGCTTTTTTCAGTGATCCCATATTTTGCATTGCAAAATGTTGCGCGACTGCGGCTTGCAAACTTTCAGCCAGCGCTCATTATTAGGGCAGCAGTTTTTTCTGCATCTGCCGCCATTCTTGAAGAAATACTATTTCGTGACATCTTATTGCGTGCGATGCTTGCGCGCTTCCGTATCGGCATTTGCCTCGTTACACAAATCATCTTTTTTTCAGGCGTTCATTTCTTTTCGACCGGATTTGACTGGTTTGCTGTCGCGTCATTCTCAACGAGTGCGCTGTTCCTTTCTATGCTTTGGTTGTTGACTGGTGATTTTATTGCGCCAATGGTGGCGCACTTCATTCTCAATTTCACGATTTTCATTTTTTACGGCGTGTTCCGCCCGCTTGTTAATCACCCGGGCCTGCTACCATTAGATGGCGTGGCGGGCCTAGCACAGTGCCGCTTGGCGTTTGATGTCGCTGCGCTAGGAGTGGTGTGGTGGGCATGGTGTAAAGCAGGCAAACCAAATCGTGCTTAGCGGTCTTTGCCCAGCCTTCCGGGTGTGATTGGTCGCAACCGCCAACAACAGGCCAGTTGTGGCGCAAGTTGATGGCGACAGTGGGCAATGCCGCATATAGCCTGTACCCAGCGCCCAACACCATCATGCATCCTTGTAAATAAATCATATCGCAGTTGCCACAAATATCGGAAAGGTGTAATATGCTGCCTGAATCGTGCCCTGTTTTCATTGATAGTTAACTTGTTATTCATTTGGCGTTTAATTATGATAAAATTTTGTACGGCAACGCAGGAAATGGCCGCAGGTGAAGCGTGGTGCAAACCAGGCAAGCTAAATCATGCGGCGGCAGTTGTGCGCTAACGATTTTTGCAACCGGGCCGAGGTGAAATTTTTTACAATTTATCGGTATTTATTAAACTAAATATAACAAGGATTAAATAATGGGTGGTCATGCACTTTTACGGACAATCAAAGAAGAGCGCTCTGTTGTAGCTGTCGATGGTAATAAATATACAGTAGTTATATCTTGGCATGACGTTCCAAGCATGAGTGGTGATGTTTTAGGTATAAAATTCACGAATCAAGATGGGGCGATGGATGCGTCAATCAAGCAAAATGGCATTAATAGTTTTGCAATTATAGATGCTTTGGCCCACAGGGCAACACAGATGATTGCGCCAACACTCCATCGCGTTGCGGCCATTGGGTTTTATCTATTGACTGATGGCTTTGCTGAAAGGGGGCCGGGTGCGTTAGCTGGTAAGGAGCGCTTGTACAATATGGGGGCCAGGAAGATTCATAAAGGATTGAAGCATGAGTTACCACTAATTGCGCGGATGAAGCTTGAAGGCGCATTTGCTTGGGTAATGACTAAAAGTGATGTCAGACAAACCACATTATTTAGGGAAATTCAAAAAGAATTTTCCAGCCAAATAGAGGCGATGTGACCTATGCTAATACGAATGGCTGAATTAGGGATTCATGAGTGGCCAGATGTCATTGGCATTTGGATTATGGCTGACCCAAGCCATGGTGATTGCCCGACCGATTTTTCATTTGAACAAATCAATGGCCTGCTGCATGCTGGATTGGGCACACTTGTTGATCACAATATTTCAATCGAAGAAAATGCAAAAAACATCATAAAAGAGTTTTTGGAGATTGAATTTCCTTCAAATGGAAATTGGGCCAATGCGACCAAACTGGTCGAAAAGTATAATCGGGAAGTGACGGAAGAAAATATGGGCGTCGTGGCGGCTGATTTTTTCTGGTAAATTTGTGCAAGCTGAAGAGTCGGCCATTTGGGCGCAGCAGATATTTTAACCCCAAAATATACCCGCCTGTCATGGTAGCCGTGCGCAGCGGCTGTCCC
Organism: Burkholderiaceae bacterium; assembly: GCA_046597185.1. Lineage (GTDB taxonomy): Bacteria > Pseudomonadota > Gammaproteobacteria > Burkholderiales > Burkholderiaceae_D > CAMBDR01. The sequence goes on along the minus strand of JBKJLF010000726.1, from coordinate 415 downwards.
TCGTTTGAATCAATGTGGATGACCAGCGAGGAATATGAAGAGTATGGGGCGACTTATATTCATCGCAAGATTGGCTGGACTGATTAGTTCAATGTAGTGTAAGCGTGCGCTTCAGAATCTTGATTCAGGGCAAAGCCAACGGCGTGTACAGCAATTCTCATTTCAAAATGTTGAAACATACAAAGGCTGCACCACTCAGTCACTGAAAGGCAAATGGTCTAGCCAGTATTATTAGCTTCAAGGCGCTCACGCATGAAATTCATGAGGTGGGCCCAGTCATCGAAAGGGATATATTGCATCAAGGCGCGCAGGTGTTCGAAGAATGGCCTGCGTGACGGCAGGAGGTCGCGCACGGCGCGGTAGGCTTGGTCGATCTTGTCCAAGGTGGTGTGCAGCAGGAATGCCAGCAAGATCA
>JBKJLF010000642.1:0-14670 GCA_046597185.1 Burkholderiaceae bacterium | reverse complement strand
CCAAAGCAATTTGACAACAACAGGTCAACAGCAGGCATGCCAACCATGTCTGCCATGCCCCATGGTTGAATAACTGCGTACGAAATGAGTTACCCCGGCATATTGCCACACGCTCCCCTTGTCTTTTATTTGAATTTACATGGCAATTATTGACTCAAAGGCAAAGTCACGGTAAAACACGTGCCTTGCCCCAACACGGAACGTACGCTTATGTTACCGCAATGTTTGGCAATAATACCAAATGAAATCGATAAACCCATACCCATGCCTTCGCCCACGGTTTTGGTGGTAAAAAAAGGATCGAAGATTTTTTGCAGATGCTCGGGTGCAATCCCGCAACCATTGTCTTCAAATTCCAGAACCAAACACCCGCCTTCAAGCCGACTCCGGATAGCCAACAGGCCGGGGCGCTGGCCCAATGGTTCGGCTGGCAGCGCGACAATGGCCTGACAGGCATTGACGATCAAATTCATGAAGACTTGATTCAATTGCGCCGGCCAGCAAGCCAGTTCCGGATTGGCCGCCAAATCACACACAATCGACACTTGACTGGCAAATTGGGTACGCACCAGATTCACGGTCGCCTGCAGGCTCTCAGCAATGGCAACCACGTTCCAATCCGCTTGATCCAAGCGCGAAAAGGTACGTAGATCGAGTACCAAATCACGAATCCGGCAAGTGCCTTCACTGATGGTGGCCAACGACTGGTGCAATTTATCAAAACGCTGCTGCAACAGCTTGACCAGTTCGGGGCTGGCATCATCGCCTGCCAATTGCAACAGAAATTGCTGGAGTTCTTGCAAATCGCCATTTAACACATAAGCACCGACATGGGCAAAATTGGCAGGGTTATTGATTTCATGGGCAATGCCTGCCGTGAGCGTGCCCAGCGACACCAATTTTTCTTGCTGCACCAATTGCGCCTGCGCCAAATGCAAGCGCTTGACCGAGCTGGCCAAACCGGTATTGGCTTCATTCAGGGCCAGATTCGCATGCTGCAGTTGGGCATTAGCGGCAAGCAATTGCGCCTGATTTTGACTTAATTCCCGGGTGCGTTGCCACACTTGCGATTGCAATTCATTTTGGCGCTGGCGCAGATAGCGGGTGCGCATCTGTACCAGCGTAGAGGCAGCCAGCAAGAGCGCGCTCAATTCACAGCCATACCACCACCAAGTTTGATGCCAGGCTGGCAGTACCCGAATCGGCACCACCAGATCGGCCACATTCCAGGTGCCATTGCGGTTGGAGCCGGACAGGCGCAAGTTGTAGTCGCCGGGCAGCAAATTGGTGTAGGCGGCCAGACGCCGGGTAGCGTCGGTTTCAATCCAGTCCGGGTCAAAACCATCGAGCCGATATCGATAGCGATTTTGCTCGGGTGCCGAATAATCCAGCGCGGCAAACTCCAGCGCCAGGCTATTGGCCCGGGGCTGAATTTCCAAACGCTGCGCTCCGGCCCCCAAATAATTGATGCTCCCGGCAGAAATCGGTTTGCCGCCCAGCAGCAAATTGCTAACCACCACCCGCGGCCGAAATTGCCAGTTGTTAAAGCGCTCCGGGCGCACCACAGTCAAACCGCCCGCGCCGCCATATAATAATTCGCCCTGCGGCGTTTTCACACCGGCATTGACCCAATAGACCCGAATCGCCCCGCCTTCACCCTTTTGCAAGGCCCGTACTTTTAAACTCTGCCCGTCAATCACCGCCATGCCACCATCGGTACTGACCCATACATTACCAAGATCATCTTCCAACAGCTTGTCCACCAACGAATTGGTCAAGCCTTCGGTGACGCTGATTTTGGCAAACCGGGCAGCGCCGCTGGCCGTCGGCTTTGACCACATATTGATGCCACCGCCCTGGGTTCCGACCCACAGACGGGCTTTTTTATCGATCAAAATACTTGACACAAAGGGGTGCGAAAACCCGTCGCGCTGGTTCTGTTCAATCGGAAAATGGCGCAAACTGCCCCCAGCCGTATCATACCGATACAAACCATTATGCCGCGTCCCAACCCACAACACGCCTGCCGCATCGGCTTGCAGCACCGCCACCGCTTGCTGGCTCAACTGCCCGGCACCCGCTGGGCGCACGGCTTGCAACACATGGTTGTCGCCCGGTGTGATCTGCCACAAACCGTCATCACCGCCAAGCCATAAAACCTGCCCGTCGGAATATAAAGTTCGCACACTGCCAGCCGGGCTAACAGGCAGAAACAGCACACGTTGAACCTGGCTCGTGGTCATATTGGCACGATACAAGCCACGATCGGTTGCAATATAAGCCCACCCCTGTAAGGGCGCGGTGATGGCAAAAATTCGATCCGGCGGCAAGGCCGATTGCGCATTCTTCCCGTCGGCCCGCATCCATGTGACCCGGTTCAGCGCAGGATTGATAATCTGTATGCCCTGAGTCAATAAACCCAACCAAATCGCGCCATCGGGCATGACCGCTACCGAGGTCACATCGGTATCGACGATGCTGTTAACATGACCGCTATTGCTGAGCAAATTGCGTACCGCGCTTTGGCTGGCATCGTATTGGCTGACGCCACGCCCACTGCCAAGCCACAGCAAACCCGAATGATCACGCCACATCGACCAGACCGTATCATCGGCCAAACTGCCAGGCAAACCGGCATGATGGCGCAGGCGTTGGCTGGTCAGGGTTTGGGTATCGACCACCCATACCCCCTGCCCGGCACTACCCAACCACAATTGACCGGGCCGCACTTCCTGAATGGCCTGAATGGTAGCATGCTGCAGACTTTGATCCTTGCCTGGCTCCTGCAGCGCCTGTGCCGGCGCAACTGAATCCGGATTGAGCCAAAATACCCCGTGCTCCCGGGTGCCAATCCAGATTTTCCCATCCTGGCTTTGCTTAAGGCTGACCACACCCATGCTGTTGGCATCGGGATGCGGCAAATCAATGCTGCGCACCGACTTGCCTTGCTGGTGCCGCAACCCTTTTTCGCTAGCTATCCATAAATTGCCTTGCCGATCGCGCAATAACGCATTCACCTGATCGGCAGGCAAGCTGTTAGGCGCTGCCGCATAATGCGGTTGCCGCCCCAAGTTTTCCCCGGTCGGCGACAAATGATCAAGCCCGCCACGCGAGCCAACCCAAAGGCCGCCGGCACCATCATCGGCCATGGCCATCACATGCACATGGGCGACCCCGTTTGGCCCGGTTGGGATGCGCACAAAACGATCTGATTCATCATCATAGCGCGCTAAACCACCAGCATTGGTGCCAACCCATAGCCGCTGGCGCGCATCGACAAACAAGGTTTGAATAAAGTTGTCAGGTACACTGCCCGCATCCCTGGGATCGGGCTGCCATTGACGAAAGCGATAGCCATCCCAGCGCGCCAGACCGCCCTGGGTGCCAAACCATAAGAATCCGGCACGGTCTTGGGCAATGGCCATCACATCAGGATGCGGCAAACCATGGTCGATGGTCCAATGGCGAAATACCGTATTGGCCAATTGTTCCCAACGCGAATTATCGGGCGCACCCGCCTGGGCTATTCCCGACAGCAGCTGGCAGAGCAGCAGACACTTCGCCAGACAGATCAGCATGCACCGCAGCACGCACCTCACCAGACACCTCAGAGGCCACAGCGGCCACAGCGGCCACAGCAGCACAACGACAGCCGGATGGTGTTTTCCTGATCGACTGATTTGGTCGGTTCTCACACTGGCCTCATTGTGTCAGCGGCAAACGCAGGGTAAAGCAACTGCCTTGCCCCGGCACCGATTCGACCGTCATTTCGCCTTTATGTTTGGAGATAATCCCGAACACAATCGACAAGCCCATGCCCATCCCGTCACCCACGGTTTTGGTGGTAAAGAAAGGATCAAAAATTTTCTTGATGATGGCCGCTTCAATGCCAACCCCGTTATCTTCAAATTCAAACACCAACCACTCGCCCTCCAAACGGCTACGCACTTGCAACAAGCCCGGCCGCCCTTGTTGTTGTTCAGGTGGGCGCATGGTAATGGCCTGACAGGCATTGACGATTAAATTCATAAAGACCTGATTCAATTGCGCTGGCCAGCAAGCTATTTCAGGGTCGGCTTGCAAGTCACAACGAATTTCAAGTTGATCGGCGTATTGGGTGCGCACCAGGCTGATCGTGGCCTGCAAGCTCTCGCCGGGTGCCGCCACCCGCCAATCGGCTTCATCGAGGCGGGAAAAACGCCGTAAATCACGCACCAAATCACGAATCCGGGTGGTGCCTTCGGAAATCGTGGCGAGCGATTGGCGCAAGCGCTCAAAATGCTCATTTAATACCTGCATCACTTCGGGCGGCGTATCATCGCCTGCCAGGCGCAATAAATAACGCTCCAATCCGGTTAAATCCGTACCCAGATTATAGGCCCCCACATGGGCAAAATTGGAGGGATTATTAATTTCATGCGCAATCCCCGCCGTCAAGGTGCCCAGTGAAACCAATTTTTCCTGATGCACCAATTGCGATTGAGCCTGGCTCAAAGCCGACATGGCTTCGGCATTGGCCAACGCAATCCCACCATACGAGGAAAGGGTGCGAAAAATCAAGCGCTCACGCTCGCCATAAGCGTGTGCCAGGTGCGATTGCACCGACATCACGCCCAACAAACGCTCCCCCACAATCAAGGGGGCATACAAACAACTGAGCATGTGGCGCGTACCGGGTATATGGCTGGGTACCTCTACCCCCGCTTCAAATTCGAGCAATAACTGCTCGCGCTCGCGTGCCACACGCGCGGTAATCGAAGTCGTTGAATCAAGCGCAATACTGCGCGCCGGAAAGTCTTTTCCATCTTCACGCCCAAACGCCAAATCCAGACATTGCCCGGCTTCATTGAGCCGATAAATGGTCAGGGCATCGGCATCGAGCAAAGCACCAACGTATTGGTAGAGCGCCAAAAATACTTTTTCCCCTTCCAAGTTGGCCGTGATGTCGCGCCCAATATCACCCAATTGGCGCAGGGTTTCAACCGACAAGGCCAAACCCCTATTGGCATGGCTTAACGCCGAATTGGATTCATTTAACGCGGCATTGGCTCCGGCCAATTCACGGTTGGCATCCAATAGCTCTTGTTGCTTGAGATTCAATTCCTGTACCCGCTGCTGCACTTCATGCGCCAAATCAGTTTGCCGCTGGCGCAAATAGCGGGTACGCCCTTGCACCAGGGCATACACCGCCGCCAGGGAGAGTAGCACCAAGCCCAAGCGGAAAAGCCAGGTTTGATACCAATTTGGCATCACCAGCACATCGATCATTTTTTCATTCTGGTTCCACTCGCCATTACGGTTCGAGCCACGCAAGCGCAAGCGATATTGTCCCGGCGGCAAATTGGTATAACTGGCCAAACGCCGACTGGCATCGGTATCGATCCAGCCTTTATCATAGCCTTCCAGTTGATAGGCATAGCGATTGCGTTCGGGCGCAGAATAATCCAGCGCCGAAAATTCAACCGCAATGCTGTTGGCATCCGGATCGATTCTCACCCCGGCAGTCAAGTTCCCGTCCAGATTAAACGGCCCAATCGGCAAAGCCTTGCCCCCCACTTGAATTTGGCTCACGGCAATCGGTGCCTGATAGTGCCATTGCATACGTTTGTCCGGCCGAACCACCGTCAGCCCGCCAATACCGCCAAACAATAATTCGCCCTGTGCGGTTTTCACGCCGGAATTAGCCCAGTAGCTTTGGATCAGCGCGCCTTCCGAACGGCGCAAAGCCTGTACCTCAAAATGCTGCGGATCAATTCGCGCCAGGCCATCATCGGTACTGGCCCAGATAAAACCGACATCATCTTCCAATAGCTTATCAACCAGGTTATTGGGCAAACCATTCGCTTTGGCAATATTGCGCCAGCGACCGCTGGAGTCGATTTTGGAGCCGGGGTTGGAGCCTGGATTTGAGCCAATGTTCAAATTAATCGACAGTAAGACACTCACGCCACCGCCCTGGGTGCCGATCCATAGCCGGCCCTGTTTATCAAACAACAGGGTCGCAATATTCGGGTGAGCCAAACCGCCAGAGCGGGTCGAAGCGTGCGACCCACTATCGATCTGTTGCAAGCTTTTGGCCGCCAGGTCATAGCGATATAAACCGGAATGACGCGTGCCGATCCAAAGCGCGCCATCGGGGCCTTTTTCGAGGATATTGATATATTGCCCATTCAGCGCCTCTGTACCGCCCGCACGCCTTGCAAAACTGCTGCCATCCGCGCCCAAGCCCAACTGCCATAAGCCATCCGTCCCGCCCAGCCACAACTGCTTATCCAGTAGCAACATGGAGAGGATACTGCTGCGCGGCCTGCGTGGCGGCAATGGAATATAACTCACCGCAGTGTGCGCCAATGTACTGCGATACAAACCCTGGCTGGTCGCGATATAGACCGTGCCATCCTGATCCGGAACCATGCCCCGGATGATTTCGGCCGGCAAAGCCGTGTCCGGATGGAGCGCATCCGGCTTTAACCAAGCCACTGCTAGTGCTGCTTTTTTACCCGGCGCGCCAGTTTCGGGATACGGACCTATCGTACTAATGCCGCGATTTTGCAAACCCAGCCAAATCGCCCCATCCGGCATGGTCGCCAGCGACAACACATCCGAATCGGCCACATTGCGCCCCGGCCCGCCAAATACGGTGAGCAATGCCGCGTGCTTGGGATCATAGCGGCTCAATCCCCGTTGCGTACCGATCCAGATCAAACCGGAACGATCTTCCTTGATCGACCACAAGGTATCGGACAGCAAACTGGAAGACAGGGTTGGATCATGGCGCACCCGGTGTAACAAATTGCTATGTTTATCCCATACCACAATGCCACGACCATAGGTGATGATCCAAATTTGCCCATTTTCCAATTCTTCAATGCCAAACACATCGTCACTGTCCCAATCCATGTCGGGATGGGTATCAGCCAGGGCCTGTACTAAAACAGGCGCTGAAACAGGCGCTGAAACAGGCGCTGAAACAGGCGCACTGTTATTCCAGCCAGCCGGGTTTTGAGGAGGATCAATAAAAAATGCCCCCTGGCCCCGGCTACCGATCCAGATACGCCCGTCTTTGGATTGTTTTAAGGTAGAAATACGGCGCATTTCTCCCTTTTTCACTGGCAAAGGCACTTTCACAAAATGCTTCTTCATGGCATCGAAATACGCCAGACCACGCGCCGTACCGATCCATAATCTGCCATCTTTGTCAAATAAGGATGAGGCCACAAAGTCGCCAGGCAAGCTGTGTTCATCGCTCTCACTATGTTGATAGTGGTCGGTTTTCCCGGTACGCATATCATAGTGTTCCAAACCGCTTCGGCTACCTATCCACAAACCGTCTTTGTCATCCTGGCTAATGGTTTCCACGCCAAGTTTGCTGTTATTTTGCCCCAGTGGAATCCGGATGAAGCGATCATGCTGATCGTCATAGCGCGCCAAACCGGCACTATTGGTGCCGACCCAAATCCGCCCCTGCCGATCACGAAACAGGGTTTGGATGTAATTATCAGGCAAGCTGTGTTTGTCTTTCGGGTCGGGTTGCCAGGTATGAAAGCGATAACCATCCCAGCGCGCCAAACCACCTTGTGTGCCAACCCAAAGAAAACCATGGCCGTCTTCCGCCAACGCCGTCACAATGCCATGCGGCAAACCATGATCGACGGTTAAATGTTGGAACACGGTGTCAGCCAGTGTCAGCCAGCGCGTCGCTTGCGCATTGGCAACGCTCAAGCCGAACAATGCGCCCAATCCCGACAAGGCGTAGCAAAGCAATGCGCACACGATCGCGGCGCACCCCTTTTCTAACCATAAACCATGCCCTTGATGGCGAAAATTAGCCTTACCCATGCAATGAAAAATCACTCCAACAACAATAAACTCACAATAAAACAACTGCCCTGGCCCGGTATTGAGCGTACTTCAATCGTACCGCGTTGCTTTTGAATAATACCAAGCGAAATCGACAAACCCATGCCCATCCCCTCACCCACGGTTTTGGTGGTAAAAAATGGATCGAAAATGCGTTCCCGAATCGCATCGGGGATACCGCCGCCATTGTCTTCAAATTCAAACACCAACCATTTCCCGACTATTTTCGAGCGGATCAACAATAAGCCGGGATCAGCCGTACACACGTCGGGTGGGCGGCTGCAAATAGCCTGACAAGCATTGACGATGATATTCATAAATACTTGATTCAATTGGGCGGGCGAGCATTCAATCACCGGATTGACCGCCAAATCACAACGAATCTCCACCTGATTCATATACTGGGTACGCACCAAATTCACTGTCGCGCTCAAACTGTCGGCAATCGCCACCGATTTCCATTGTGCTTCATCAAGGCGGGAAAAGGTACGCAAGTCTTTCACCAAATCACGAATCCGGCTGGTGCCCTCGCTGATGGCGGCCAGGGAGGCATGCAATCGGTCAAAATGTTGTTGCAAGGTGTCGTGCAATTCCTGTGGTGCATCGTCACCCGCCAAATCGCGCAATAATTGTTGAAACTCTTGCAATTGCGTGCCCAAATTATACGCCCCCACATGGGCAAAATTGGAAGGATTATTGATTTCATGCGCGATACCCGCCGTGAGCGTGCCCAAGGAGGCAATTTTTGCCTGCTGCAACAATTGCGTGGTACGCTGTGCCACCACCTGCTTCAGTTCACTTTGCCGCTTGCGCAAGTAGGCGGTACGCCCCTGCACCAGAAACCAGACCGCTGCCACCAGCAAAACTGCCAAAAACAGATACCACCACCAGGTTTGATACCAGGCGGGTAAAACTTGAACCGCAATGCGCAATTCATCATCGTTCCACAAACCCAGGTGATTCGATCCGCGCAAACGCAAAACATACGCGCCCGGAGCCAGATTGAACCAGGAAGCCAAACGTCCTTTGGCGTCGGTATTGATCCAATCGGCATCATGGCCATCAAGCCGATAGGCATAGCGGTTATGCTCGGGCGCGCTATAGTCCAGCGCAGAAAATTCCACCTTGATTTTATTGGCTTGCGGGATAATTGTGAGCGGTTCTGTCATTTTGCCAACGCCATGGTTAAAACGATCGGTGTTGATTTCCTTGCCCCCCACTTCAAGCAAGCTCAGCACCAGTGGTGGCCGATAATTAAAGGGTTTAAACCGATCCGGCGCGACCAGGGTCATGCCGCCAGACCCGCCAAACAGGAGCTCACCGGATGGCGTTTTGGTTCCTGAATTGATCCAATAGGTGGAAATGATCACCCCGTCGGGAAAGCGCAAAGGAAGCACGGCAAATGAAGTCGGATCGATCAGGGCCAAACCATCATCGGTACTGACCCAAATCTGCTGCTTGTCATCGGTCAGCGCGCTATTGACCATATTATTCGGTAAGCCTTGCGCCAGGCCTATGCGCCGAAAGCGGAAATTTTGGTCAAGCCCCGGTTCGAGCAAGACACTGATGCCGCCCCCCTGGGTGCAAACCCAAAGCCGCCCGAGTTTATCTTCCATCAGGCTGGCAATTGCATCCGACGAGAGCGCATTGACATTGCCAGGATCGGCCCGAATTGATACAAAACGACCACTTTTTTGATCAAATCGAACCAGACCGTTCTCGCGCGTGCCTATCCACAAAACACCTTGCCCGGTGGCATGGGCTTGTCCAGTAAGTGCCAGCGCCATGATTAAATGCTTATTCAAAAATTCACTGCCAGCAATACGTTGTAATTGTTGTGGCTCACCCTGGCTAAAATCAAGCAACCATAAACCATCCACCCCGCCCAACCATAAACGATCACCCCGTTGCAGAATCGAAGTCACAGCCACCGTCGGATCACGCCCGCTTAAACTCACTCTTTGCAACTGCTCGCCATGCACATTGCTACGATACAAACCCCGTTCGCTGGCCATATACACCCAGCCACCCATCGGGGCGCTGATTGCACGCACCGCCCCCACAGGCAAGGATGTTTTCGGTTGGCTGGCATTGGCCGCCAGCCACTTCACCTGCCCATTGCGCTTGAGAATATTCACCCCTTTGCTGCGCAAGCCAACCCAAAGACTGCCATCAGGCATGGCTTTGACCGAAGCGATATCCGTATCAGCCAATCGGTCTGGACGCAGTGGATTGCTAAAGATGGGTAAAATGGCATTTTGCCGGGAATTAAATCGGCTGCTGCCACGAGCGGTGCCAACCCAAATCAAACCTGCCCTGTCGCGCAAAAGTGAGGTCACCGAATTTTCTGCCAGACTATGATCCAGGTTCACTTCATGCGACAGGCGACGCACCCGCAAATTGGCCAGATCCACCACCAACACACCATAACCATTGGTGGCGAGCCACATTTCCCCCGTGCCGACATCACAAATGGCATTGATCACCAAACTGTCCAGCCCCGCCGTATCGCTATCTTGACCGAGCAAAGCTTGCACCGACATGTGCGTCGGATTAACCAAAAACGCACCCAGACCATTGGCACCAACAAAAATTTTACCATCATTGCCGCGTTGCAGGCATAGCACAATCGATTCTTGCGCGCCAGCAAGTGGCAATTGCAAAAATGCCTCCCCTGGTGCATTGCGATACCACAAGCCATTACGGCTGCCAACCCATAACCTGCCACCGGGTTCGCGCAAGACGGCACGAATATCATCCTGGGCCAAATGCCCCAAACCGGGATCAACTTGCATCAAACTGCCATCGTGGCGGATATGCTGCAAGCCATTGCGGCTGGCAACCCAAAAACCAGCCTGACCATCATCCGTCATGGCAGTCGCTGCGCTGCCCTTTTGTTGCAAAACAATTGGCGTAAATTGATCCGATGCCGCATCATAGCGCGCCAGACCAACCTGGCTACCTACCCACAGCCCCCCTGACCGGTCGGCAAACAGGAAAATAATATTATTATTGGGCAAGCTTCCCGCATGCAATGGATTGGGCTGATACTCTTTAAAGCGGTAGCCATCCCAGCGCGCCAAGCCCCCTTGTGTGCCCATCCAGATAAACCCGGTACTATCTTCTGCCAATGCAGAAACTGCTTGATTGGGCAAGCCCTGACTACGACCAACATGATGGAACACGGTATCGCTCAAGTGTGCCCATGAGTTGGGCGCAGCATGCAATGACGACAATGGCCACAGAAACAACCCTAGCCATAACTGGCACAAAGGTAGCAAACAAACAAATCGCCGGACGAACACCTGCCATGCCAAACTTCGGCCCTGTGTATGGCAACCATTGGGGAAATCCATATGCACCTCATTGTCGTTACGCAATAATAGCACTGGCTACCGTCAGCGTTGGCTGGCAATGGCGACAAATTATTTCTCATATAAGCAACAGGCCACAAGTTTGATACAATAAGCCCCAACAATTGCGTTACAGTTGGCAGTGCTGTGTACAAATAACGACGACCACCTGCCGCAGCCACGCCGCTTTGCATGCACGATTACTTCACTTTTTTGCCAACGCCCACCCTGGAGCCACCATGAGCATCACTTATCAAAGCGCCATCCCCAGCACCATGCAAGCCAACGACCACCCCTACCTGAATGGCGCATGGACGCCCTTGCGTGAAGAAGTCAACGCCAGCGAGCTGGAAGTGATAGGCCAGATTCCGCACGATATTGATGGCGTGTATTTGCGCAATACCGAAAACCAAATCCAGCAACCACTGGGGCGTTACCACCCGTTTGAAGGTGATGGCATGTTGCATATGATCAGCCTGCGCGATGGACGCGCCGAATATCGCAACCGCATCGTACCCACCAGCGGCTTTTTGGCCGAGCAAGAAGCCGGGCAAGCCTTGTGGGCAGGCTTGATGGAATCGCCCAAAAAGTCGCTGCGCCCCGGCGTGGGCATGCAAGGCCATTTGAAGGATGCCTCCAGTACCGATGTGGTGGTGCATGGCGGTCTGGCGCTTTCCACGTTTTACCAATGTGGCACAGCTTATCAATTTGACCCATTTACCCTGGAATTCAAGGGTTGCGCGCCCTGGGTGCCAGCCGGGCAAGGTATTTCGGCGCATTGCAAGACCGATCAGGCCACTGGGGAACTACTGTTTTTCAATTACGGCCCGACTGCGCCGTACCTCAACTATGGCGTGGTCAATGCGGCGGGCCAATTAAGCCATTACACGCCGATTGAATTACCGGGTGCGCGGTTGCCGCACGATATGGCGTTTTCCAAAAATTATGTGATTTTTAACGATTTGCCGATGTTTGCCGACCCCGAACTGGCTGCCAGAAACATCCACGCGGTACGCTTTTACCCGCAAATGCGCTCACGCTTTGGCGTATTGGCGCGCAATGCGCCGGGCAGTGAAATCCGCTGGTTTGAAGCTGACCCGACCTATATTTTGCATTTTTTAAATGCGTATGAAGAAGGCGATGAATTGATTTTGGATGGCTATTTCCAAGAAGAGCCGATGCCCAAAGGCGGCAGCGAATATGGGCCGGAGGTAGCGCCCGAGTATGCGCGCATGATGGCGTTTTTGGATCAGCACGCGTTTTTGCCCAAGCTGCACCGCTGGATTTTCAATCTGAAAACAGGCAGCACCCGTGAAATGCAGATGGGCCCACGTATTTTGGAATTTGGCACCTTTAATCAAGACTATGCAGGGCGCAAAAACCGCTATGTGTATAGCGCGGTGCCCAAACCGGGTTGGTTTTTGTTTACCGGCTTGATCAAGCATGATTTGGCCACCGGTAGCAGTGAAGAAATCGCCTTTGGCGAGCAGCGTTATGGCAGCGAAGCGCCGTTTGCATCGCGCGTGAATGCCAGGGATGAAGATGACGGTTATTTGATTTCCTTCATTACCGATTTGGTGGAAAAGCGTTCTGAATGTATTTTGGTGGATGCCAAAAACTTTAGCGCTGGCCCGGTGTGCCGGATTATTCTCCCGCATCAAATTTGCAGCGGCACCCATGCCTGTTGGGCCGATGGTGCGGCGGTGCGGGCTGATCAAGTCCGGTATTTGTCGCCCGCGCTATCGGCCTATCCCAATTCACAAATGGCATGAGCGCCTTTATTGTTGACGCCGTCCGCAGCCCACGCGCGCATGGCAATGCCAAAAGCGCGCTCAAAGACTTGACCCCGGTGGCGCTGGGGGCGCAATTATTGCAAAAGCTGGCGGCCAGGCAATCCGCTTCGGGCCTGCTTGATACGCTGGTCGAGGATGTGGTGCTGGGCTGCGCCACCCAATACGCCGGGCAAGGCAGTAATTTTGCCCGCCTGACCACGATTGCCGCAGGTTGGCACGAGTGCGTGGCCGCGCTGACAATTAACCGCGCCTGCTGCTCCGGTATGTCGGCGGTGGCCTTGGCAGCGTTGCAAGCCCAAGCCAATGATGGTGTGTGTGTCGGTGGTGGCGTGGAGATGATGTCGCAGGTGCCCCTGGCAGCCGACCAGGGCAGTTTGTTTTTGGATGCGGCGTTTAATCGGCAGCACGCCATTTTACCGCTGGGTGTGGCTGCCGATGCCATTGCAACCCGCTATGGCATCACGCGTGAGGCATGCGACGCGTATGCAGCGCAAAGCCAGGCCCGCGCACAGGTAGCGCAGGCGCAAGGGCGATTTGTCTCGATGTTGCCTGTCGAAGACGGTGATGGGAAGATATTACTGACACATGAGCAAAATCTGCGCCCCGGCAATAGCGCAGACTACCTTGCCACCCGCCCCGCCGCGTTTGCAGAAATCGGCGCAAAGGTGTGGAATGAAGACTTGGCGCAGCGTTTTCAAATGTCACAAAGCCAGCCAACTCAACCGCTGCAACCACTTCAGCCGCTGCAACATGTCCACCACGTCGGCAATTCGCCCACCGCTGCTGATGCAGCGGCATGGGTATTGCTGGCCTCGCACGGCGCGCTGGCGCGCCACGGCTGGCGACCGCGCGCACGCATTGTGGCACAGTGTGAGTGCGGCGCTGATCCGGGTCTTGCTCTCACGGGTGTGGTGGATGTCACGCGCAAGGTGCTGGCGCGTGCTGGCCTGCGGGTGGACGAGATTGATGTGTTTGAAGTCAATGAAGCGTTTGCAGCGGCGATGCTGCACTGGATGCGTGCGATGGGACTGGAGTCAAGCGCGGCAGCGGCAAGGGTCAACCCGAATGGCGGCACCCTGGCGTTTGGGCATGCGATGGGGGCAACTGGCGCGATCCTCATTTCCATGGCGCTGGATGAACTGGAGCACTGCCAAGGGCGCTATGGCTTGATTGCGATGAGTGGCGCTGCGGGGTTGGCGAGTGCGATGATTATTGAATGTTACCACCATGATATAAACGCAAAAACAAACCAATAATCAAGAAAAATCCACCTCTACCGCTTCAAAATATTCCCCTTCACGGCAGCAGCGCCCTTTTCAGTAAGCCGATAGCGTTGCTTGCTGCTGGTAGGTTTATCCGGGATCGTCATTTCCAGCAGTCCAGCCACCAGCAAGGGTTTTAACACCTGATTTCTGAATTTGGTACGATCGGTACGCTGCACCAGCGCCATCAGATCAGTGATCCTAGATTCCTCAGTTGAAATTGGCAGTCCATAAGAATGTCTCCATTTTTCTCGTTTTCCCCATAGAATTTGATGCAAAATTGAGGTTTTAGCGGGTTTTTCACGAAATGGGGAGATCACCAAATGGGTGAGCCAAAAAACAAGGTACACAAGATCGCCGTGGCTGTCAAAGAGGTAATCAACAACACCGCCAATGCCAACG
>JBKJLF010000597.1:0-17516 GCA_046597185.1 Burkholderiaceae bacterium | reverse complement strand
GCAAATGATCCGGCTACCGGCGCTGGCCGCCAATTTGAGTTTTGCTCTGGACCCGCAATCGCATCTGAAACTGGATGAAGTATTGTGCGAAAGCGCCATTGGCAACCCGGACGCGCTGCCTTTGCTGCAATACACCTTGCACGAGCTATACCGCTTGCGCAGCCCGGAAGGGGTATTATCCTTTGAGGCATTTCAGCAACTGGGTGGCAGTGAAGGCGGTATTGAAGGCGTGTTGGGGCGGCGTGCCGAGCAAGTCATTCACACTTTGTCAGGTAGCCAGCGGCGCTGCCTGCCACGCCTGTTATCGCTGGTTTGCACCATCAGGTCGAACCAGGAAGCCGTCACCAGCCGACGCGCGGCATGGTCATCATTGCAGGATGAACAGGAGCGTATTGTGGTCAATGCGCTGGTTGAATCGCGCCTGTTTGTGAGCGAACTGGTGGATGGCGCGCCCGGTTTTGGGGTGGCCCATGAAGCGCTGTTGCGGCGCTGGCCGCGCGTGATGGAATGGATAGGTACACATCGGCATGCCTTACAAATTCGTGACCGTGTCGGTGAGTTGGCCACGCGCTGGCAACAAGCTGACCACAGCGCCGATTTATTGATTCCCGAAGGCAGCCAACTCGATGATGCATATAGCCTGCTGAATTTGACTCAATTTTCGCTTAGCCCCCAGGAACAGGCACTGATTAAAGCGTCCACCGCGCGCACCCAATGGCGCAAACGCTTGCGACTGGCGGTACTGGGCACGATCCTGGTGCTAGCCTTATTGGCCGTTGGACTGGGCTTGTCGGCCCTGTCAGCCCAGCGGCAGGCGCAACAACGACAATTTGAGGCGGAAGGATTAATCGGCTTTATGCTAAAGGACATTGCCGATAAACTGCACCCTTTGGCGCGCCTGGATTTGTTGGATGATATCGACACCAAAGCCTTGAACTATTTTACCTGGTCCAGCGATGAAAATTTAAGCCAGGCGGCCTTAATCCGACGCGCGCAAACCCTGCAAACGCTGGCGGAGGTTGAATATAAACGGGGCAAACCTGCCAGCGCGATTCAAGCCTTGCAATCGTCCAACCTGATTTTACTCAAATTATTGCGCCATATGCCCGATTCGCGCGATGCCTTGAAAAACCTGGCGGCCAATGCTTTGCGGCTGGGACAAATACAAACGGATAAACACAATTGGCAACAAGCCGAAAACTTTTTTGTTCAATATCGCGATTATAGTGAGCGGCTACTGCAACTTGAGTCAGGCAGTGCCAATGAGAATGCCCATGAGAATGCCAACAAGCAGGCAAAAAAGCAACCGTAAGCAATACCCGACAAAAACTCAATCAGATTGGATAGCAGGATAAGGTTTATATGCGGCCAAGCGCTCAGCCTCTGTTACAATAAAGGCCAGATTGCTTTGCCGCCCAACCTTTATTGAAATGATATTTAAATACAATGTTTAGTTTCTTCAAGAAAAAAACGACGCCCGATAGCAGCGCGCCCATCGCTACGGGTGATTTGGCGCTCCCCCTTTCCCCCGAAGCGGCACCCGTCGCCGCTGCGCCCACTGCAGCACTGGCCGATAACCCGCCCGCTGCCGCTGTTAGTGCATCTGTTAGTGTCGCTGTTATTAATACGGTTACTACTACGGTTACTACTACGGTTACTGCTACGGTTACCGACACACCGCCCAAACGCACCTGGTTTGAGCGGCTCAAAGCGGGTTTGGCGAAAACCTCGGCCAATTTAAGCCTGTTATTCGTCGGTGCAAAAATCGATGATGACTTATACGAAGAACTGGAAGCGGCGCTATTGATGGCCGATGCGGGCATGGATGCCACCCAATTTTTGCTCGACGGTTTAAAGCGCAAAGTAAAAGAAGAAAAATTACTGGAAGCGGCGCAGGTTAAAACCGCCCTCAAAACCCTGCTGCTGGAATTATTGTCGCCACTGGAAAAGCCCTTCGTGCTGGGTCGGCATCAACCCTTGGTGATGATGATTGCCGGCGTCAATGGCGCGGGTAAAACCACCACCATTGGCAAACTGGCCAAGCATTTGCAGGCGCATCAACAATCGGTGTTATTGGCGGCGGGTGACACGTTCCGCGCGGCTGCGCGCGAGCAATTGACGGTGTGGGGTCAGCGCAATAATGTGACGGTGATTGCGCAAGAATCGGGCGACCCGGCAGCAGTGGCGTTTGACGCGGTGGCTTCGGCACGGGCCAAAAATATCGATGTGGTGATGGTCGATACCGCTGGCCGCCTGCCAACCCAATTGCATTTGATGGAAGAGCTGAAAAAGGTCAAGCGCGTCATCGCCAAAGGTATGGAAAGTGCACCGCATGAATTGGTACTCGTGATTGATGGCAATACCGGGCAAAATGCACTGGCGCAAGTAAAAGCGTTTGACGATGCGCTGCAATTGACGGGCCTGGTGATTACCAAGCTCGATGGCACGGCCAAGGGTGGCATTCTGGCGGCCATTGCTCGGGTAAGGCCAATTCCGGTCTATTTTATTGGTGTCGGCGAACGGATTGAAGACTTGCAAGCCTTTAACGCCAGCGAATTTGTCAATGCGCTGCTGGGCAACGATTAAACCCTCCACCCTGGCGGAACCATTCCATGACAAACGACCCAAACAGCAACGAGTCAGACAACGCAACAGGCAGCAATGCAGGCAGCCATGCTGCGCCCATGATCGAATTTCGCCAGGTTTCGAAAGATTATCCGGGTGCCGGTGTGGCCTTGTCGAATATCTCGTTCCAAATCACACGCGGCGAATTGGTGTTTTTGGCGGGGCCATCCGGAGCGGGCAAATCGACCCTGTTAAAAATGATCGCCGCCATGGAGCGCCCCAGTTCCGGCAAAATTTTGGTGAACGGACAGGATATCGGCCAGATCAAGTCGATTGGTTTGCCGCTGCTACGTCGTAATCTTGGCTTGATTTTGCAGCAGGTTCGCTTGCTGGATGATCGCAGCTTGCTGGCCAATGTGATGTTACCGTTAATCGTGGCCGGTACGCCGCCCGTCGACGCCGAATCGCGCGCACGTGCGGCGCTGGAGCGGGTGGGTTTGAGAGCTAAGGCACTACAACATCCGCCGTCGCTCTCGGGCGGCGAGCAACAACGGGTGGTGATTGCGCGCGCGATTGTCAACAAGCCGCAAATTATTTTGGCCGATGAACCGACCGCCAACCTGGATCGCGCGGCCGCCACCCGAGTATTGGAAGCGCTGACCAAGTTTAATGAAGCCGGCGTCACCTGTATTATTTCGACCCATGACGAACCGGTCATCAACAGCGCCAAACGCGTCATTTATCTGGAACAAGGGCAATTGCGCCCACACAAAAGCGAGGCCTTATGAGCGTCTGGCTACGACAACATCTCTTTGCCATCAAGGCCGCCTGGGGCCATTTACGCCAATCGCCGTTTGGCTTTTTTCTCAATGTGCTGGTGGTGGCGATTGCGCTGGCCTTGCCCATTGCCGGGCTGACGCTGTTGGAAAACGTGCGTCCGCGCTCGGAACAATTGGCGGTAGAGCCAGAAATCAGCGTCTTCATGGCGCTTGATGCCGGGCGCGATCAAGTGCAAGCGGTGGCACCACTGATCAAGCGCTTACTCGATGAGCAACACAAGAAAGCCAGAATCAGCTTTATCTCGCGTGAAAGCGCGCTGGACGATTTACGCAACCGCAGCGGCATTACCGATGTGCTCGCCACGCTGGGCAAAAACCCGCTGCCGGACAGCTATGTGTTGCAACTGGAAGGCTTTGACAACGCCAGCGATGCGCTACGCATCGATGCCATTGCCGGCGATTTACGCAAATTGCCGGGGGTGGAAACGGTGCAGGTTGATTCGGCCTGGGTCAAGCGGCTGGCGTCGCTGCTATCGATTTTGCGTATGGCGCTGGCGTTTATCGCCGCCACGCTGGCGGTGGTGGTGGTGGCGGCGGTCTTCAACACCACGCGCTTGCAAGTGATGGCGCAACTGGATGAAATTGAAATTTCGCAAATGGTGGGCGCAACCGATGCCTTCATCCACCGCCCGTTTTATTACACCGGTGCCGCGCTGGGCTTGAGCGCGGGCGTGCTGGCCTTGGCGGCGGTAGCCTTGTCGCTCAAGCCATTCAACACCATGCTGGCCGAATTTGCCCGGCTGTATGCGTCGGAATTTCAATTGCAAGCACTGGGCTGGGCCACCAGCCTTATTTTGCTGGGCGTGAGCGCCGCACTTGGCTTGTTTGGCGCATTTTTATGCGTAAAACGACATTTGGCGCGCATTCGCACCTGAATTCTCTTGAAATGACAACATTCACCCCCATCTTCTAAAACTAAATTTAATTTTTTTAATATAGAACAAGGCTATTTTAAAAATATAGACTAAAATGAAATGATCAACGCTTCGTGGCATTATTTACTATAATTAAAGCATATCACCCCGATTAAGAGCGTCTATTGGCACTCATCACAAGAGAGTGCTAATATACTGCTGGATTGATGGAACCTGGCGCGATTTGGTTTGTCGAACGCTGGAATCTGGAAAAACGCACCATCTACACCATTACGATTTAATATCATTTACCCGTATTACTTGCTTGAATATAAGTTAGGAGATCACATGAACGCTGCATCTTTACAGGCCGCGCTGGTTCCGGTAGGCAAAAATGCATTAGGCCTCGGTTTTACCGGCAATTTGGGCAATTTGGACGCCTATATTTCTGCGGTGAATCGCTTGCCCATGCTTACTGCCGACGAAGAAGTGTCGCTGTCGCAGCGCTTGCGCGATGATAACGATTTGGCGGCCGCGCAACAGTTGGTGCTATCGCATCTACGTTTGGTGGTGTCGATTGCCCGTGGTTACCTGGGTTACGGTTTGCCGCACGCTGATTTGATTCAGGAAGGCAATATCGGTTTGATGAAGGCGGTAAAGCGCTTCGACCCGGAACAAGGCGTGCGCCTGGTGTCGTATGCGATCCACTGGATCAAGGCAGAAATGCATGAATACATTTTGAAGAACTGGCGTTTGGTCAAAGTGGCCACCACCAAAGCCCAGCGCAAGTTGTTCTTCAATCTGCGCAGCCATAAAACCGGGCTGGATGCGATGACACCGGGGCAAATCGATGAACTGGCCAAGTCGCTGGATGTAAAACGCGAAGAAGTCATCGAAATGGAAACCCGCCTGAGTGGGCATGATATTGCGCTGGAAGCCCCCAACGATGATGAAGATGATAAATTCGCCCCTATCGCGTATTTATCGTCGGAAGCGAATGAACCGACCAAGGTGCTGGAAGCGCGGCAAACCACGCGTTTGCATTCGGAAGGGCTGGAAAGCGCCTTGTCCAAACTGGATGACCGTTCGCGCCGCATCGTGGAAGCACGCTGGTTAGCCAATGATGATGGCAGCGGTGCTACCCTGCACACCTTGGCCGATGAATTTGGTGTTTCGGCTGAACGTATCCGGCAAATTGAAACGGCTGCGCTCAAAAAGATGAAGGGTGCGTTGGCGGCCTATATGTAATCTCCCAATGTTGTCCGGGTCGGCGCGCAGATCGCCGCCCGGCGACGGTCGCCCCGTCATTCCCGCCTGCGCGGGAATGACGAAGGTACGGGCTGTGGGGGTCTTTTGCGACATCCTCTCTATCCCGCAGCAAATTTTCTTGCTTTTCTCCTTAACGCCACAAAACAATCTTCGTTTCGACGTGTACAGCTTGACAGCATTCGCAGTGCGGCTGATACTCTCGGCTAGCGTTGGCTTTGCGCCACAAGAAAATCAATCTATTGATCAATAGACGATATCAAAATCGAGGAGAAGCGATTGAATAGTCAGAACAAATCTGGCCTACCCACCATTTTGGGCCACCCGGAAGGCTTGTTTGTGCTGTTTTTTACAGAAATGTGGGAACGGTTTTCATATTACGGCATGCGTGCCTTGCTGGTGTTGTTTTTGGTTACGACAGCGAGTAAGGGCGGGTGGGGTTGGGAAGAACCAACGGCGCTTCGACTGTACGGGATTTACGGTTTTTTGGTGTATTTGACACCCATCTTCGGTGGCCTGATCGCGGACAAGTATCTCGGCGCACGGCGCTCGGTGGTGATTGGTGGCTTTATCATTGCTGCCGGACATATTTGCCTGACGTTTGATACCGTACCCACTTTTTTTACTGGTTTGGGATTGATCGTCCTGGGAACCGGTTTCTTCAAACCCAATATCTCGGCCATTGTCGGCCAACTCTACAAGCAAGATGATGCCGCTGGCCGTGACGCGGGTTACACCTTGTTCTATATGGGTATTAACGCTGGCGCTTTCTTTGGTATTTTGCTGTGTGGCTATATCGGTGAAAAAATTTCTTGGTCATTTGGTTTTGGTCTGGCTGGTTTCTTCATGATTCTCGGTGCCTTGCAATTTTATTTCACCCAGGGCATTTTTGGTGATATTGGCCTGGTCAAGAACAAAGCTGTTACCGCCGCCAGCAAAGATGATGAAGTGGGCCATGTGGTGCGTGATCGCCTGCTGGCCATCGGTATTTTCTCGTTTTTCACCATTTTCTTTTGGATGGCATTTGAACAGGCGGGTGGTTCAATGACCATTTTCGCCAATTCCTACACCGACCGGGCGCTGGTTGGCAGCTCGGGCCTGATCTTCAAACTGTGCAATACCCTGATGACCGTGGTGCCCACCATCGTCTTGACATGGTTGTTGATCAAACTGGTGGCCGCCACCTATGCCCGCCACGCGTTACCCAACCTGTTGCTGGTTTTGGCCCTGACCGTGATCTGGGGTCTGGTAATCTGGATGCTGGCACGTGAATTTAGCGATGCCAAGAGCAGTGTGCCTGCCAGTTGGTTTGGCACGCTCAATTCCTTCTTCCTGGTGATTTTGGCACCGGGACTGTCCAGAATTTTTGAAGACCACTGGAACCCGAACAGCACCGTCAAATTTGGCATCGGCTTGATTTTGCTGGGTCTGGGCTTTGGCGTGCTGGCCTATGGCGCATCCGACATTGCCAGCGGTGCCAAGACCGCATCGGTGAGCATGATTTATCTGATCCTCGCCTATTTACTGCACACCATGGGTGAATTATTCGTCTCGCCCGTGGGCTTATCGCTGATCAGCAAACTCTCTCCACCGCGCTTGCTGGGTTTGATGTTCGGCATCTGGTTCACCATGACGGCAATTGCCGAACTGCTGGCAGGCCTGACTGGTGGACTGATTGTCCAGATCAGCAAACAATATTCGCTCAGCACCTTTTTCCTGATCTTCACCGCCATTCCAATCACCGCTGGCGTGGTATTGATGTTGATGAGCAAGTGGGTCAAGAGTTTGATGCACGGCATCGAATAGACCGTTCAGGGGCACGTGCACTGCCCCTCCCTTTTTTCAGGAATTTGCATGGAACCCGACAGCCAGATCACTCCAATCCCCAAAATGCCCACCTTGCTACTCACCTGGCGCTGGCTGTACAGCCTGAGTTATACCCTCTTGGGCTTACTGATCTGGCTGGGCTTACGTTTTATTCCCGAGATGACAGACTCGCCCTGGGCCGCCCCCGGCAGCGTCTTGCTACTGCTAACGACCATGGCTTTGCCGGGCGGCCTGGGCTGGTGGTATGCAGGGCAACGCTTTGTCCACTATCAGGCCGAGCACCACGCCGACTATGGTGTGATGTTAACCAGCGGGGTCTGGTGGCGTAGCGAAGTGTGGGTGCCGATCGTGCGCTTGCAGCACATTGATGTACATCAAGGCCCACTGGATCGGCGTTGGGCCATGGCCACGCTCTCGCTGTACACGGCGGGTACGCATGAAAATGAAATCCGCATCAAGGGCTTGCCCGTCGAACAAGCGCATGCCTTGCGCTTGGCGCTACTGCCCACCGAGCGAGGCGCACATGAGTGACAGCATCACGTCCGATGCCCAACGCCTGCACCCGCTCTCGTGGGTGTTTTATTTCGCCAGCCTGACCCCCAAATTACTGTTCCCCCTGTTCGGCTTACTGGTGCTGGGCCAAAACCAAAATCGCTGGGCGCTATGGGCCATGGTGATTATCGCGCCAATCTATCTGTGGTCCGGGCTACGCGCCTGGCTGTATCGCTACCAGATCAGCGCCGATGAGCTGATCATTCGCGACGGCGTACTTGATCGCACGCTGCGCCATATTCCACTGGCGCGCATCCAGAACGTCAGCCAACGGCGCAAATTTCTGCACCGTATTCTGGGCGTAACTGAATTGCGCCTTGAATCGGCTTCCGGCAAAAAGCCGGAAGCGATAATGCGGGTAATAAGCAACGCCGCCGCGACTGAATTGGAAGCTGTCCTGCGAGGCCATCACGGCAGCGCCATACCTGCTTTGGCGGGCGATGTGGCAGCTGACGATGTGGCGGCTGGTTTGGCATCCCGCCGCATAGTGCATCAATTGCCACTGGCAGAAATTCTACGTTTGGGACTCATTTCCAACCGTGGCATGGTGGTCGCCGCAGTTGTATTTGGCGCGATTATGCAAAAAGATGCCTTACGCAATTTTTTCGCACAAAAGTTGCACGCACTCACCGCTGGCATTCAAGCTTTATTGGATGCCCAAATTGCCAGCCACCACGAGTTTCGGCTGGCTGTGGGCGTTATAATGGTGTTTGTCATCGCGTTTATCTTGCTGCGCTTGCTCTCGGTGGTATTAGCCTTATTACGCTACCAAGGCTTCACGCTGGAGCTGGAAGGCGAACGGCTGCTGGCCGAGCATGGCCTGGGCACGCAAGTACGCACCAGCGCCCGCCTGCCGCGCCTGCAACGCTGGCTGCTGGAAGAAAGCTGGCTGCATCGGCGCTTTCAACGATGTCGTCTGGCTGTGACGGTGGTAGGCAGCAATCATCATGATCGACACGACAAATTGGGGGCCGATGACAATTTCACCGAACTGGCCCCCATCGCCACCATGGAACAGGCGCAAGCCTTGCTGCGGCTGTGCTTGCCCAAGCTGGAGTGGGATCAATTGCAGTGGCAAAGCTTGCCGCTGGCGGCCAAGCGCCGCCTGCTGGGCCAGGTGCGCTGGTTGCTGCCCGCCATTGGGGGCTTGTTTTGGCTGGATCACGCACTCGGGTGGCGCTTGCCCTGGCCGCTTTTGGTGCTGGGGCTGCTCTTGTTGATGGCGGCATTGGTCGCGCACGCACGGGCATGGCAAGGCTTTGCGGGCTATGCCGAAAGCGGCGAAATTTTACTCTTTCGCAGCGGGGTATTTCATAAGCGCTGGGTGATTGTTGCCACCTCACGCCTGCAAGCGCTGCGTTTAAGCAGCAGCCCACTGGATCGCCGCCTTGGCATGCAAACCTTGCAAGCCGATACCCAGGGTGGCTCCCGACGCAAAAGAGCGCTGCATATGCCTTACTTGAGCCAGCAAGCGGCGCAAGCCTTGCGTGAGCGTATTTGGCAGCGGCTGCATACCAACGCCCGGCTTTAAGGCCAGGTAGTCGATTTTACCGTTGGCACTGTTTTTACTTTTTTAGCTGTTTTCGCTGCTTCGCCATTTTCACCAACTTTGCCGGTTTTTTACGATTTCTAACCATTATGCGCGCCGTATTCCAGCATTTATCCCGCCTCGGGCATTGGCTCTTGCCGGGCCATTGTGCCCTATGCCAGCACCCGGGGCGCGAACCAATGTGCAGCTATTGCCGCGAGCGCTATTTGCCTGCGCCACTGGCACGCTGTTTACAATGCGGCTTGCCCGGTGATTTATTACGCTGCCAGCACTGCCTGCAAACCGAACCCGCTTATGATGACACCGTGGTGGCCGTCGATTATGAGGCTCCGTTTGATCACTTGGTGTGGGCGCTGAAATTTGGCCACCAACTCAACCACGCCACGCTGTTTGCGCACATGCTGTTGGATGCAGTATTGCAAACACGCCATTTGCCCGCCCTGCCGACCCGCTTGCTACCCGTGCCATTAAGCCGCCAACGCTTGCAAGAACGCGGTTTCAATCAGGCGCTGGAAATTGCCAAACCGCTGGCGCGCGGCTTAGGGCTACCCGTGCTGCCGCGCGCGTTGATACGCTTGCGTGACACCCAGGCCCAATCGCTGCTGCACATCAAGGCGCGCAGCCGCAACGTGCAAGGCGCGTTCGCACTGGCGGGCGAAGCGCACGACCAGGTTGCCGGGCAACATGTAGCCTTGATCGATGATGTGATGACCACCGGGGCCACCTTAAATGAATTGGCCCACCTGTTAAAACGCTACGGTGCCAGCCGCGTGAGCAATTTGGTGTTTGCCCGCACCCCACCGCCCGCACCACCTGTTACGCCGGATTGACCCCGCCCCAAACCGGCAAGTCAAAATAAAAGCGCGAACCCTGGCCCGGCACCGAGTCATAATCAATCGTGCCCCCCATCGCTTCAATCAACTCCCGACTAATCGCCAGGCCCAAACCGGTGCCACCCTTGGCGCGGTTATTGGAGACATCGGACTGGGAGAATTTTTGGAAAATACGGCTACGAAATTCAGGTGGAATGCCCGCCCCGTGGTCGATCACGCTCACCCGCACCCGCAAATCGGTCTGCTTCACTTCAAGCTGCACCTGTGCGCCCGAGGCCGAAAACTTGGCCGCGTTCGATAATAAATTGACCAGCACCTGTTGCAGGCGGTTGCCATCCACGCAGACCTGTATCGGCTCCCGCAGCCCCTGCGCCTGCGCCTGCGCCTCGCCCGCCAGCAAAACGAAACTGACCTGATATTTTTCGCCGTAAGCCTTGATCGATTCCAGCGATTGCTCAATGAGCGGCATGAGCGGCTGCATCTGGTTCTCCAGCCGCATTTTTCCTGCCACGATTTTTTCGATATCCAGCAAATCATTAATCAAATACGACAACCGCAGCGCATTGCGATGGGCGATATCCAGCACCGACTTCATCTGCGGCGGCACCGCGCCCAGCACGCCACCCAACACCAGGCCAAGCGCACCGCTAATCGACGTGAGTGGGGTGCGCAGTTCGTGGCTCACGGTGGACACAAATTCAGTCTTGGCTTGACTCGCCGCCACCGCAACCACCGCCTCCTGGCGCACCTGTTGCATCAACAATTGCACCACCGCAAACGAAAACATGGTCACCGCATCCACGGTTGAACTCAACCACGGCGCAGAAAAACCGCCCGCCGTTTCCATCCACACCGCAAAGGAACGGCGCGGATCAATCCGTGGCCCCAGTTCGTCCGCAACCACATTGGCATATGGGCTGCCGCCCCAGGGGATGGTGCGCAGCGTTTCAGGCCGAAACCAAAAGATAAAGTTGCTGTTATCCGCATCCAGCGCCACCGCCAGCAAGCCCGAAGCCAGTTGCGCA
Source organism: Burkholderiaceae bacterium (assembly GCA_046597185.1). GTDB lineage: Bacteria > Pseudomonadota > Gammaproteobacteria > Burkholderiales > Burkholderiaceae_D > CAMBDR01. Next base: position 6,206 of record JBKJLF010000597.1, on the reverse strand, counting down.
TACGCCTTGGCAGGCGGGTAGGCTTCAGACAAGCTATCGGTAACAAAAACACCGTCTTTCAATGCCTGCTGCCTTATCCACGCCAGCAAGGCCACCAAATCGGCGGCAGGCGGGACTTCTCCAATGGTGTAGCTTTGATCGCCAAACACAATATAGCTGCCCGAAGCATGCGCCAAGCCCAAAAAATCATCTTGCAAATGACGAAATGCAAAATGAATGTCGCTGGCATGACGGATTTTTTCGTTCAGCCGTTGCAGCCTTTGCCGCACACTGTCCATCGATTTCAGGCGCGCTGAATTTTCCAGCGCACTTAAACGCATGCCGACAATTTTGCCGACAAAAGCCAGTTCCTCAACCAATGGGGCACTGAGTCGTTTGACCTTTGCACTATGGCTGGCCACCAAACCCCACAAGCGCCCCTCGTGCATCAGCGACAGTGTCATCGTCGAGCGCACCCCCATATTGCGCACATATACGATGTGAACCGGTGAAATGGCGCGCAAAGTTGCAAAACTTAAATCCAGCGGCGGATGGTGCGCCGGAATAATCGGCACCGTGGCCGCCTCGGCATCGACCAAAACGCGCATCAGATTCTTTTCATACAGGGCGCGCGCTTGGGGTGGAATGTCGGACGCGGGAAAATGATGGCCCAACAAGGCAGGCAATGCTTCGTTGCGGCTTTCCGCAACCACGTCCCCATTCCAGCGGCTGTCGAAGCGATACACCATTACCCGGTCAAAATCGGTCATTTGGTGGATGGTGCGGGCAATATAGTCACAATAGCGCTCGACATCGGCAGCATGGCCGTTATGGCCAAGAATCTGTTTAACGGCCAGAAAGCGGTCTTGCTGCGCCGTGTCGGTTGGCACCTGAACAGACAATTCAATTATCAGCAATGACCCGGATCGATGCGCCATTGCCCACAGCGCGGCTTGCCCGCCTGCACCCGACTGCTGATCCAGCGCAAAACCAACCGTATAACCCGGTTCAGTTGACCGCGCCAGCTTTGACCGCAATTGCAGCAACCCGGCCTCACCGATCAGTTCGGCAACAGGATGCGCCAAAGCCTCTTCGGCAGAACAGCCAAAAATAGTTTGCAGATTATCGCTGGCCATGCGCAACAGCCCAGCCTCATCCACCACCAATAGCACGCCATGCCCTTGAATCGCCCCGGCAAATTGAATTTGCTCCGAAGCGCAACGCTGCAAAGCGATATCAAGTCGTGCGGTTGTGCTCTCATTCATACACTGCCTCCGTCTCTGGCTGCATCGCCCATACGTCATCCAACCCCCGCGCCAGCGCCTCAAACACGTCAGCCGCCGCCGCTGCTGCCTGCGCTTGTGAAGCTGCTGGACAGATTAATGTGGCAAATTGACAATAACTGTCCCATTTTTGGTGCGTTGCGTCGCCCCATCCGTTAAAAAAGCGCGCGCCCCGGTTTGCATCAATCCCCAATGTGGCACGCAGTTGTTTGGCAATCACCAAGCCACCAAGAGCAGATCCTTCCACCACATACAAAGCACCAGCGAGCGCAGGCGCTTGCGTGAGCGTGGGCAACACCCAGCGCACATTGGCAAGTCCGGCATCATCGACAATGGAGGAATCAGCGGAATCAGCGGCCTTGTCAGCCAAATCCAGCAAATCTTGTTGCAACCATGCGATGCGGTCGGCCAAAACATAGCCACCCACCGCGCCTGACAAGCATTCAAGCGCAGTCATCAGGCGCGGTTGTAAGGCCTGATAGAAATTGAGGAATACTTGCACAACAAGTAAATAATGCGACCAACTCAAACCCGGCCGCAGCAGGGGTGCCAACATGGGATGATGATCGATACGGTGATGCGCCGCGCGCGTGGCGTCCCGCAACACGGCGCGCAATCCGGGTATGTGATCCATTTCATTGACAGCAACATTATCAGGTTTCAATTGTATTGCCATACTTTTCCATTCCAAAATACCGGGCAAACGCAGAGTACAACGCAAACAGGCCCCATTTTACAGCGATCAACGCGAAATCATGCAATCCGCTCAGTCGCGAACGCTGTGAATCAATAACCATGCCTGAATTTGCCACAACATAGTATACTCACGCTCTTTATTGATGTCTTTCATGGCTGTTTTTTTTGCACGAGGAGAAGCGCTTGTTCCACGTTGTTTTGGTTGAACCCGAAATCCCACCCAATACTGGCAATATCATTCGCTTATGCGCCAACAGCGGCGCGCAATTGCATTTGATTGAACCACTGGGTTTTCCGCTGGACGACGCCAAAATGCGCCGCGCCGGGTTGGATTATCATGAATACGCCAGCATGCAAGTCCACCCCGATTGGCAAGCTTTTATGGATCGCCAACAACCCGACCCAGCCCGCATGTTCGCCCTCACCACCCATGGCTCCAATTGCTTCGCGCAGACCCAATTTTTATCGGGCGATGTGTTTGTGTTTGGCTCGGAAACACGCGGCTTACACCCGGATTTGCGCAATAGCTTCCCCACCACCCAACGCATCCGCCTGCCGATGCGCGAAGGCAACCGCAGTTTGAATTTATCCAATACCGTCGCCATTGTGGTATATGAAGCATGGCGGCAAAATGGTTTTATTGACGGCAATTAAGAGGATTTCCATGCAAGCAAATTTCTATTCCCTACGCAGGCTATGTGTCATTGCGCTATTGAGCTTTTGGTCGTTTTGGTCGATAGCGGCCCTGGCCGCCCCCAACCAAGTTGGCACGATTCGCGTCAACGATGGCTATGCGCGCAGCACCGTGCCCAAACAAGCCAACGGTGCGGCTTACTTAAACCTGGCAAATCTGGGCAAACAGGGCGATAAATTGCGCCGCGTCAGTTCGCCCGTGGCTGAACGGGTGGAACTGCACACCAGCAGCATGGACGGCGGCATCATGCGCATGCGTGAGCTGGACGACCTTCCCTTGCCAGCAGGCGGCAAAGTGGTAATGCAACCCGGCCAAGGCGCGCACCTGATGTTGATCGGCCTGAAGCAGCCACTGCAAGCTGGCAAAACCCTGCCGCTCACGCTTGAATTTGAAAAAGCAGGAAACTTGACCCTGCAAATTAGCATCAAACCACTGGCACAATAACCTTGGCGCGGGCGCTTTGCTTACTCAATCTTGTGCCGACTGAGCCTTCACTTTGGCCAGCAATTGCGTGGTGGAGCGATCATAATCGAAGGCAATCGCCACGGCCCGGCCACCATAGGCCAACACCGCCTGCCCTTCGGGAATGGCATCCATTTGATAGTCGCCACCCTTGACATAAATATCCGGGTGCGCCTGCTGCACCACTTCGAGCGCCGTATCTTCATCAAATTCAACCACCAAACTCACCGCCTCCAGCGCCGCCAGCACGGCCATGCGGTCGTTACAGGTGTTGATCGGGCGCTCCGGCCCTTTATTCAAGCGTTTCACTGAGGCATCGGTATTGACCGCCACCACCAAGGCCGACCCAAGCGCGCGCGCCTGTGCCAAATAGGTGACATGGCCGCGATGCAAGATATCAAACACACCATTGGTCAACACCACGGGCTGCGGCAAACAGGCAACCCGTGCAGCCAAATCAGCGCGATTGGTGATTTTTTGTACAAAACCCGGTTCAGGGTGATTATCCGGTAAGCTCACCATATTCGTTCCCAAAAGGTAATCAATAAGAATCCGTGATTATAGTTGATAATAGTTGACAATGCGCCAGCCAACTTCACCCTCACCACGCATTTCTGCAATCCCCCCTCATTTGTATCAGCATGTATCAAGGGCTGGTTTCGGGTAAGGGATTGTAAAACCATGGCCGAATTTGCGAAAGAGCCTATATAGTTGCTAACTCAAGCCTCTCCATTTGAATTGAGCCAATGGATTTAACCCGCATCATTCTACGATGAAGATGCGGGCTTTTTTTGTACAATACGTATTTACCCAACGCATCTACCTAACCTGCCTGGCCCGATTATGAAATCCGCATCCCTGATTGCTGCAATGACTGAACACCATTGCCGATGCCAATAAAACCAAAGACCGCAGCGTCAATCTGGGCGGCAAATACACCCGTCCCTTGCATCCGGACATGTTGCCGGGCAGCCATCTGCTGGCGCTGGGTGCGGATATCGAAGTCGGGCAGCGCGATCAAACCAGCGGCTCGATCAACAATGGCCAGGCTGAATTTATCACCTCCGGCGACACGGTATCGGCGCGCACCCGCCATGTATCCGCCTTTGTGCAAGATGAATGGGATATTACGCCCAAATGGTCTGCCAACCTGGGCCTGCGCTGGGAAGGCATCCTTACGAGTAGCCAAACACGCGCCAATCAAATCGATAATACCAGCCACGTGATCAGCCCGGTATTGCACAATGTCTGGCGTTTGCCGGGTGACACCAAAGACCAGGTACGGCTGGGGCTAACCCGCAGCTACCGCGCCCCCACGCTGGCCGATTTAACTGCCGCGCCCACGCTCTCACGCCTGAACAGCGCGACCCGCCCGGATAGCCAGGGCAACCCGAATTTGCGCCCGGAACTGGCCACCGGGGTCGATTTGGCGTTTGAACATTATTTAAGCCGTAGCGGCATCATGAGCGTGAACTTGTTTCGCCGCAATTTGACCGATTTGATCCGCCGCACCACCACCTTTCAAAATGGACGCTGGGTAGCCAGTCCGGCCAATTTTGGCCGGGCCAATACCAGCGGCGTAGAGCTGGAAGCCAAGTTTCAACTGGCCGAACGCAAATCCGCTTTTCGGCCAACAACCTGTTGCATCGGGATGGCGAATCGGAAAGTCTGGTCATCACCGGCAACGGCGCGCAAAGTGCGCAAACCGACACCCGCACTTATGCCACCTTCCGGATTCAACTGGAATTTAAAATTTAATATTTGCTGCATTATATGTTGGCAAGCACCCTCTTTAAGAGCGTGTCGCAAAAGCCCCTGCAGTCCTCACCATCGTCATTCCCGCGCAGAGTATACCCTTTTGCGACAGCCTCTTAAGGCTTTGCCAGTTGCTCGCACTTGCTGCGGGTCAACGTATTCGTCATCAGATTGCGTTGCGTTACAGGCATCTAGGGAAGCTGCCGGGCTTTTTATTGGGGGACGCAAGCATTGCCAGCAACCGCTTTCGGTGAAGTTTGCTTCATCGTTTGACTCGTTAAAAGTGCGTTAAAAGAATACATTTGCGCCGCCTGCGTGTCGAGGTTGTACCAACGGATAATCCATTGCGCCAAATTAAAAAATGTCCGTAATTTATTGAGGGTAACCTTGGTCATGTGCTTTCCTTTATGCCGTTGCATAGGGTGCGCTGGTTGATGTTTGCGAATGCGCTGCAGGATCTGGCACCGCAATACCCAGCATGTGCAATGCAGGGATCAATGCCATATCCTGGCCTACTAATTCCTGAATTGCCCTGCTGCCTTCAACGAGTAAGGTTACCAAGTGCGCCAATGCGGCTTGCCTTTGTTCGTTGCTGATGCTGGCACTATCTTCTTGGGCGGGCCAGGCGGTTTCAAAGGCGCGTATTGTGTTGATTCGCAAGGCCGCCAAGTCTTCTATGGCGTGCCAGTGGTTGGCGAGCAAATCTTCTGCTTTGCGTAAGCTGTTCTTGCTTGGGAGTAGAGAACTATTCATCGTGTAGTCTTGTCAGATAATTTGGCAGGTTCAATTTGTGGGGCGGCTCACTGGGCACTACCGTGGCCATTGCTCCGGCATAAAAAGCAGTTACCGCCGCGCCAACCATTTGTAAATCAACTGGTAACGATTGGCGGCGACCGTGCTTTCGGCAAGGCAGATCAGGCGCGGGGTGGGGTTGTGCAGCGTACCAGTGGCCAAGGGCGGGGTCTATTTGGTTGTAACGTGCGCGCCTGGGTATGCTCAACCGTTTGGGCTTGGGTGCTGGTCCCTGTGTTGGCGCGGGTGTTTGCTTGGAAGCAGCAGGCAGCGCGCACGATGGCGCGGCGATTGGGGGTGCATCAAGGAAAAAAAAATGCTTCGCTAAAATCATCCCAACCTCTATCAAAATGCTATTTCAAAACAGAAAAACCGCTTGATCCTGAGCAAGTCGGAAAACGGATCATGGGTGATAAAAAACGATTATGCAACACCTTGCCATTAAATTAACGTATCCATTACATGCTAAAAATGAAACTATGTGCGGCAAAGCAGGGGGGATAGCCACACTTCGTTTTGGGGGGGTAGTTGCCCTGTTTTGGGGG
>JBKJLF010000064.1:0-21782 GCA_046597185.1 Burkholderiaceae bacterium | reverse complement strand
CACAAAATTCAGGTACACCCCTTTCAAATCAGCGAAACTGATATTTTCGGCAATCCACAAGCCTTCAACCTGATGGAACATCGGGGAATGGGTCGCATCGCTATCGACCCGATAGGTGCGGCCCAGCGCGATCACTTTGATCGGCGGTTGATGCACGCGCGAGTAGCGCACCTGCATCGGGCTGGTATGGGTACGCAACAGCAAGGTTTTGCCCTGGGTGTCTTTGCCATCGATATAAAAAGTATCTTGCATTGAACGCGCAGGATGGTTTTCCGGGCTATTCAAGGCGGTAAAATTGGTCCAGTCGTTTTCAATTTCAGGGCCGTCGGCCACATCAAAACCAATCGAGCGGAAAATTTCTTCAATCCTCTCCCAGGTGCGCATCACCGGGTGAATCCCACCAATGGTGCGGCCACGACCGGGCAAGGTCACATCAATCGCTTCGGCATTCAAACGCTGTTCCATTTGCGCTTGCGCCATCGCGTCACGGCGCTGCGTGAGCGCTTTTTCAATCGCTTCCTTGGCCAGATTAATCTCTGCGCCCTGCGCTTTACGCTCCTCGGGCGGCAATTTGCCCAAGCCCTTCATGCGTTCAGTAATTTGACCAGTCTTACCAAGGTACAGTGCTTTGGCATTTTCCAGGGCGGCTGCATCTTGCGCCGCCAGAAATTCGCTCTGGGCCTGGTTTACGAGTTGTTCCAAGGGAGTAGTCATTCTATTTGCTTCCTGCGTTGAGTATCAGCGAAATTCAGCGAAATTCAGCGAAATTCAGGGAAATTTCAGGGAAATAAGGCAATCGAGTCTGTAAAATTTTATGTCGCTTTGGCATGCGACCAATGAAAGCAAAAAACGGGGCAGAGGATTTCCCTTTGCCCCGTTCGAGGTCACAGCTTGATTTCAGCACTCAATTTCAGCATCCAGCGCGCAATTACGCAGCCAGCTTGGCTTTCACTTGATTGACAATCGCCGCAAATGCGGGTTTGTCCATCACAGCCATATCGGCCAAGACTTTACGATCAAGTTCAATACTGGCTTTTTTCAAGCCATTCATGAACACGCTGTAAGTCATGCCATGCGAACGCGATGCCGCATTGATACGGGTGATCCACAAAGCGCGGAATACGCGTTTCTTGTTACGACGATCACGATAGGCATATTGGCCAGCACGCATCACTGCTTGCTTGGCAATACGATAGACTTTACTACGACGGCCACGATAGCCTTTGGCTAAATCGAGAACCTTTTTATGACGGGCACGCGCGGTAACCCCACGTTTTACTCTTGGCATTGCAACTCCTTCTTGTTCGTGAGATTCAAGCGTTAGGCATCATGCGCATGACTGAGCCAACATCGGCTGCATTCACATTGCAAATACCACGTAACTGGCGCTTATTTTTGGTGGTTTTTTTGGTCAAAATGTGGCGTTTAAACGCATGACCACATTTGACTGTCCCACCGGGACGGACACGAAAGCGCTTCTTTGCAGAGCTCTTTGTTTTCATTTTAGGCATAGTACTCTCTGGCTTTTCGCCAGCTCCATTATTTATGATTGCAGGTGGTAGCACAACGCTACACTTGGGTGCCTGCTTTCACTTGTTGGGCAGCACGAGACTTGTCTCGACCACCATTTGGCATGGGAAGTGAACTTATAACCCGTGGGCTTTTACCCCCACTTCCCCTGCAAATCCTTACTTTTTCTTTTTCGGTGACAGCACCATAATCATTTGCCGGCCTTCCATCTTTGGAAACTGCTCGACCTGCCCGAACGGTTCCAAATCGGCCTTCAGGCGCTCCAACATGCGGAACCCGATGTCCTGATGCGCCATTTCGCGACCGCGAAAGCGCAGCGTGATTTTGGTTTTATCGCCATCTTCCAAAAACTTGGTCAAATTGCGCAGCTTGATGTTGTAGTCACCATCATCCGTACCCGGACGAAACTTGACCTCCTTCACCAGGATGACTTTTTGCTTCAGTTTGGCTTCGTGGGCTTTCTTTTGCTCCTGATATTTGAACTTTCCATAGTCCATCAGGCGCGCCACGGGAGGCTGCGCCGTAGGCGCAATTTCCACCAAATCCACATTTGCTTCTTCCGCCAAGCGGAAGGCCTCAGCCAAGCTGACTATGCCGAGCGGCTCGTTTTCGACGCCGCTCAAGCGCAATTCAGGGGCTGTTATCTCGCCATTAATGCGATGCGACTTTTCAGTAGCTATTGCCGTTTCCTTTACAAAGAAAAAAATTAAGCCATGCGCATTATTGCGCAGCGGTTTTATTGGACACTTCAAGTAACAGACGTTCCACCAATGTCTCAATTGGCATCACACCCAAGTCGAGATTACCCCGCGCGCGCACGGCCACCGTGCCTGCATCCCGCTCTTTATCTCCCAACACCAAAATATAAGGGAGCTTTTGCAGAGAATGCTCGCGTATTTTATAGGTTATCTTCTCATTGCGCAAATCAAGATGCACTCTTAAGCCCGATTTCTGCAATTTTTTACTGATTTGTTGCGCATAATCCGCTTGCGACTCCGAAATATTCAATACGGCCACTTGAATCGGGGCCAACCACATCGGTAAAGCGCCTGCGTAGCTTTCAATCAGGATACCGATAAAACGCTCCAACGAACCCACAATGGCCCGATGCAACATCACCGGCGATTTGCGATCATCATCATGGGTTTTGTAAGTCGCGCCCAAACGCTCAGCGGTATTAAAGTCAACCTGGATCGTGCCAACCTGCCAGGGGCGACCCAGACTGTCTTTTAAATGGTATTCAATCTTTGGCCCATAAAATGCGCCCTCCCCCGGCAATTCTTCCCAGGTGACGCCGCAACCACGCAGGGCAGCGCGCACGGCCTCTTCCGATTTATCCCAAATTTCATCGGAACCCACCCGATTGTCCGGACGCAAAGCCAGTTTGATCGAAATATCGGAAAAGCCAAAATCGGCATACACTTGCATCGCCTGCGGATGAAAGGCTAAAACTTCAGCGTAAATTTGATCTTCGGTACAAAACACATGGCCATCGTCCTGAGTAAAGCCACGCACCCGCATGATGCCATGCAACGCACCGGACGATTCATTGCGATGACATTGACCAAATTCGCCGTAGCGCAAAGGCAATTCGCGATAGCTGCGCAATTCATGCTTGAAAATTTGCACATGACCAGGGCAATTCATCGGTTTTAACGCATATTGGCGGTTTTCCGAGTCGGTGGTAAACATATTGTCGCGGTAATTATCCCAATGCCCGGTTTTTTCCCACAGGCTGCGATCCAGAATTTGCGGCGCTTTCACCTCCTGGTAGCCGCATTCCTGATACACGCGACGCATATATTGTTCCACTTGCTGCCAAATACTCCAGCCTTTAGGATGCCAAAACACCAGGCCCGGCGCTTCTTCCTGCATGTGGAATAAATCCAACAAACGCCCAAGCTTGCGGTGGTCACGCTTTTCCGCTTCTTCCAGGCGATGCAAATAGGCTTCCAGATCTTCTTTTTTGGCCCAGGCAGTGCCATACACGCGCTGCAACATTTCATTTTTCGAATCACCGCGCCAATACGCGCCCGCCAACTTCATCAGCTTGAAGACTTTTAACTTACCGGTCGAGGGCACGTGGGGGCCACGACATAAATCGGTGAATGCGCCTTCGGTGTAGAGCGACACGTCTTGATCCGCCGGAATCGATTCAATGATTTCCGCCTTATACGCCTCGCCTATCGATTTAAAATACGCCACCGCTTCATCGCGCGGCAAGACTTTGCGTGTGACTGGCTCGTCTTTTTTGGCCAGTTCCAGCATTTTCTTTTCAATCGCTTGCAAGTCTTCCGGGGTAAACGCACGCTTATACGAAAAATCGTAGAAAAAGCCATCTTCAATCACCGGACCAATGGTTACTTGCGCTTCCGGGAATAAATCTTTGACTGCATACGCCAATAAATGGGCGGTGGAATGGCGAATTACTTCGAGACCCGTCGGATCTTTATCGGTAATAATGGCCAAATCAGCATCTTGCTCGATCAAATACGAGGTATCCACCAATTTACCATCAACTTTACCTGCCAGCGCAGCCTTGGCCAAGCCGGTACCGATACTGGCAGCCACTTGAGCCACGGTTTGCGGCGCATCATATTGACGTACTGAACCATCGGGAAGGCGAACTGAAACCATCATTTTCTCCTGTACCAGGCTGCGCCAAACTGGCGTGTTACGCTGGTCAAATAGTTTTAAAGGATATTGCCATGCAAAGACAAAACTGTAGACGAAAAAAAACGCGGACTAACCGCGCTCTTTTCAGGATATGGGAAAAGCAGGCAATTAGCAGCGTTGGCAAGTGGTGCTCGGTGTTCGCGGTGTCATAACCATGCTGCCTTTCTCACTCTTATATAAAAAAATCAGACATATCAAAAAAACTGCAAAAAATTCTGGTGGGCGGTGAGGAATTCGAATCCCCGACCCCTTGGATGTCGACCAAGTATTCTAACCAGCTGAACTAACCGCCCGAAGCCAGCTATTATAGTCAGCTTTCAAGCAAAATACAAGGATTAAACCGGACGAAACAAACTTTTTTTGCAGTGCGGCGCAAACCCGGCACTTATTTAGCGCACCAAGAGCAAACCTCAGGCGAAATTCCTTTACACTGCAGGCTGATATTCTCAAGTTTTCACTCAACCATGCATAATCATCACGGCCATCACGGTCACCACGCAGAACACGCTGAGCACGCAGAACACTTACATGACCATGGCAGTGGCGATGCCAAACATAATCATAGCCATGTACCAAAAAATGTCAGCAAACTGATTTGGGCTTTGAGCTTAACCTTGGGTTTTGCCCTGGTTGAAGCGGCTACCGGCTGGTTTGCGCATTCGCTGGCTTTAATTTCCGATGCAGGCCATATGATGACCGATGCTGCGGCACTGGGTTTGGCCTTGATTGCACAAATCATTGCCCAACGCCCACCGTCAGAAAAACATTCGTTTGGCTTTGGCCGCAGCGAAGCCCTGGCCGCCTTCATCAATGCCATTGCCATGTTGTTGCTGGTGGCCTGGATTATTTTTGAAGCCATTTCACGCTTTTCGCACCCCAGTGAAGTCAATGGCAAATCGGTCATGATCGTGGCAGGACTGGGCTTTTTACTCAATGTGGTGGTGGCGTGGATGTTGACCCATGGCGAGAGTAATTTGAACACCCGCGCCGCCCTGGTGCATGTGATGGGTGATTTATTGGGTTCGGTTGCCGCCTTCGCTGCGGGCATCATCGTTATCTTCACAGGCTGGATGCAAATTGACCCGCTACTGTCGATTTTGGTCTCACTGCTGATTTTGAAATCCACCATCGGCGTATTGCGCGATTCTTACCACTTCCTGATGCAAGGCGTGCCACATCATATTGACTATATTCAGGTTGGCACCGATTTAAAAACCATTGAAGGTGTGATTTCTGTGCATGACTTACATGTCTGGGAAATGTCACACGGGGAAAGCGCATTGATCGGTCATCTTGAAGTCGAGAATTTACTCAACTGGCCAAGCATACTGGGCCAAGTCAAAGCCATGTTGCTGAGTAAATACGGCATCGATCATATTACCATCCAGGCCGAAACGCATGATATGGCGCACCATGATGCCTGCAGCAGCACAACATGCACCCCGACTAACGCCGATGCACATCCTTGACCCCGTGCACCTCATGAATCGCAGTTAATGCCTTTTGCAATTGCGCAGTGGAGACAATTTCTGCGGTAAACGACATGCGTGCCAAGCCTTTGCTACTTTGGGTATTGACCCCGATCACATTGATTTTATCGCGCGAAAACACTTCGGAGATATCGCGCAATAAGCCCTGACGATCGGTGGAAATAACAAAGATATCGACCGGGTACACGGTATCGTGCCCGGTATTGCCCCAGGTGGTCGGAATTTCACGCTCGGGCGAACGCGAACGCATTTCCGCGAAATTTTTACAACTGGCACGATGAATCGACACCCCGCGCCCATGTGTGATGAAGCCAACAATCTCATCCGGTGGCGCAGGCTTGCAACACTTGGCCAGCGTGGTCATCAAACCATCGGTACCCACCACCAATACCCCCGACTTTGCACCCTGCGTGACGCTGGAGGCACGGCTTTTGTTGACCACCACTTCTTCATCCGGCACCACCTTGAGATCCGGCTCAGGATGCAGGCTTTGTTCAATCATGCGCGGGGTAAATTCTTCCTTGCCCACCGCCAGCAAAAAGTCTTCCAGTGTTTCAAATTTATTTTTGCGCGCCAACTCTTCCAGATTGACCGAAGTTTTACCTTCGCGCTGCAGTACTTTTTCCACGATGGTTCGACCATGGCTCAATGTTTCCTGTTGATCCAGTGAATGAAACCAGGCGCGAATCTTGGCGCGCGTGCGCGGGCTGGCGGCATAACCAGGGCTTAACCAGTCACGCGAGGGGCCGCTATTAATCGAACCACTTTTGGCGGTGATGATATCCACCGTCTGGCCATTTTGCAGTGGTGTATTCAAGGGCAGCATCACGCCATCGATGCGCGCACCACGACAACGATAACCCACTTCGCTATGCAAATAAAAAGCGAAATCAATCGGGGTTGCGCCAACGGGCAACTCCAGCACGCGCGCATGCGGGGTGAGCACGAAAATCCGGTCATCCAGGGTCGCGGCCTTGAGCTTTTCCACCCAATCGCGGCGACTCTCTTCTTGCGCAGCCACCGCATCGGTGACATCGGTTTTCCAGGCCAATAATTGGCGTAGCCAGGCGATTTTTTCATCATACTGCTGGCCACCAATATTCGTCGCTTCATTACGCTCTTTGTAACGCCAATGCGCAGCCACCCCAAATTCAGAAAATTGATGCATCTCTTTGGTGCGAATCTGCACTTCCATGGCGCGCCCGTCTTCGGCAATCACCACCGTATGTAGCGATTTATAACCATTAGGCTTGGGGCGTGAGATATAATCGTCAAATTCTTTGGGGATCGAAGTCCAGATATTGTGCAAGATGCCCAGCACCGTATAACAGGTTTTTTCATCCTCGACGATGACGCGGAAAGCACGCACATCATAGACATCGGAAAAATCCACCGACTTGCCACGCATTTTGTTCCAGATACTGTAAATATGCTTGGGACGGCCAAACACTTCAGCTTCGATTTCAGCGGCAACCAATTCGGCTTTCAAACGCCGGATCGCGCTATCGACAAAGCTTTCCCGACTCATGCGCTTTTCTTCCAGCATTTTTGCGATACGTTTATAGGCCTCCGGCTCCATAAAGCGAAACGACAGGTCTTCCAATTCCCACTTTAATTGACCAATCCCCAACCGGTTGGCCAAGGGCGAATACAAATCCAGGGTTTCGCGAGCGTAATCATGCACCACCTGATTTTGCAATTTTTGCTCGGCAAAATAGCGCAGCACCGCCAGACGTGACGCCAAGCGCACCAACACCACACGCATATCGGAGGCCATGGCCAATAACATTTTACGCAGAGTTTCAATTTGTGCCAGAGCCTGTTGCGCCGCGTTTTTGCCGCGCCCGACTTCTTGCTGACCCAGCGTGAGTTGGCGCATACGGATCAATTTATGCACCCCTGACACCAAATCGGCCACATCTTTACCGAATTGGCTTTCGATTTTCTCGGTCAGTGGCATATTGATGGTGGCCACTTCAAACAACAAACCGGCCAAACGGGTTTCGACATCGCTGGTGAGCGAGGCCACAATACAGGCCACTGAGAGCGAAAAGTTCAAGGCCGATTGCCCTGCAACCACGGTATTGCCTTCGTAAATGGGCGAAACAAACTCCAGTGCTTGCTCCATGCGTGCGCACTCAGACTCGCTTAAGCCAGCCAACCATCGATCTTGAACTTCACGCGATACAACATAAACCATGATTTTGTCTGTTTATTTAAGCCAATTTAAGACGATTCAAGCTGATTTAACGACGGCGGCCGTCACGACCATCTCGACCAACCAACCCGGCTTGGCCAAACGCGCTTCAACCGTGGCACGCGGGGGCGCATGGCCGCTCGCCACCCATTCATCCCAAGCAAGATTCATACCATCAAAATTAGCGATATCGGATAAGTAAATTTGGCAACGCAAAATATGCGCTTTGTCGCTACCTGCATCAGCCAATAAACGCTCAATGGCAGCCAGCACCTGACGAGTTTGACCAGTAATATCCTGGCTTTGATCATCCGCCACTTGCCCGGCCAGATACACGGTATTTTGAAAAACCGCCACTTCCGACATGCGTTTTCCCATATGCATACGTTCAATACTCATTCGCCACACTCCTGATTCAGAAAAAATTATGTTACAAATTTAGGCTAAAAACTGTTTCACGATATCGATTTGGTCGTCATGCACAAAGGTTGGCGCATGGCCGACGCCTTTTAATTCGATCAAGCGTGCTTTGGGGCCACGTCGGCCCATTTCTTCTGCGGTGGCACGGGTGAGTAAATCCGAGGCTTCACCGCGCACCAACAAGGTGGGACATTTGATTGCATCGTAGGCGGCCCACAATGCAGCCTGGCCATACTCCGCGCTTTGTTCGGTCGCATTGATAAATGGCAGCGCGATGTTGGGATCATACAACCGAATCCAACTGCCATCATCATTTTGCCGCAAAACGTCAGAGGCAATCTTACGCCATTCTGCATCACTATGGGGGCCAAATGGCAGTGAAATTTCTTTGATGTAAGCCACCGCCTCATCAAAACTGGCATACGACATATTCTTGCCCAGATATTCACCAATTCGGCGCATCGCCACGGGGTCGAGGGTGGGGCCAATATCGTTCAAGATGAAACGCCGAATCGGACTATTCTCCATCGACGCCAAACCCATTCCGATCAGCCCACCCATGGACGTACCCAACCAATCGACTTGTTGCACCGCGTCGGGTTGCAATACCCGTGCCAAGAGCGTTACCATATCGCTCACATATTGTGGCACTTGATAAAATTCTGGCTTTTTCAACCAGTCAGAGCGGCCACGCCCCACCACATCGGGGCAAATAACGCGGGTTTGATGGCAGATCGCCCTTGCCAAATCATCGAAGTCCGAACCAACCCGGGTCAAACCATGCACGCAAACCAAAACCTGCGGGTTGTCTGGATCACCCCATTCTTTATACGACATGGCGTGTAAGCCTGTCGCGGAAAAACATTGAACTGACTTTATTTGTGCTTCAATCATGGCGGCACCCTGTTCCATCGGTAAAATTCAAAGCGTAACAACGCGAATCCCCTATTTTAATAGGCGTTCGGGTAAAAAAGTTTAAAACCCGCAATTGAATTCGCGCAAAACCTGTTTAACCACGGTGAACAACACTAAACAGACAGGATTTGCGCCTTGCATACAAGGAATGACACCATGTTAAAAGGTAAAACGTCGCTGATCACAGGCTCCACGTCCGGCATCGGTTTGGGCATTGCTCGCGCATTGGCCACCCAGGGTAGCAATATCATCCTCAATGGATTTGGGGATAGTGGGCAAATTGAAATACTACGCCAGGGCATGGCGCAGGAATTTCATGTCCAGGTTCGCTACCATGGCGCGGATATGTCGAAACCGGATGAAATCGAAACCATGATCAACGATGTTGCACGCGAATTTGGCGGCATCGATATCCTGGTCAATAATGCAGGCATTCAATATGTCGCCCCAATTCAAGACTTTCCAGCCGAACGCTGGGATGCGATTCTGGCGATTAACTTAAGCTCCGCCTTCCACACCACCCGCTGTGCTTTACCCTACATGCAACAACAAAACTGGGGGCGCATCATTAATCTGGCCTCGGTGCATGGTTTGGTGGCATCGGCGCACAAGTCGGCTTATGTGGCGGCCAAACACGGTTTGGTGGGTTTGACCAAGGTGACGGCATTGGAAAATGCCAAAACCAATATTACCTGCAATGCCATTTGTCCGGGCTGGGTACTCACGCCATTGGTGCAAAAACAAGTCGATGCACGCGCTGAGCGTGAAGGCGTCAGCAATGACATGGCAAAACAAGGCTTGCTTGCAGAAAAACAACCTTCAGGCGAATTTGTCAGCCCCGAGCAATTGGGCGCACTGGCGGTGTTCTTTTGCAGTGAAGCGGCCAGCCAAGTGCGCGGCGTCGCCTGGAATATGGATGGCGGTTGGGCTGCGCAGTGATTTTCACTATCCTGCATGGCATTGAGCGGGATTCAAGGCCCCGCTCAACTCAAATTTCATTACATAAATACACTTATTTTCTCATTTTACCTGCTATTTCTATCGAATTGAGTTTCCGAAAAACAACTCAATTTGTAATCTCTTACCGATAGATGTATCAAGATGTTTCTGTTTTCTCGAAAACGGGTCACTGCCGGAAAAACAATCACTGAGATCAAAAAAAATCGAATTGCCGCGTTTAGTTTCCGAAAATCAACATCAAAACCAACAAAGCCGTCTGGCACTACACTTAAGAGATTTTAAACGAAATAAAAAGATAACTATTTTGACTTTGTGCGGCGCAACAAGACCGACTGGACTATCGGGAAAACTTGTCCTACACTGCATTCACTGATTTGCCACACGGAAATCTTTTCATGTGGAAATAATCGTTTCGGGCTTTGAGCTGAAGTATGTACACCCAATGTGGTGGACCGTAGCGTTAGCCCCTTTTACAAAGGAGTCGTATCATGTCACGTCAATCATCATTTTTTACCTCACTATTGAATCATATCCGCCAACCCCTACCTGGTTTATTGTTCGCCGCAGCTTGCTCTATCGCCTCAATCACCCCGGCCCACGCAGAAAACGGCGTGAGCGATACTAAAATTACGCTCGGCCAATCGGCCGCTTTTTCCGGCCCTGCCGGGCAACTTGGCACCCAATTGCATGCTGGTGCCAAAGTCTATTTTGATGCACTCAATGAACGCGGCGGGGTGTATGGGCGCAAAGTGGACATTATTACGGCAGACGATAAATATGAATCTGACCTTGCCGCCAGCAATACTCGCAAATTAATTGAAGTAGACAATGTTTTCGCCCTGTTTGGCTATGTTGGCACCCCTACCTCCAATGCAGCACTACCCATTTTTACCAAAGCCAAAGTCCCTTTCTTTGCCCCCTTTACCGGTGCGCAATCCTTGCGTGAACCATTTCACAGGGAAGTATTTAATATCCGCAGCAGTTATTACGATGAAACCGAACATTTGGTGAATGGTCTGGTGAAAAACGGCTTGAAAAAAATTGCCGTCTTTTATCAGGATGATGCTTATGGCAAAGCCGGTTTGGCCGGGGTGGAACGGGCATTAAAACAACACAATCTGGAGATTCTGATTTCTGCCACGGTGCAACGCAACAGCACCGATGTGCGCGCAGCAGTGGATAAAATTCTACCCGCCCGGGCTGACGCCATCATTCAAATCAGTGCCTATAGCTCTTGCGCCGCGTTTGTGCAAGAAATGCGTAAATGGAATTACCTCGGTATGTTTTACAATGTCTCGTTTGTAGGTAGCCAGGCACTGGCTGATACACTGGGGCGTGAAGGCGTGGGTACGGTGATTTCCCAGGTGGTACCCTTCCCCTGGAGTGCTGGCACCGCCATCGCATTTGAATTCCAACGCGCCATGAAAAAAGCCGGACGTGAAAAAGATATCAATTTCTCCAGCTTGGAAGGGTATATCGCCGCCAAGGTATTTTCTGAAGGCTTGCGTCGGGCTGGCAAGGATTTAACCCGGCAAAAACTGATTGAAGCACTCGAAACCATTGATGGTGCGGATTATGATGTCGGTGGTTTCGCGGTCAACTTCTCGCCTTCCAACCACAATGGCTCGCGTTTTGTTGAAATGACGGTGATTAGCAAAAACAACCGTTTTGCACACTGATTCACAGCAAGGAAAACACGAAGATGGAGCGAGATAAAAATTACGGTAAAATGATGCGCAATTCATTATGACCGCTCCATCTTCTAAGGTTCACCATGCATCAACGTATAAAACCGCCTTGTCAATGCCAGGTTTGTGGCAATAATAATCGCGCCGAACTACGGCGCGCCATTTTGGCAGGCTCCGCAGTGGCAGAATTGGTATTAAAAGCCATCGGCAGTTGGAATGATTCCGGCTGGATTTGCACCAAGGACTTAAATAAATTCCGCCATGAACACGTCAAAGCGCTACTCGAAGCCGAACGCGGCGAACTTAGCGCACTCGATTCCGAAGTGTTGGAGAGCCTCAAGCAGCAAGAAACACTATCACGCAATCCACTCCAGGAGATGGAAACCAATCTCACCCTGGGCCAGCGTCTGGCCGACAAAATCGCGTCATTTGGTGGCAGTTGGTATTTTTTGATTTCTTTCTCGGTCACGCTGCTGCTGTGGGTGGCGGTCAATTCGCTGACCTTTTTATACCGCCCGTTTGATCCCTATCCCTTCATTTTCTTAAACTTGATTTTATCTTGTCTGGCGGCTGTGCAAGCCCCGGTGATCATGATGAGCCAAAACCGACAGGAAGCTCGTGACCGCATCCATGCGCAACATGATTACCAGGTCAATCTTAAAGCCGAGTTGGAAATTCGCCACCTGCATCAAAAGATTGATCATCTGCTCAACCATCAATGGGAGCGCCTGGTGGAGATTCAAGAAATTCAAATGGATTTAATGGCCGACAGCAAACCCAAATGAGTTGGCTAACGCCCCAGCGGTAATTGGATTTGCACCAAACACCCTGCGCCATTTGCACCGCCCAACAGTTTCACACTACCGCCCATGCCTTTGGCCACTTCGGCCACAATCGCCAGACCCAGCCCACTGCCCTGGGCCTTGGTGCCGGGCAAGCGGAAAAAACGCTCAAACACGCGTTCCCGCTCCGCCAGAGGAATACCCGGCCCATTGTCTTCTACTTCAATCAGGGCGTGTTCCGCCTGGGTGCCACAACGCACGGTCACCACGCCGTCATCGGGGGTGAAACGAATGGCGTTATCGACCAAATTGGCGATCATTTCACCGATCATCAAGCCATCGCCCACCAGCCGCACCGACTGTAATTCAAAGCCCAAATCGATATTGCGCGGCGAGGCCAAACGCACCCATTCGCTGGAACGATCGCGAATAATATTGGCAATATCCACTTGCGCGCCCTGAAAGACTTCACGCGCACCCGGTGCCGCCGATAACAGGGTCAATAATTGATTAATCAAGTGTCCCAACCGACTAACGGCGGCAATACTTTGTTCTACCCGTTTGGCGCGCACCTGGGGTTCGGTTTCGGCATCGATTAATTCCAACTGGGTACGCACGCCTGCCAAGGGGGTGCGCAATTGGTGCGCAGCGTTGGCAACAAAGCGTTGCTGTGCTTCCGATGCCGCTTCCAGCCGTTTAAGCAGGGCATTAAATTCATGCACCAGCGGCCGAATTTCAAGCGGGGCGTGATTTTCATCGAGCGCGCGCAAATCCCGGTCCTGCATATTTTGCAAACTGGCGCGGATGGTATCAATCGGTGCAATCGCCTGACGCACGGCAAACCAAATCGTAATGGCAATCACCAAAACCAAAATCAACACCGGCACAAGCAAGGCAATGCGCAAGCCCACCGCAATTTGCTCACGTTTATTGGTGGTTTCTGCCATGGTAAAGGTGTAGCGCTCTTGCTGCGCAATTAATTGAATGGTACTAACCCGAATCGCCTTGCCGTGAAATTGCGCATCGTATAAAAAGGGATCGGTATGGGTGGTGTGCAAATCGGTGGTGCGTAAATCACGCCGTTCAATCTGCGCCAATTCGCGGTCGCCAGCGATAAATTGGTGCCGTGGCCCTTGCACCAGAAAATAGATTTTATCAAAGCGGTCCGAGCGCAAATATTTTTCCGCAGCAGCGGGAAATTCAAACCGGGCTTGACCTTGATTGATGGCCAGATAAGGCACCAAAGCGAGTGTGCCATCGGTCAAGGCTTGATCGTAGGCCGCTTCAGCATGGCGATTGAGTACCGAATAAGCAATCGGCAGCAACACCACAATACATACGCCAAACGAAGCCAGTAACCAGCGTAACAAGACCTTACGCAAACTGTAGCGGCTCATTTGCGTCCGGCTTCCAGCATATAACCCAAACCGCGCACGGTGCGAATGCGGATACCGCCCGGCTCCAGTTTGGCGCGCAAGCGTGAGATATACACTTCGACCGCGTTTTCACTCATTTCCTGATCCCAGGTGCACACCGCATTGACGATGCGCTCTTTACTCACCACCCGCTCCACATTGGCCAGCAAATACTGCAAGATGGCCCATTCACGCAGCGGCAAATCGAGTAATTCGCCATCCAGCCAGGCCCGATGCGCGGCTTTATCGATCAGCAAGGGGCCATGCTCCTGTTGCGTACCCAGGTGGCCATGCACGCGCCGCGCAATGGCAGCGCTGCGCGCCAACAATTCTTCCGAAGCAAAGGGTTTGGTCATGTAATCGTCGGCCCCGATATTGAGGCCACGCACCCGCTCGTTCAAGGCATCGCGCGCGGTCAGCACCAGCACGTGGGTCGGGTCTTTACGGCTGCGCAAGCGGCGCAAAAATTCAAAGCCATCCATACCGGGCAAGCCCACATCGAGCACGATTAAATCGAATAATTCTTGTTTGAGCGCGGCATCGGCCAATTCTGCACTGCCCACCGCATCGACGTTATAACCGACGCCGCGCAAGAGTTGGACAATACCATCGGTGAGCAAAGCATCATCTTCAACGACCAGTACACGCATGATAATCTACCTGAATAAGCACCTGAATAAGCCGCCCTAATAAACTGCCTAAGCTGACCCGGCCTGATAGCGACTGGCCACCAACACAGCATTGCTGCCGCCAAAGGCAAAGGAATTGGACATCACATGATTGAGCCTCTGTTTGCGCGCGCCTTCGGGCACCATATCAATGCCCAGCGTGGCGTCCGGTTTGCGGCAATTCGCGGTCGGCGGGATGGTGTCATGCAACATCGCCAATACCGCCAAACCCAATTCCACCGCACCACCCGCGCCCATCAAATGGCCGTGTACCGCTTTGGTGGAACTCACTGGCACCAGCGCACGATGCCCACCTTGTCCACCTGACCCACCTGACCCACCTGACCCACCTGACCCATCTGGCACGCCAAAGACGGTGTTAATCGATTCGGCTTCCACCGCATCGCCCGCTGTGGTGGCCGTGCCATGGGCGTTGATATAATCGATTTGTGCGGCTTCCAAGCCTGCGTCGGCCAAAGCCTGGCGGATTGCCTTGACCTGACCGATGGTATCGGGATGGGTTAAATGGTTGGCATCACAGGTACAACCATAGCCGGTTAATTCGGCCAAAATAGTGGCCCCGCGCGCGTTTGCCGATTCCAAACTTTCCAACATTAAAAAACCTGCGCCCTCCCCCAGCACCAAACCATTACGGTCACTGGAAAAAGGGCGACAGGAAGCGCTGATATCGTCATCCGGTTCGGCCAAAGCGCGCAAGGCGTGCCAGGCATGTAACACGCCAAAAGTGAGTAAGGCTTCACTGCCACCGGCTAAAATTCGCTCGGCATAGCCATGCCGAATCGCCCGCATCGCTTCGCCAATGGCGCTGCTGGCCGAAGCGCACGCGACCGAATAGGTGTTGTTGGGGCCTTTCAGGCCAAACCGGATCGACATTTCCGAGGCCGCCGCATTATTCATGCCGCGTGGCAAGGTCATGGGGGCCAAACGATCTTTGTTTTCCACGTACAGGCGGTGAAAAGCGGCATCCAACGTGGCATTGCTGCCGCTGCCGGTGCCGATGGAGAGGCCGGTTTCTGCCAATAATTCGGGCTGGTCTTTTAAGCCTGCCATTTCGAGTGCATAGCGCCCGGCAGCCAAGGCCAATTGGGTGACGCGGTCGGGTGGATTGCCGCGTGATTGATCGTCAATCGGGGTATCGATAAAAGCGGCCAAGGTAACGGGATTGGGGCGCGCCATCGGTGGCAGCGCACGAATGGCGGATTTTCCTGCGGCGACGTTATCAAACAGGGTGCCCGGCCAATTGCCTGCCGGGGCCACGATACCAATACCTGTAATAACAACGCGACGCCTGTCGCTGCGCCCCGGATTGCCATCCGGATGTAAAGCCGCACTCTCACCCGAATTCATGTCCGAACTCATGCCCGAACTCATGTCTTTTCCTGTTCCGCTTTGGCGATGGCACCTTTAATTTGATCAAACACTTCCCCCAGGGTTTTGGGCGGTTCACCAGTTTGACCAAAGCGGATATTAAATTGGTCTTCCACCTGGAACATAAATTCAATCACCGCCAGCGAATCAAAACCGATTTCCTCCAATTTCGATTCACGGGTGAGTTGCTCACGCGCCACCGTCAACTCTTTGGGTAGCATTTCAAACAAACGGTCTTCAATATTATCCAGGGTACTCAAAGGGATTCTCCAAATTTCAAATCAGTCAGGGCCAGGGAAGCATTGCCCAGGCCGCACCATCACAGGGCGCGCGTTTGTGCGGGCGCGGGTTCGGACAGAACCGATTGCGCAATGTGTTGATCGGCAAAAAAATCAACCGTCAGCTTTGCAACTTGATCGCGTTCATTATCCAGTGTCAGCATGTGATAGCTATCGTGCAATTGTACCAGTCTTACATCCGATGCTCGCACCAAACGCTGCACCCGTTGTGGACTTTTTAAGCTGGCCACGTCATCTTCGCTGGAATGGATCAACAAAGTAGGAGAAACAATGCGGTGCAATTGTTGCCGGATGTGGCGCATCAAGCCTTCGGCTTCATGCAAGGTAGGCAGGGTCAGCGCGGTTGAACCGATCGCCGAAATCGGCCCGGCAGCCACCTGTCGCGCAATCCATTCGCGCAAACGCAGATTCTTGATGCCATACGGGTCGCTTTCACGAATCACAACCCGATGACGCAAGGGTGTGTAATAACCCAGCGGGCGCAAAAAGCGATACCAGGGCGTATTCCAGCCGTCATAATATAAGGTGGTGGAGAGCGAACCGAGCGCCGCCACCGCCGCGCCGCGCTCGGCGGCAACTGCCAGGGCCAGCGTCGCACCCATGCTCAGGCCACATACCGCCACTTGGCGATGGTTCGCGGCCAGTGCATCAAAATGTGCCAACGCTTGTTTCAGCCAGTGCCGCCAAGGGCCGCAATCCGGATTGGTTTTGCTAAACGAATAGCCTTCAAAATGCGGCGCATTGACGTGAAAACCGTGCGCGCCAAGTGCCTTGATGACGGGCTGCATTTCGAGTGGTGTGCTGCGTAAGCCATGTAAGGCCAGTACCGCATAATCGCCAAATTGTAATTTCATTTGCAAAGCTCTTTCTGCACAACAACGAATATCCTAAAACGCATTGTAGGACATGAAGCTTGCAACATTCTGAAATACAACTGTCAGGAAACTTGCCGCAAGCTTGCACCAAACTTGCAAGAGCAATACCACAACAACACTCAACAAAAGACACTCACCACTTCGTTCGCTCGCCCAACCAGGACCGACTCCACCTCCACTCTTGCCTCAAAACTGGCCTGCCCGGCAGCAAACGCAAAGACATCCACCGCCAAATCCGGCAATACCGCCGCCGAGTTGGTCAGATCATTAAAACCCGGCCAGCCGTCTCTGATCCACACCACGCCCGGCAAAATACGATCCGTCACCTTGGCGCGCGCCAAGACCGAACCGCGTAAACTGAACACCCGAATTGCGCGGCCATCTTCAATCTTGCGTGCTGCCGCATCGCTTGATGCCAGCCAGAGTTGCGGCTCTTGCTCACGGTGCGCCAGTGTCGGCAATTCGCGACCATTATTGTAAAAAGAATGGAAATGCGCCAAGGTGCGGCCATGGGTCAGCACCAAGGGATAGCAGCTGTCGGTATGCTTTGCCGGGTCATAACAGGGCAAAGCTGGCAAGCCCAGTGCTACCGCCTTGGCCGAGAAAAATTCGATCTTGCCAGATGGCGTGTCGAACTGGAGATTCGGGTTGGCCACGTGTGAAATATTCAATGCACCAATGCCCCCACGACTGCGCAGGGATGCCACCGTCGCATGCCCGGTGCAGGGATGATCCAACACCGCATCCACCACCGCTTCATCCGAATCCCAAGGAAAAAAGCCGTCAAGATTGAGCCGCTCTGCAATACCTTGCATCACCTGATTGACCGTTTTTACCTCCCCAGCCGGGGCCAAGGCCGGTTCCATCAGACACAGATAGGTATGCGTCATCTTGCAGCCCAATTCTTCCAACCAGGCCGTGCTGGGTAGCACCACGTCGGCAAAGCGGCGCGCGCTATCGTTGAGAAATAAATCGTAACTCACCACCAACCGGGTCTGGGCCAGACCGTCGGCCAATGCCTGGCTGTCGGAAAACGATGAAATGATATTCGCTCCCATCAGCAACAGGTTGTGAATATCACCACCTTGCAAGGCCGAAATCAGCGCGGCCATTTGGCGCGGTATGGGTGTGGTGGGCGCACAGCGGGCGCTATCGGTAATGTCGGCCAATCCCTTGCCATGGGCCGCACTACCATGCCTTGGCCCAAATCCACTACCTGCCACCCCGACATTGCCAGTCAAACCGGGCAAACAGGCAATGGCACGCCCGGCCTGCCAGCCATTATTGCCCTTATGCATGGAACTGCCGCCTAAAACAATCATGGCAGGTTTGGTTTGCGCGTACTGTCGTGCCAGCGCAACGATGCGCGCGGCATCAAGGCCCGTGACCTGCTCGGCCCAGGCGGGTGTATATGGTTTCAGGTGCGCCGCCAGTTGCTCAAACCCAATTGTGTGCTGCGCCACAAACTGCGCGTCATGCCATTGTTCAGTACAAATAACATGCAATAAGGCCAAAGCCAGTGCGGTATCGGTGCCGGGGCGAATCAAAAATACCTCATCCGATTTGGCCGCCGCTTCGGTATGCCGCACATCGATGGTAATGACGCGTGCGCCGCGCCGCTTGGCGGCCATTAAATGGCGTGCGGTATTGGGTTGGCTGGCAAGGTTGGCGGCCCACAGAATAATGAGTTGCGCATGCTGCCCCATATCTTCTTTGGTATTGGTTTCCAGCATGCCGGTCAGCCCCAGCCCGAAAGCGCCGAGGCCCCAACAGATCATTGAAGGGTTCCAAAACTGGCTACCATGGAAGTTGGCAAAGCGCTCCATCACTTGCGCACTGATGCGGGTGCCATAATTGGTGGTGTAGGTGCCGTGGCTGGGCCAGATCGAGGTTTTTTCAGGCGGTGAACTGGCGATGCTGCTGGCGATGCGCTCAAACGCCTGATCCCAGGTGACGCGCCGGAATGGTTCAGAGCGCTGGTCGCGCATCAATGGGTAGAGCAGGCGCGCCGGGTTGCCGATGATTTCGCGCGATGCCTGGCCGCGAATACACAAAAAGCCCTGGCTATCCGGGTTTTCCGGGTCACCCTTAACCCCCAGCAAGCGCCCATCCTGCACCTCAGCGAGCATGCCACACAGCGTTGGATGGCAATTCATCGGGCACATGGTGCGAACGATAGTCGATCCAGTGCGGGGATTGATTGGTAAAGTAGTCTGTGTCATGGCAGGCAATCAAAGTTGATACTCAGTGAAAAACACCAAGCATCAACTCTAACATGATTTTACTGCCGACAAAACTTGATTACATCGCGCTCCAATCAAGCGCCACCCCGGTGGCCGCATCAATTTCCGCACGCGTCACGCCCGGTGCCACGGCCAGCACTTTCAAACCCTTGGGTGTGACATCCATAACGCATAAATCGGTAATGATTTGGTCAACCACGCCCAGGCCGGTCAGCGGCAAATCGCATTTGGGCAAAATTTTATGGCTGATCGAACCGTCTTTGGCCTTGGCCACATGTTCCATCAATACCACAACCCGCCCTACCCCGGCCACCAAATCCATGGCACCACCCATGCCTTTGATCATTTTGCCGGGAATCATCCAGTTCGCCAGGTCGCCCTGTTCGGATACTTGCATCGCACCCAAAAACGCCAGATTGATTTTGCCGCCGCGTATCATGGCAAATGAATCTGCCGAATGAAAATACGAGGCACCCGGCAAGGCGGTGACGGTTTGCTTGCCAGCGTTGATGACATCGGCGTCCACTTCGGCTTCGGTGGGATGGGGGCCAATGCCGAGCAAACCATTTTCCGAATGCAACCATAACGTCATACCAGCGGGGACATGATTGGCCACCAGCGTTGGCAAACCGATACCCAAATTCACATAAAAGCCATCTTGTAATTGCTTTGCTGCCAACGCAGCCATTTCATCACGAGTCCATGCCATGTTTTTTCTCCTTAAGCGCGCACTTTGCGCTGTTCAATGCGCTTTTCCGGGTTCGCATTGACTACGATGCGGTGTACGTAAATGCCGGAAGTATGAATTTGATCAGGGTCGAGCTCGCCAATTTCCACCAACTCTTCGACTTCCACCACGGTAATTTTGCCCGCCATGGCCACCACCGGGTTAAAGTTACGCGCGGTTTTGTTGAAAATCAAATTACCGGCTTTATCGGCTTTTTTGGCTTTCACCAGCGACACATCGGCCACCAGCGAATGTTCCATCACATATTGTTCGCCATTGAATTCGCGAATTTCTTTGCCATCGGCGACGATGGTGCCCACCCCGGTGCGGGTGAAAAAGGCGGGAATGCCGGCACCGCCAGCGCGCAGTTTTTCGGCCAGCGTGCCTTGTGGGGTAAATTCGATTTCGAGTTCTTTGGCCAGATATTGGCGCTCGAATTCTTTGTTTTCACCCACATAAGAAGAATGCATCTTCTTGATTTGATGGGTGGTGAGCAACAGGCCCAGGCCAAATTCATCGACCCCGGCATTGTTGGAAATGACTGTCAAGCCTTTCACGCCCGTATCACGCAGCGCCACGATCAGCGCTTCCGGAATACCGCACAGACCAAAACCACCGACGGCCATGGTTTGCCCGTCTTTAACGATATCGGCCAATGCACAGGCTGCATCAGGATACACTTTATTCATACTATCCCCTCGTAGAAGTAAATCACACTAAACACGACACAAAGAATTTCAGCGGACATGACAAAATAATGTCAAAACCGTGTCAGTTTCATTGCACTGAAGCATAAGCTGCTACACTAGAATCCACAATACCGTAAAAATACCGCAAAATCACAAAAATAACCCGGCTTATGCTGCCTTGCAACATGAATGCAACATCTTCTATCGATTTCGAAACCATTTTCCTGCTCGCGCCGGTGGGACTGTGTATTTCGCAACAACGCATGATTGTGCGCGGCAATGAGGCTTTGGCAGCCATGTTTGGCTACCCGGTAGCGGCCTTGAATGGCCAATCACTGGAAATTCTCTACCCCAGCTCCGATGAATTTGAGCGCACCGGGGCGCGTATTGAGCCAATTATTAACGCAACCGGGCAATATTCCGACGAGCGCATCATGAAGCGCGCCAATGGTGAATTGTTTTGGTGCCATGTGGTCGGGCGCGCCCTGGTGCCCAATCAGGCACATGCGGCCGGCATTTGGACATTTGAAGATGTTAGCGCCAAGCGCCCGGTGAGCGCCCACCTGACGCCGCGCGAGCGTGAAATTGCCGCCTTGCTGGTGGCAGGCCAAACCAGCAAGGTGATTGCGCGCCACACCAATTTGAGTCCCCGCACGGTCGAAATGCACCGCGCCCGGCTGATGCGCAAATTCAATGCGGCGACCTCATCGGAATTAGTGCATAAATTATTAGGCATGAACAACTCAAGCCAATAAACCGGGTCAATCCAATTTAATTGCGTTTAATTCAATTTCAGCGGCATGCCCTTGAACGACCCCA
>JBKJLF010000532.1:0-12919 GCA_046597185.1 Burkholderiaceae bacterium | reverse complement strand
AGTAAGTACCGATTGTGTAAATTATCTGCGCCAGTTTGCCCTTGCCAGTAGATAAAAGTGATTTTCTTTCCCTGTGGAATGAGTGTTTCAAATTGCTTGCAGTCATTTTCAAAAGTGAGATTCCCTTGATCACAAGTATGAAATTGAATTTCAGGGTAGTTGTCCAGGTTCTTGAAGTATTTTAAATAAGCCTTCAGCGCTTTGCTCTTGACAGCCCATGAGGTGCTGAGATAAGGATCAATAAAGACCAGTTTCTTTGCGATACGAAAAATTGGCGCTAATGTGGCCAACATAGCCTCATGTTGTCGTGGTATAACACGCTGCGATGGCACAGCCCAGTGCGGCGTATCCTCATCCAGGTCTTGATGGCACAGAACATGGGTATGGTTGCGTGGATTGGTAGTGCTCAGAATTGCTTGAAATGCATGCCGCTTATGCTCTTGTTCGGCGTTGTCCAGCCAGGCAGTCTGTGGATTCCATTCCGATTTGCGTGTGACCATAATCTCATCCAATTTAACGCTAATTCGTGTCAGTTGAATGTCGCTTAGGTTGAGGCTAGTAAGCGCAGTCAAAACCATTGCCTTCCATTTTTTCGGGTAACGTGCGATTACTCTGCCCTTATGAAAGCCAAAATTCTCGATTACACAGCGGCACTTTTCCCAATCACTCAGAAAGGCGGGGTCAACGGCAAACTCGTGAATCATTAGAATAACTCCTTGCTACGTTCCGTAAAGAAACCATCTGGCCAATGTTGAGCAAAATCACCATCATCGGTGATGTCAATTTCAATTACTTTTGAACCCATGCCGTCAGGTCGCACATAAATCACACAAACATCGGCGGGTGTGATCGGTAACATTTTATCCGGCAATTCACCATCCGTTGTCTCACGGATTCGGCGTAGCAGACGCAAAATTAAATGTTCACTATGAGTTTCCAAGATGATAGTATTTTGCTGCTTGCCCAATGCGGATTTGATAAACACATCGCCCAGTTCTGCCTGTAATGCCGGGTGAAGATGAATTTCAGGTTGTTCAATGGCTAATAATTGCCTAGCTGAGCCATAAGCCATCACTAAAACGGGTAATACCTGTGAAATACCCATACCTACGTCGCAATGGGATACGACCGTATTATTGCGCTGGTCCACCAAGACCAATTCATCGATCGTATCCGTTTGCGCAGTTTCCATTTTTCCGATTAGCCAATTGGCTTGAGCTTGCAAGTCTTGCTGGTTTGGAAATGCGCCATAAACTGCCCCCGTTAAGTCTTCGATATCTTGGTCTGTGGTTTCAAGCGCACTGTCCTGATATTCAAGTGCCTCATCAAGGTCAGTCATTTCTTCAGATTGCCCAAACAAGTCGCGCAAGCCTTCCATAATGGGGGCTTGTGCTTGATCGAGCGCGATAAATGAGCGCATCTTAAGCTGATAGGGGGTTTTAAGCTTGGTTGAGCCGAGCCATGCATTAACCTTTTCTCGCACGAATTTCCTTTTTCGCACCACATCCCAAGCAAATCCACCACCAGCAAACCAGTCAGTATCATCGCGTTCGGCAAATGCAATGTGGCGTGGTGGTAGTGAGCGTAATGGGCCGAGATATTGTAGTTCCATTACTTCGCGTTTAATGGCCGTTGCTATGCCATTGACGAACTTGGTTAATATCGCATTGAAATCGGCATGAATGTCGAAAGGCGCATCATTGCGGTGAATAGAAGGAAGTAACCCATCGGCAGTAATTAAGAGATGCGGTAGGCTACGCTCAACCATTCCAGCAAGTTTTTCAACCTTATCTTCGGCGGTAAATTGCGAAGCAAACTTTTCCATAATTGGGTGTTGCGGCGAAACATTTAATAATTTGAGTTGGGTGCCGCTGATAAGTTGTCGGGAATGGGTAAGTCGTAGCCACTCAACCCCATCCGCGCTAATCGTCATTAAAGTGGGTACTGGCTCACCGACTAGTTGTCCTTGATCATTACGTAAAGCACCAAAATCAACCTGGAACTGAATTACCTTTGCCTGCCCACACAAATCTGCCAGTTCATGATTGAGGCTAACAACATTTAATTCGATTCCCCATGTAACTTGTTGACTAATATCGCGCCTATGCACATATTGCCGAAAACCACCCAATTCAATTGAGCGCCCGCCAATTTGGGTATGGTGAATATCCAGCGTTCTATTCGGGACGCGACAAACCTCGTGCACCAGTGCCAAGCTTTGAATAAGACTTGACTTACCCGCACTATTTGGCCCAAAGACCAGCGTGATGGGTTTGATTGGAATGCGTTGGGTTTGATCAAATGCCTTGAATTTGCCGAGCTGAAAAGCAGCCAAACGACGAGTTGTCATAGTGAATCGTCCTTCATATTGTTGTGTAATGGGTTCAGATTGTGTGCCTTGGCACTGAGTTGGCCAGAAAATGCCTGATCCTGTAGTTTCACCCATAACGCGGTAAGTTGTTTGCCCGCTGCCGTTTGCAATTGCGCAATTGCGGTAATCCTTTCTGCGAAGTGGGCAAATTTTTGTTGCTGCGAATGTTCTGGGAGCAAAATTTCTGTTGCGGCCACTGGTTGGATCGATAAAACGGGCACCTTGGCTGAACCACCTATTTTGCCCAACTCTGCAAGCTCAAGTGCGGTGACTAAATACCTGTCTTCCAACTCGGGATGCTTTTTCCGCGCAAACATTGCGTGGGCAGTAACCCAGGCTTTTTCCTGCGCATACCGAACAGCACCGCAACGGGGGCCTGTGCGGGCGATAATAATGGTATTGGCTTCACATAACCATTGATCAGTGCGGCGCAAGCTGGTGCTGGCACCATATATCGGGTAGATACCATCAGGGCTTAAATCTGACTCTTTGAGGGGTTTGCCTATTTCCATTTCCAATAGATCAAGTAGGCGCACTTTTTTTAAGTGTAGCGGGTTACTTGCAGGATCACCAAACATGTTGAGGTATTGCGCGCGTAATACCGTTTGTGCATTGCGGTTGGTGGTGGCTTGCAATTGCAGCAAACGCCTGGTTTTATCCAGCATCACCACAATGCGGCATTGTTCGGCCAAGGGGGGTAATGGAATGGGATGGGTATTGAGCCATTTTTCAGAAATACGAGGCATAACAGTGCCAATAGTATGTTGCTCCGCCTGATGCTTAAATAATGGTGAACGTAAATAATGCGCCAGAAACTGCGGATCAATTACCTGTGCATCAGGCTGTAAGACAATCCATTGATTGTCTACGATACCCGCTTCGTCGGTAATAACCGCTTTGCCTGAAACAGGGTTAAATTTGCGAAGCAGGATATCACCCTTATTGAAGTAGAAAAAAGGGCTTGGTAGGTTTTCGCGACTGACGTATTCTTTGCGCAAAATTTGCCCGGTCTTACTTTCAATATGACTCGGCTTTGGGTGCCACAGGTTTTGCGCCACACGTTGTGGGAGGTTTTCTATTTGACGTGGCGCAACGCTCGCCAATGGTGCTGTGGGCCAAGACATTACTTCATTTCTTTCAATAAGCTTTCCAAGCCATTGACGATTTCGTGATAATCCGTCAGCAGGGCATTGACCAAGGTTTCAGGATCATCATTGGCGTGGAGGTCTTCTATTTCTGGTCGCCATATCTGGGCATCAAGATTAAAATTGGCCTGCGCCAGTTGTTCCTTTTTTACCCACCAGCAGCAAGGCGGATTGCTCTGTGGCGGGAGCCGTGTTATGGTTTCTGGCCCGGAAACCCGCTGAAAATTGCTGGCTTGGTAGTCTTTCCAAAGCGCAATAAAGTGATCAATTGAAAATTCCTGGGTGGCAGTAGCGGCAAGCTGATCTACGTGGTAAAACCAAACCTGCTTTGTCTTTGGCGCATCCTCGGTTAATGGGTTTTGAAATATCAACAGTGTGCCGTTCATGCGCAAAGCGCTTGGTAATGCGCTACGCGATAACTTGATGACCGCCAATAAATTGAAGTTTGCAATCAAATGTCCGCGGATGGCAATTGCGGT
Organism: Burkholderiaceae bacterium; assembly: GCA_046597185.1. Taxonomy (GTDB): domain Bacteria; phylum Pseudomonadota; class Gammaproteobacteria; order Burkholderiales; family Burkholderiaceae_D; genus CAMBDR01. The sequence continues at coordinate 8,924 of JBKJLF010000532.1, read as the reverse complement.
ACGGGAAATGCTGCTTAACACTGCGTCAGGCACAACAATGGCGCAGCGGCCACCGGGCATTAGCGCCTCCATACATAATTGCAAATACGCAATGTCCGATGGTCGATCTTGAGCAGGGACGTAAGCAGGCCGTGTCAGGGACGGTGCCGCTAAAATAACTTGCGAATTTGACCCGAGTGTCAGGAGTGACCCCTTGCTTGCAAATATATCAAATTGCCGGAGTGGCGAATACCGACACCCACTCACCATCAATCTAACCTTTGCAATCCGCACCAAGCGGCGTGAAATCTCTACGCCTGAGATGGTTATGGCCAGTTGGCCCGGCGTTTCATTTGGGTAGTTGATATGTAAATGATCCATTGTCGCAACGAGCAAATCGCCCACACCAGCGCTTGGATCAAACACGGTTTCACCCGCTTTGGGTTGTGTTACTTCGAGCATTAAACGAGATAGTGCGGGTGGGAATTGAATGTATGGCGAATCAGTCGCACTCACATCAACCAGTCGAGCAATCAAATACCGATCAAACTCGGCGCTGGCATCATGGCCCATGGTCGCGAACTCGAAACTCGAAATAATATCAACCACCTGTTTAAAGTTTTCCAGGTCACCCATCATAAGTTGCGCATCCCGAAAATGCTCGCTAACTTGCGCGTCTTCCCGAATGAGTGAGGCCATGTAGGAAAAAACTTCATCTCGAACGAAGGGAAGCAATGATTCTGCGGGCAAACCGCACCAATGCCGCCAACGATAACGGGCTGTTTGTAATGGAAAAAGCGGTTTGAGAGAAAACAGGCTGGGACTTGCAAGGCGAACACGGTTATCTTCTTCCTCATCAAGCATTTTTAAGATGAAGAGATAACAGAGTTGATCAAGTGCAATTAAAAAATCAAATGGCTTCGTGCCTTTGAGTGAGGCAAGCAGTTCATCAATTTTATTATGCAGTTCGTGTGTTGCAGCCATTAAGATAGGGTTCCGAAAGGTAAGCAGACAGAATGAAACCAAGGATTGCCGTAATTATAGCGCGATCTTTTGATTTGATATGCACGTCATGTGACAATTTGATACGCCTGACCAAGCAATGCCAAATGCGGCGGCAAAACTTACGCTCCCTCCCGCCCGCGCGTAATGCGCTGCACCTGCTCCCGTGCAGGCACCAGCGCGCTGCGCATCAGCGCCAGCGCGCGCTCGGGCTCGGCGCTGCCGCACATAAACACGTCTGCCGCCGCAAAGCCTTGTTCTGGCCAAGTATGAATCGAAATATGCGATTCTGCCAGCAATAACACGCCCGTTACCCCTTGCTGTGCGCCGAAATGATGAAAATGGCTGAACAAAATATGCGCCTTGGCGGCCTCGGCTGCTTGCCGCATAATGCCTTCAAGCTGCGCCGGATCAGCCAACAAGCTGGCGTTGACACCGTAAAAATCAACCAGACAATGTAAGCCGCTGGCCTGGTGCTGGGTCATTTATAACTCCTGTGTGTCATTTATGGCTCCCGCCGCTCCAGGTGCCACCGGTGCCATTGCCCCAAGTGCCACCGCCCGTGGTGCGCGGGGTAAAGCTGCTGCCGCTGGTCGGAGTGGCCCCGGCAACATACTTGACCCAATTTACCCCCGTACCCAGCACGCTTACCGCCAGCGCGTAAGCCATCAATTTCCCCTTCATGACGACCCCTTCTCGTTTTTTAAGTATAGGTAAGGCAAATACACCGCCAGCGCAATCAAACCCAAAATCACCCAATTGCTGGTGTGCCCAAACAAGACCGGAATCGCATTGAGTATCGCCAGAATGATCATGAAGGTTTTGATATTCACGCCATCGGTGCTACTGCCCGACTTTTCCGCCACAATATTTTGCCCGAACCACGCTTTGATTTGATCCGGCGGGACAGGCGTTGCATATGACCAGGTGAGCTCATTTTCAGTGATTTCAGCGGCCAAACGGTTGCGGTCCTGGCCAAAATCGACAATCCGGGTGCGGTCACCCACTTCCACCCGCCAATTGAACGCCCCCACCGCATACAATACGCGGGCTTCGTAATCGTACAAACGCTCAAACGGTTTGCCGCCCATCGTTACCTTCGGCTCGCCATTCCAGGCAGGCCAATCGGTTTGCACCTTGGCACGCGACCAGCCTTCGTCCGTTTCAATTAGCCATAAAAAACCACCACGGGCGCTATACAGCAAATATTCGGTCCAAACCGTGCCTTCGTCATCGATGCGATTCATCAAACCAATGATTTGGCACTTGCTGCCATCGATATTGGCTTCAGCCCCCAGTTGCAAGGTGGTGCGCACCGCTTCAATTGCCGCACCTTGCGCCAGAACCTGGGCTTTGGGCGTGGCGGCATCGATTTGTGAATTGCAGGCTGGGCACAGCAAATGGCTGGTAACGCCCGGCGCATATTTGATGCTGCTGCCGCAGGAAGGGCAATTGAGCGCACCCACTTTACCCTTGAATTTGCCTGCGCTGGATTTGATATCGTCGCCATCGCGCAGCAACTGGCATTCCATTTGCTCCAGCGTCACCGCTTGCCCAAAATACACTTTGGTCGCATCGTCGCTGTAATCGAGGGTGAAGAACACATTGCCGCGCCGGAAGTCGGCGGTTTGAATCCGGTAACCCGGCCCCACCGCAAACGGTAATTCACCCTGGCCGGCAATACATTTGGCAGTGCGGGTTTCCGCCGCCGTATAGGCTTTGCCACCGATGGTATAAAGCTGTGCAATTTGAATCGCATCAAATGCGGGTAAGCCTGACTGCGCCAGTTCCGGCTTTTCTACCGTCAGGGTAAATAAGCCGGAAGAATCGCCTAGCCAGCCAAAGCTGCCATCGTTAAACGCCACATACCATTCATTCCACATGCCTGCGCCGTAGCGCAATTGGATGCGCCCCAGCACATCGAAGGCTTTACCGCCATACTTGCCGGAGGTGCCAATCTGAATTGGGGAATAATCTTCCAGCACCGCCGACATACGGCCCAAATCTTTCACCGATTCGGCGTCTTTGACGACGGTAGCCTGGCAAAACCCGCAAATCGCTTGCACCGAGGCATGCGAGCGGAATTCAACGGGTGCGCCACAACTGGGGCAAGCGACATTTTGCATGCGAAAGTCCGATTAGCCGATCAGTTTTTTCAGGATTTCTGCCTTGGCCGTATCATAATCGCTGGCAGAAATCAAACCCTTGTCCAGCAGGCCCTTGAGTTTGGTGAGCCGATCTTCCGGCGCTTCGCCCGTCGGGGCGGCGGGTGCCGTGGCCGCAGGTGCTGCCGGTGGTGGCGCTGCGGGTGCAGGCGCGGGTGCTGGCGCGGCAGCCCCCGGCATGGCATTGGCCAGACTGCCCGCCATTAACTGGCCAAACATCATGCCAGAGGACAAACCCGCCCCCAAGCCCGCCAAACCGCCTTCGTTTTGCGCCGCCAGCGGAATGGAGCTTGCTACCTGGAATTGGGTAAAACCTTTGAGCTTGTCGGCACTCATGCCGCCCTTCATACCGGCGGAAATTCGCTCGTCCAGCGCTTTTTGCAATTCATCGGGCAAGTTCAGGCTACCGACGGTAAAGGTATCCAAACCCAAACCATAGGCTTCAATCGATTGGGCGATATCCTTTTTCAATTGGCTCGCCATCAGGGTTTGATTGGCCGCCATGTCAAGGAAGGACACATTCGAGCCGCCCAGCGAGGTGGCGATGCCCGCCAGCACCAAGCCGCGCAATTGTTCTTCGATATCGTCGCGCGTATAAATTTCGCGGCTACCGCTGATTTCGGTGTAAAACTTGCGTGGATCGACGATTTTGTACGAATACATGCCGAAAGCACGGATGCGTATCATGTCAAAATCTTTGTCGCGAATCGTGATCGGTTGCGAGGTACCCCATTTGCGCCCGGTTTGGATGCGGGTGCTAAAAAACACCACGTCCGATTTAAACGGCGAATCAAAACCCTTGTCCCAGTTTTTCAGATTGGTGAGTAGCGGCAGCGTGCGCGTGGTGAGCGTGTGGTTGCCGGGGCCAAACACGTCGGCAATTTTGCCTTCATTAACAAACACTGCCATTTGCGATTCGCGCACGGTGAGGGTGCCACCGTTTTGGATTTCAAAATCCTGCATCGGGTAACGCCAAGCCAACACCCCTTCCTGATCTTCGTTCCATTGTAGAACGTCAAGAAACTGCTTTTTAAGAAATGAACCGAGACCCATGATTTGCTCCGTTAAAAGGGGAATGAAATGATTTTACGCAATCTACGAGATACAGCCGGCATTGATTGCGCCGATGGAAAGCGAAATCGAAGCCAGTAAGCCGCCAAACGCGGTATTATTGCCTTCAATCTGTTCTTTCGATATTTTTAGTAAGGTGGTGGTAACCAGAAACGCTAAAATCTGCACCACCATGGCCGAGAATGACCAGATCAAAAAATCTTGATAATTGGCGGTATGAAACAAGGCCGAGGCGAGCGTGAGTGAAAAGCCGATCAAGGCCCCGCCCAGTGAGGCTGCGGCAGCGGTATTGCCGCCACGAATGAGGAGTACTTCGTCAAATGGGGTGAGCTTGACGTAGATAATGAAAAAAATCAGCAATAACACACCGGAAAGTAACAGGTGTAGGACATAATTGAGTGCAGGATGCAAGATAACCTCTCTGTCAGGTTGAAACGGCAGTGTCAATGTAATGCGAAGGTGGCTTCGAAGTCATAGCGGCGGCCAAGAGAATTGTACGGTGTTGCTCGCCTGCATTGCCAGTCTTAATGATATATATTAGTCGAAAAAACGGTGTATGAGCAAAAAAATCTTAATTTTATCGGTTTTCGTGGTGGCCTCTTGTGGTTTGGCCTATGAATTGATTGCGGGTGCTTTGTCCAGTTATTTGCTGGGCGATTCAATTTTACAATTTTCGACCATTATTGGCTGTTATTTATTTGCCATGGGGGTGGGTGCGCACCTGTCGCGCTATGTGCGCGAAGACGATGTGTTGGCGCGTTTTGTCGATATTGAATTGGCGGTGGGTTTGGTGGGCGGTTGTTCGGCGGCCTTGTTGTTTGCCAGCTTTTCCTGGATGGCGGCACCGTTTCGCACGCTGTTATATGTGCTGGTATTTTTGATCGGGGTGTTGGTGGGCATGGAAGTGCCCTTGGTGATGCGTGCGCTCAATTCGCGCCAGACCGAGTTTAATGAATTGGTGAGCCGGGTACTCACTTTCGACTACCTTGGCGCGCTGGTGGTATCGATGTTATTCCCCCTGTTTTTAGCCCCGCAGCTGGGTTTGACGCGCACCGGGTTTTTGTTTGGCATGCTCAATGTGGCGGTGGGGTTGTGGACCATCCACACCTTCCGGCATGAACTGGCCAATAGTGCCGGGCGGCTGTTGCGTGCTTCGGGGGTGATGTGTGTGTTGCTGATTGGCTTTGTCACCTCCGACCAATTGGTGGCCTGGGGCGAGCGCGGTTTGTTTGGCGATGAAGTGGTGTACGCCACTACCACGCCCTATCAACGTCTGGCGGTGACGCGTTGGAAAGACGATTTGCGACTCTACATCAACGGCAATTTGCAATTTTCTTCGCGTGATGAATATCGTTATCATGAAGCGCTGGTGCATCCGGTCTTGCAAGCCTTGCCTGGTGCCCGGCGCGTGTTGATTTTGGGCGGCGGCGATGGCCTCGCCCTGCGTGAAGTGTTGCGCTACCCGAATGTGGAGCAGGTGACGCTGGTGGATCTGGACCCGGCCATGACGCGCGCCTTTGCGCAGCGCGAAGAATTGGTGAAACTCAATCAAGGTTCGCTGAACAGCCCCCGCGTGAAAGTGATCAATGCCGATGCCGCCGTTTGGCTGCAACAAACGCAAGACATGTTTGACGCCATCATTATCGATTTTCCCGATCCTTCCAGCTTTGCGCTGGGTAAGCTGTACTCGGTGCCGTTTTATGGCATTGCGCAAAAACATTTGGCCGCGCATGGTTTGATGGTGGTGCAATCGACTTCACCCTTTTTTGCGCCGCATGCGTATTGGACCATTGATGCTACCCTGCGTGAAGTGGGCTTCAATACCTGGCCCTATCATGCCTATGTGCCTTCGTTTGGTGAGTGGGGTTTTATTTTGGCGGGGGCGAAAAAAGAGTATCAAATCCCGGTTAAATATCGTTTGCCCATGCGCTATTTGAATGCCGAAACCACCAGGGCCATGTTTCTCTTTCCGCCGGATATGCCCAAACTGACGATGCCGCCCAATCGTTTGAATACCCAGTCGCTGGTGCAGCAGTTTGAGCACGATTGGCGTCAGGTGATACGCTGATGTTGCGTCGATCATTTTTACTGTGGAGTGCGGCAGCGGCGGCGGGGGCGGCGGGTGGGGCTGCGGCGCTGTGGCGCTGGCAAGAGCAAAATCTGCATATTCACTATGCCGGGCGGCAAGTTGGGCATACTTTGCGCGAGCAAAAAAGCTGGCCCGCACCGACTGAGGAAATCGAAACCGATGTCTTGATTTTAGGTTCAGGCGTGGCGGCCTTGTGCGCTGCCTGGCAATTGAACAAGCATGGGCATACCCGCAGTTTGATGATTGAGGGGCCGCAATTGTATGGCAATGCGGCGGGGGGCGAGATGCAGGGCTATGGCTATCCGACCGGCGGGCATTATCTGCCGCTGCCTTCGCCTGAGTCAACCCATATCCGCGAATTATTGCACGATGCCGGGGTTATTTTGCGCGACCCGTATGCTGAGAAACCGTATTACGACGAGCGCTTTATTTTGCATGCGCCGGAAGAGCGTTTGCTATTTCAAGGCCAGTGGCAAGAGGGATTTATTCCCACCGAAGGGGTGAGCGCGGGTGAGTTGGCCGAGCACAAGCGCTTTTTTGCCGAAGTGGAACGCTTGCGCGCCTTGCGTGGGCGTGATGGCAAGCGTATTTTTGTGTTTCCGACCGAGCTGTCGTCGGATGATGCCGAGTTTGCGGCGCTGGATAAAATCAGTTTGAAGACTTGGCTGGAGCAAAACCATTATCAATCACCGACCTTGCACTGGTATCTGAATTACTGCTGCCGTGATGATTATGGCAGGCGCTATGATGAAATATCGGCCTGGGCGGGCTTGCACTATTATTGCAGCCGTTGGGGGCAGGCGGCGAATGCGGGTAATGGGGCGTGGTTGACTTGGCCCAATGGTTTGCACCCGCTGGCGCAGGCGTTGGATAAATTGGGTGGGCAAAGGCGGCGGCCTGGTACGGCGATTTCTTTGAAAACCGTGCAGGGTGGGGTGGAGGCGTTGTGCTTTACGCAGGAAGGCGGACAAGGGGGGCAACTGCGCACCTTCCGCGTGCGGGCGCGGCGCGCCATCTGCGCCATGCCCTTGTACGTGGCGGCGCGGGTGGTGGAAAATATCGGGCAATATGGGTTTAACCCGAAGCAGGATGTGCCAGTGTATGCGCCGTGGATGGTGGCCAACTTTTTAATGCAGCGTTTTCCGGAAGAATTGCCGCCAACGGCGGAACATGCGCACCATGTGCCGCTGTCGTGGGACAACGTGGTGTATCAGGAGCCGGGTTTGGGCTTTGTGGTTTCGACTCATCAGGATATTCGGCAACAGCCACCCGCCAAAACCGTGTTTAGTTGTTATATTGCGCTGTCCGACCGTTCGGTGAAGCAGGCGCGCAAATGGATGGAACAAGCCGCGCCGCATGAGTTGCTGGAGTTGGCCAGCCGGGATTTACGTACTGCCTACGGTATGCAGTTGGCCACTTGTGTGGAGCGGGTGGATATTACTTTGCGCGGCCATGCGATGGCGGCACCGCTGCCGGGGTTTCGTAGCAATCCGGGCTTGCGCGCTTTGCGGCAGTTGGACGGGCCGATTGTGTTTGCGCATGCGGATTTGTCGGGGTTTTCGGTGTTTGAAGAGGCGGCTTGGTGGGGGTGTCGGGCGGCCAAGTTGGTTTTGGCGGGGTGAGTTGGTATTTGCTTGCTGAATTGGATAATTACCGTTATAATTCCGCGCTTTATAATTGTTATTGATATATTTCCATTCGGGAATGTCAAATCTAAATAATATGATTGCAATCGGCGAAGGCAGCATCAACATTCCGGCGGGTTGGCACAATGCCAGCGTGAATATTTTTTCTACCAGCCCGGAAGGCGGTTTAAATATCAGCATCAACCGCGACAAACTGGTCGGTAAAGCGACCTTAAACGACTACGCCGCCCAGCAGCTTGAAACCATGCCGCAACACTTGGCGCAATTCAAGCTGTTGCATCAGCAAACCTTGCGGCTTGGGCCGGATTCCGCCAATTTGCAGCAGGACAACGCTCACCCGGCCATTTTGTTTGAATTTACCTGGCAGTCGCCGGAGATTGGTTTGGTGCATCAAATCATCATGTGTACGGCGCAGGGTAAGAACGTGCTTAATTTTACCGGGTCGCAACCGGGCATAATGACGCCAACCCAGCGCCAAACCATTTTGGCGTCCTTTTCTTCTTTTTCTTTTAATGCTCAAGCATGACTGACGGTGTAGATAGCGTAGCCGCCGGGCGTATTGCGCAGGTACAAAGCAGTGCCAGCGATGTGGCCACGGGCGAAGCCATTGCGGGTGTTTCGCAAAAGGCTGCATTGGCAACGGGTGCGGCCTTGGCCAGTAAGGGCGGTTGGTTAGGACTGGCTACTTTTGCCGCTGGCGTGGGCGGCGCGTATTTGGGGGCGAAGATTGCTGCGGTGACCCATGCGGATGAACTGCTGGCCAACGGGCTGGAAGCGGTTGGCATGCACCGCATTGGTGTGCCCACTGCCCCGGACACCGCGCCCGGTGGGCATAACGCTACGCGGATGGGCGACGCGATTGCGCATTCTTTTGCTCTTGGTGGATTTTTGGCCGCGATTGCGGTGGCGGTAGCCGTTTCGGTGCTGGTGGTGGCCACCGCAGGCGTAGGTGCGGTAGCGTTGATTGGCGCT
>JBKJLF010000413.1:0-14298 GCA_046597185.1 Burkholderiaceae bacterium | reverse complement strand
GTCGAATTGCCACGCCTGATGGCGCAAGTGGCACAATTGCGCGTGCCGCTGCTGGCCGAAGTGGGTGTGGGTAAAAATTGGGAACAAGCACATTGAAGCACCCCCGGCTTGGGCCTGACTTGGATTGAGATTGCCTGGATTGAGATTGCCCGGATTGAGATTTCGTCCCTGGTTAAGCTTGCTGACGTGAATACTTTCTTTGTAGTCACTTTTGCTTGGCGCATGCGTGTACAATATCCGCTTGGATTGGCTGCTTGTCATGGATAACGGAGATTGTTAAATGTGCAATTTCGGGCTGCATACCGGGGTTGTTGCCCAATGAATACGATGCGGACAATGCGCTATCTGTGTTGGGCGCTTGCATGGTGCTGTCTCGTGCATTGGTCGCCCGACGCAATGGCTACCGATTTGACTACCGATTTGGCTGCCAATTTGGTTTCTGGCAACAATCCCCCGGTGCAGCGTGATTTTTCCTTTGCCGATCCGTATTTTGAGCGTGACGGGGAAAATGAATCCAACCCGATTACGGGAGTGAGCGCCTTGGCTCAGGACGCCAAAGGCTGGCTTTGGGTTGGCACGCAACAGGGTTTGATGCGTTATGACGGCTACCGTTGGCGCAGGTTTGTCAATATTGACCATGAGCCAAATTCACTGGTGGGGGACTATGTGCGCAGTTTGTGGGCCGGGGTGGATGGCCGATTGTGGATTGGCACCAACAGTGACGGGCTTTCGGCCATGGCGACCGAGAGCGAACAATTTGAAAATTTTCGTCATAATCCAAAGCAAGAAGGCTCCATTAGTGCCGGTTCTGTCAATGCCATAGTGGGTGATGCGCTTGGCTCGGTCTGGGTTGGTACGGACCATGGTTTGAATTATTTACCAGTGGGTAGCAAGAAATTCGTGCATTTTCGCCATGATCCGGAAGATCCTGCCAGTTTGGCCGATGACCGGGTACGCAGCTTGCTGCTGGACAGACAAGGTCGATTGTGGGTCGGCACCGGTATGGGTTTGCAGCGCTTGGCTGTAGATGGCAAGGGTTTTGAGCGCATCGCTTCCAGTCCTGCCGTGGAACTCTCTTTGGCCGGGCAAGAAATTCGCGCCTTAATGGAAGCCTCCGATGGAAAATTGTGGGTCGGCACGCGTCTGGATGGCGCAGCCTGGATTGACCCCAAGCAGTTGCAACTGCACCGCCTGCCAGTCGATGCGCGCCGTGCCGGGGCGCTCAGCCATGGGTATGTCATGGCTTTCGTGCAAACCCGGGCCGATCAAATTTGGATTGCGACCGGGGGTGGGGGCATTAATCTGGTCGCCGCCGAGGACGGGCGGGTATTGCAACAGTTGCGCCATGATCCCACCATTGCCGGCACCCTTGCCATCGATAACGTCTACGCCATGATGTTGGATCGGGCTGGTTTGTTATGGGTGGGCACCGGGGGCGGCGGCTTGCAGCATATGAACACCCGTAATCAAGCTTTTCGTTTGTTGCGCCACAGTCCAATCCGGCCCACGGGTTTGAGTCATCCTGACATCCGTAGTATTTTGGAGTTACCCAATGGTACGCTGTTGCTGGGAACCGGTGGCAACGGGATTGATATTTTTGACCGCAAACGCGGTTTGATCGGGGGCTATCGGCCCCAAACTGGTGAGCCTGGTGCTTTGATGGACAGTATCATTTCGGCCTTGGCCCGTACCCCGGATGGTAGTATTTGGGCTGGCACGCGCCAAGTCGGGGTTTTACGGCTGGCAGCGGGCAGTCGCAATTGGGTCGTCAGTACGGGGTTGCCGGGGCCGGGCATTCGTAAATTTTTTGTCAGCCGTGCTGGCGTTTTGTGGGTAGGCACCAATGCCGGCGTGGCGCGCTGGGATGAGGGGCTGCAGCGTTTTCGAACTTTTCAGGACCAAATCGGCTCGCCGATGCGCGCGCGCGTGTCTTCGTTGGCGGAGGATGGGCAAGGGCGCATCTGGATCGGCACTAACGCCGGGCTGTGGCTGGTTGCGCCGGACGACAGTCGCCTGAGCAAACTCCCACGCGACCCGAATCGCTCTGACAGTATTGGTTCGGACGATATTCAGGGTTTGTTATCCGATAGTGAGCGGCGTATCTGGGTTGCCACACCCAAGGGCCTTTGGCGCTTGGCCAAGCTGGATGGGAAGCAGGCCGGGTTTGATAGTATGAATGCCTTGTTGAAGCTACCCGGTATTAATTTGGGGGCGAATTTGCAGCAGGATTCGATGGGGCGGATTTGGACCAGCGAATACCTGATTGATCTCAAGTTAATGCGAGCCTGGCCGATTTCCAAAGCTGATGGTTTTGATATCGGTGCCGCCTGGATAGGCTGCTACGGCAGCACCCATGACGGTTTATTGCTGACTGGGGGCACGCAGGGGCTGGCCATTTTTGATCCCCAGCAATTTCGTCCCTGGAATGATCAACCGCCCTTGCTGGCCACCGAATTGAAGATTAACGGCCAATCCTTTGCGCTCTCAACCCTGGTACCAGAGTTGAAGCTGAGGCCGGAGCAGCGTAATTTTTCGATTGAATTTGCCGCCTTTGATTTTTCCGCCGCCAAGCGCAACCGCTATCGCTACCGTTTGCAAGGGTATGACGCGAATTGGATCGAAACCGATGCTGGGCATCGTAACGCAAGCTATGGTAATTTATGGCCGGGCCGCTATACGCTGCAAATCCAGGGCACCAATCGCAATGGCGACTGGAGTGCGCATGAGTTGACGATTCCGGTTCAGGTGTTGTCTGCATTTTGGCAAACCGGCTGGTTTTTGCTGCTACTATTGTTGGCGCTGGGAGCCGCGCTGTATTGGGGGTATCGCTGGCGGGTGGCGCGCTTGCGGACTGAAGCGCTGGACTTGAAAAAATTGATTGATGCGCGTACCGCCGATATTCTTAAATTGGGTGAGATTGGTCAGGATTTAACCGCCACCCTCGATACCGAACAAGCCTTTGAGCGGGTGTATCGGCAAGTGAGTGCAAGGTTGGATGCGTATGCATTTCGAATCGGTATTTATGAAGCCGCCAAGGCCCAGATTCGCTTTGTGTATGAAATTGAAGGTGGACGGCGCTTGCCCGGCAATGCCATGAGCATGAGCGAACATGATCGGCCCGCAGTGTGGTGCGTGCGCCAGCAGCGTGAAATGGTGATTGGCAAGAATAGTGAATTGCTCAACTACGTGAAAACGATTTTGCCGCCCAGTGTCGGTGCGCCGATGGAAACGGTGGTTTACCTTCCCTTGTTGGTGGAGCAGAAAATCATCGGCTGTTTAACCGTGCAAAGCCCGCGCCAGCACGCCTATACTGCTGACCAACTTGAATTTTTACGGGTGCTGGCCAGTTATACCGCAATTGCTTTGTCCAATTCGGCGGCGCATGGCAATTTGGCATCCGCACATGGTGCGTTGGCAACGGCGCACGGCGAGTTGGCTGCCGCGCATCAGCATTTACAGGAAACCCAGGCCAGATTGATTCTGGCGGAAAAAATGGCCTCACTCGGCGGTTTGGTGGCTGGCATTGCACATGAAATCAATACGCCTCTGGGTACGGCATTGTTGGCCTTGTCCGGTGTGGCGCAATTACTCAGGAAGCAGCGCGAAGCACTGGTGGCGGGAAGTTTAAGTAAATCGGCTCTGGAATTGAGTACCGCCGAGAGTATCGAATACACCGAACTGGCCTTGACGACCGCTAGCCGGGCAGCTGAAATGGTGACCGTGTTCAAGGCCATTGCGGTGCGGGTTGATGATAATCACTGTATGAATGTGGATTTGACGTCGTATTTGCACGAAGCATCGTTTTCAGTGCGCAGCCGTTTGCTGCAGATGGGGCACCATTTTGAACTGAATGTACCCGAGCATTTGCATCTGTCTACCGTGCCCGATGCCTTGACCGAAGTCTTGAACCGGGTGTTGGCGAATGTATTGGATCATGCGTTTGACCCTGAATCTGGCTTGAGTGTGGGCACCTTACGCTTGAGCGCCTATGCGCAAGACGATGGCGCAGTCCTGATCGAAGTCAGTGATAATGGTTGCGGGATTGAAGCAGCCAATTTATCGAAAGTGTTTGACCCCTTCTTCACCACCAGGAGCGGCATGCATGGCCATGTGGGGCTGGGTTTGCATGTGGCTTATAACCATGTGGTGCAGCGTTTGAAGGGAGAAATCAGCATTGCCAGCGAACCCATGCAAGGCACGACGGTAGCAATACGCATCAAACCCCTGACATAAAAATAGCCTTGGCAGCATGCCAAAGCCATTACTTTTCACAGCAACTGCGATTACGCAACTTTGTTTGCTTTGCGACGACGTGCAAGCGCTGCCAGCAAGCCCAAACCGCCTAACAGCATGGCATAGGTTTCAGGCTCAGGTACGGCGCTGATCAGGGTTACTTCGGTATAGCGGCTGGTTCTTGCCACAGGTTCACTGGAGAAACCATAAATTTGGCCACCAATGCTGCTTGCCAAGTAACCGATATTGGTGCCGCGAGCAAAAATATCCAGCACGTCGTCACGGTTGGCACCAATCATGCCACTGCCGACGGTGTAGCTCAGATTTTTATAGGTAGGGCGGCCGTCAAAAGAAAAGCCGTCGAAATAGCCACCGAAAAAAGTAGCAGTAAAGCCAGCCACTTCCGAGCCGGAAATCTTACCGTCATGGTTGTTGTCGGAGCCACGGAAGAAGCCTACTACCGAAGCGCCATCGTTAAAACCGGTTTGGGTAAAACGGTAGGTATCGGCATTGGCGGCAGAGGCGGCACAAGCCAATGCGGCTGAAAGGGTGAGGGTAATGATTTTTTTGAGTGGATTATGTTTCATTGTTTGTCCAAAAAATAAAATTGATTGAAAATATTTATAATTGAAATTTTTCAATAGTGGCTTAAAAGCGATAGGCAGATAGTAGCATAATTGTTTGGAAGTGCAAAGTGTTATTGCATTTTTCAGGTAACAAACCTGGCGGCTGCTGTTTGATATGACTGTTGCTTCTATTTTTAATGAGGTATTTGCGGCTGTTTTAGCGACTGTTTCTATTACAATACGCATGGTTTGAAGGTGTTTGGCGCAAGCGGGTGCCAATACCTGTCATTTATTTTAATTTGGAAGAGGGCAGCAAAATGAATAATGATGTGATTGATATGGTGGGTAATGTGTCGCAGGATGACAAAAATCTGGGCTTGATTATTTGGTTGGCGACTTTTTTCTTTAGCTTTATTCCCGGTTTGGTATTTTATCTGGTCAAGAAAGATAGTGCTTATGTTCAGGATCAAGCCAAAGAAGCCTTGAATTGGTCGATTACGGCGATTCTTGGCTTTATTGTTTCTGGCGTTTTAACGCTTATTTTCATTGGATTTTTGGTGGGTTGTGCGGTGTGGATTGCGAATCTGGCGTTTTGTATCATGGGCGCGATTGCGGCAGCCAACGGTAAGCCTTTCAGAGTACCGTTTGCGCTGCGTTTGATTAAATAATCATTCATGGTCACTTGATGAAAAAAATCTCGCTGGTGCTGTGAAACGGCAGGCGTTTGCCTTCCGGCAGTAAAAACGCATGATCCATGGTGGTGCTGATACTCGCTTCGCATTCGCCGTCGGTAATAATCAACAGTGGGCCGTGGCGCGGAAATTCGCCACGCGCTGCCAGATCATGCAGGCAATCCAGCCCCGGTTGCAAGATGGTGCCACCGCGACCGCGCAGACTGAAACGGTCCAGTAAATTCTCGGGTTCAACCCAGCCGCTGTCATGGGCTTGTGCGTCACAGCAAATCAAACGTACTGCCAACACGTCGCGCGCCATGGCATAGCTGGCAATCGCGCCCAAGGCCTGGCCCAGCAGTTTAGGCGGCATCGAGCCGGAGGTGTCAAGTAGCACGCCAAACACGCGGCTGGCGCGTTGTTCGTCGTTGGGTTTCACAATCGATGGGCGTGGGATGTCGGGCGTGGCGGATTGGCGGCGTGAGGGGCGGGCGTAGCTGCGGCGTAGCTCCAAGGTCGGGAAGCGTTGGTCAAACCATTCTGCCAGTTTTACATCCCACGGAATTGGAGGTTGGGAGAGGCTGCGGATTTCTTCGATCAAGCCCGCTGGCAGCAGGCCGCGCGTGTTGTCCCAGGTGTAGCGCTCCATGCCTTGCGCCAGCGCGCGGCGGCAATAGCTTTCGGCGTCGGTAAATTGCTTGCAGTCATCTTCGCCCAACATGTCTTGCCCGCCCGGCCCGCGCAAGGTGGCCAGCTTGCGCGCGCGGCGCAGGTCTTGCGCCAGGGTGTCGTAGACTTCTTCGGAAGATTGTCCGGCAAAGGCGGGATCGTGCAACAGGCCAAGGTGCGGTGCGCGCCCGCAGGCAATGCCTGCATCGCGCGCTGCGGTGGCGGCTGCTTGTTTGGGGTCTTCTTTTTTCATGGCCTTATTTTATGGCTTGCTGCGGCTGTCGCGTCCGGCCAGACGCGGCAGGTCACGCGCTACTTCAATCAAAAATCAAGCAGGTAAGCGGCGGCCTGCTTCGTCTTCCGAGAGTACCGACTGGGCGATTTCGACGCTGATGCGGGCCAGATCGCGTAGCAAATCTTTGGCGCGGATTGCCAGATCATGGTGCGCGCTGCGCAGGCTGGCATCGTCGTCGGGCAGTTCTTTGCGCAAGTGGGCGCGCAGCGATTGGGCCAGAAAATACAGCACGTCGCGGTTCTCCGGGCCGATGGGCCAGAAGGCATCGCCCTTGAGGATGGCGTGTAGCGCGTGCTTTTGGTGGATTTGTTTCAGGAAGGCTTTGAAGTGGCCGGCGTGGGCCGGGGTGAGTAAGCCAAAGGCCAGTGCTTCGATCATCTGTTCGCCAATAGAGGCGGGCGGGTAAAAGTGCGAGCATTCGCCGTCGATTTTGGGAATGCCGATTAAATCTTCCGGGGCGAGCTGGCTACCCAAGAGGGAGACGCATTCGATGCCGACGGCGGCGGCAAAGCGGCGCACCAGCGCGCTTTTGCCGATGCCGGGCGCGCCCCACATGAAGACCGGGCGCACTACGGCCACGTTGAGCAGGAAGTCCATGGCTTGCAGGGGGGGTGAGTTCGATGGTGGATTGCATGGAGGCTCCGGGGGGATTGGCAAAGGATAACGCCGGGTCACTCAAGGTTTTTCCGCAGCATCATACAAAGGCTTGACCACCGCTTGCAGCGCAGTGAGTTCCTCAATGCGACTTGAATGCGACGGATGGGTGGAAAGAAATTGTGGTGTCTTGGCGTCACCCAGCCCCGCCATCTTGCGCCAGACATTGATGGCCGCAGCCGGATCATAGCCCGCCCGCGCCATTAATTCGGTGCCGATTTTGTCGGCTTCGGTTTCTTTTTCTCTGGAATTGGGCAGCAGGAACAACACCGTTCCCACCTGATTGGCCAGTGCCGCCGCCACAGCAGGCGACTGCGCTTTGGCTGATGCAAGGTTGACCAAAAGCTGTTGACCCATGGACTCGGACACTTTTTCCCGCCCGTGTTCGCGGATTGCATGGGCGATTTCGTGACCCATCACGGCCGCGATTTCATCATCGGTCAGCTTGAGTTTGTTGATGATGCCTGTGTAAAAAGTGATCTTGCCACCCGGCGCGCAAGAGGCGTTAACGGTCGGTGCATCAATCAGTGTCAATTGCCACTTCCATTGTTTGGTATCGTCGCGAAACACCCCGGTCTGACGGATCAGGCGCTTGCCGATATCGCGCAAACGCTCGTATTCAGGGCCGCTTTCAATGAGCTTGCCCGCCGATTTGGCCTGGTTGTTTTGATTGGCATAGTGGGTGAGCGCCATTTTTTCCACCGTCGCCGCAGGCACAATTAAAAATTGCTGGCGCGTGACACCGATTGCGCCGGGCTTGGTGGTTGACGCACAGCCAACCAGCAGCATGATGAAGAATGACAAAATAAGAGAAGAAAATTTCATGGCAGCCCCAAGGTTCAATTTCTGGTTAAGTCTCTTAAGCAATGATGCCGATATAAATGGCCACTTCGTCATCCCCCTGGTATTGCTCAAAGTCGGTGTCAAAGCGTCGCCCATAGCCCTCATTTTGCGCATTGCCCGGTTCAAAAAAAGCCCAGACCTGGTTCCATGCCCCTATCACCGCCTGCGGCATCGGCCCCTGGTTTTTAAATACCAAATATTGCCCGCCATGCACATCAATGCTGGTAAATTCAGCTACGTCGGGGCCTGAGCTTGCCACGCCCGCCGTTACGCTGTAATAACCAGTAGCATCGGACTCATAATCCGAATAAACGCCATACACGGGCGAGTCAGGCAGGCGGTTTTCTACCTTGGTAACGACGCCTTCAGAAAAAAAACGCCCCCACAAAGCAGGCAGTTTGGCTTGGTCGGTAGTGAATTCATCCGCGTTGATGGTACGCACCGCAATGCCGGTGACGGTAAAAGGGGCGATGGTGAGCAGTTGGTGTGGCATGGTTTGATCCGTGGATTAAAGGTTGCTTGTCAGTTTGCTGGGCTAGCTGCGCTTGCAATGACCGGGCGGTAAAATAAGTGCGCGGCATGGTCACAAGCGCCAAGCTTATTCGGCCAAGGTCGCCAGTATAAAGTAAAAGCAACTGCCTTGCCCAATTTCACTCTCGTAGCCGATCTGCCCACCATGTTGTTCAATAATGGCTTTGGCAATCGACAAGCCCAAACCGGTGCCGCCACGTTGGATTTTTCGCGAATCCGAAGAATCAGCCTGGGCAAATCTTTGGAAAATGCGCGCCTTGAACTTGTCATCAATCCCGATCACATGGTCGCGCTCGGCCACCCGCACCCGGCCTTCTTCCAGATTGACCGAAATATCGACCGTTTGCCCTGACTGCGAAAATTTGGCTGCGTTGGAGAGTAAATTACTCAAAACCTGCATGAGTTCGCTGCCATTCAGATGCACGCGCCGGGTTGCCCATTGCTCAATATATTCGCCCGCTTTAACCCTCGCCAAAATTGCGTTATCTTTCAGATGGCGCTGTTCCGATATCAATAGGTTTTCCGCTTGACCAATCTTGCAAAAAGCCATATAAAAACGCGCCAACAAACGAATCGCCCGCGCCATTGCTGTCAATAATCGGCGCGCCGGGGTCGGCGCAGGGGAAGTGGCTGACTTCGATCTGGCCGCGTTCGAGCAAATAACTGCCATTTTCACCGTCCATCACGACCACGCAGCGGGCTTTGCCTTGTTGTAAAATCTCGCGCATCACTTGCGGGTAGCGCTCACCCAGGGCGGCTCCGCTGACAAAGACCACGTCGGCTCGTTGCGCAAATTCGCGCTGGTAGATGCCAATGCCATCCCAGTCGTGCAAGTCGGTTGATGTGGTGATGTTTGTTGCGGTGCTGGCGCGGGTTTGATTGAATTGCTCGATATCATTAAACACAGGGCGTGCCCAATCCATGATTGAGACATGTACATGGCGCGCTTGCCGTAAGAACGGCAGGTAGAATTCACGCGGCATGCGCAGCTCCGGCGGGTGGCGGCCATCATACAGCGACAGGCGTCGCCCTTTGGAATCAACCAAATTCACACTGCGTTTGGTGCCCGAGGCTTCAATCAGGTAAGAAAAATCTAGCCCGGTAGTGCGGTAGCGCGCCAAAATCAAGTCAGCTTCGCGGTCGCGGCCAATAAAATCGATAAATTTTACGCGCATGCCCAAAGCCAGGCAAGCCAAGGCAACGCAACGCCGTTGCCGGTGTGCGCAACATAATCGATAATCGCAGGCACATGAATCGAATCAGCCATCGGCAGCGGTAATTCCGGCACCCGCACAATGGTATCGATGCCAACGCCACCGATCACCAATACATCAAAATTGACTTGCATGGTATCGTTCATATCGTTCATATCGTTCATATCGTTCATTTTAACCAAACGCTCCACCAGTGAGCAGCAAATCCATCATGCGCGCCCACGCCGCCGTCAAGCTGGTAGCACCCAGGGCCAGGGTCAGCACCAAAATCAAGGCCAGCGGCCATTGCGAAACGGATTTTTGCCCCGACTGCGGGTTGTATTTTGCATCCCATTTCTCATCGGACATCAAACCCAGTATCAAGGCTTGCAATTGGCCAAGTAAAATCGACACGATCACAGGACTCAGGCTAAACATCACAATGTCGGGTTTGTGTGAGTAATACAACAGTGCTGAAAGCGGCACGCTGGCCAGATGCAGCCAGCCCAACCTGTCGCGCAATCCGCCTAAATAGAAGCGATGTGCACCCAAACCACCCAGTAGTGAAGCGAGAAAGGTCGCCCAAGTTTTGTTGTAATGTGTCATTAGCGTGGCAAATAGTCAGAAGATAATCAAAAAATAAGCAGAAAAAAATCAGAAAAAAATCAGAAAAATCAGATAAGTGGGCATGCATGCGGGACATTGTCAGCAAAACCCAGCAAATTCCCGCTCGCGGCGTTATAATAGCGGTCTTTGCCAAGTCTGGCAGAAATTCATCATTACGCTTAAAAAAAACCCGCAGGCAGCCAAAAACGCGCTATAATCGCTCGTTTTTCTGTCACCCTATTTTTATTTGGATATATTATGGTCGTTATTCGTTTAGCTCGTGGGGGTGCCAAAAAGCGCCCGTTCTTTAATATCGTTGCAACTGATTCACGCAGCCGTCGCGATGGCCGTTTCATCGAGCGCATCGGTTTTTACAATCCTGTTGCTGCTGGCGCTGAAGTGCCGTTCCGTATCGCTGAAGACCGTTTGGCTCACTGGCAAGGCGTTGGCGCACAATTGTCGCCAACCGTGGCCCGTTTGGTCGCTGCCAGCAAGAAAGCTGCTTAAGTTTGTCTGACTCAGTGGCAAATTCAGTGGCAAATTCAGTGGCAAACCCGGTGTCAAACTCAGGAAAAACCAGCGCCGGGGTAGCTATCCCCGATGATTTGGTGGTGGTTGGTCACGTGACGGGTGCGTATGGCGTGCAAGGATGGGTGCGTGTCCACCCCTATTCAGAGCAAGCCGACGCGCTGCGCAGTGCCAAAACCTGGTGGTTGGATAAGCCGGAAATGCGCGATATCGACCGCTTGCAAGTCAAATTGCATGGTGGTGATGTGGTTGCGCAGTTGCAAGGTGTGGTCGGTCGGGATGCTGCCGAGGCGCTGAAAGGCACGCAAGTGTTCGTCTCTCGCAGTCGCTTCCCCGCACTAGAAGAAAATGAATATTACTGGTCCGATTTAACGGGCTTGAGTGTAGAGAATGAGCAAGGTGAGCTGTTAGGTCAGGTCACTGGTTTGATCGATAACGGCGCGCACCCTATTTTGCGCGTCTTCAGTGGCGTGGCAGGCAGTGCCGAGCGCCTGATTCCCTTTGTCGATCAATTTGTGAAGCAAGTCGATTTACCCAATAAAAAAATCAGTGTGGATTGGGGTTTGGACTATTGACGGGGAGGGCGAAGTCATAGCCATGACCATGCAATTTGATGTCGTGACGCTGTTTCCTGAAATGTTCACCGCATTAACCCAATGTGGCGTAACGCGGCGTGCCTTTGAGCAGGCCCGTTGGGGTTTGTCACTCTGGAATCCGCGTGATTTTACTTCGGATAACCATCGCACCGTGGATGATCGGCCCTATGGCGGCGGCCCCGGTATGGTGATGTTGGCAAAACCGCTGGAAGCAGCACTCGATGCCGCCAAAGCGCGCCAACATGATTTAGGTTTGGTAACACCCCGGGTGGTGTATTTATCCCCTCAGGGCGCGCCACTCACGCATCAACGCGTGATGCAATTGCGTGATCAAACTGGCATGGTGTTGTTGTGCGGACGTTATGAAGCGGTTGACCAGCGTTTGATTGAGCGTTGTGTCGATGAAGAAATCAGCTTGGGCGATTTTGTTTTATCCGGCGGCGAATTGGCCGCCATGGCCTTGATGGATGCGGTTATCCGCCAATTGCCGGGGGTGTTGAATGATGCCCAATCGGCCCAGCAAGATAGTTTTGTCAATGGTTTGCTCGATGCGCCGCACTATACCCGGCCCGAACAATACCAGGGCATGCCAGTCCCGGCGGTATTGATGGGCGGGCACCATGCAGAAATTGAAAAATGGCGACGCCAGCGTGCGCTCGAAGCCAGCTTCAAAAAGCGCCCGGATTTAATCGAAGCGGCACGTGCGGCAGGTTTGCTCAATACGCAAGATGAAAAGTTTTTGAGTAGTTTGTAGTTTGCTTGTTGGTAGTAGATAGTAAAACCCGCAGTAAATTTGTAGTACTGTTGCGTAGTCAAAATTTTGCTTACGCTGATTTAACCCCATCCTCTACCAGGCAAACACGAGGCGCTGGCATGATGGTTTTTGGAGTAATAACATGAACTTGATTCAACAATTAGAGCAAGAAGAAATTGCTCGTCTGGGTAAAAATATCCCTGAATTTGCACCTGGCGATACCGTCATCGTTAATGTGAACGTGGTTGAAGGTACGCGCAAGCGTGCTCAGGCTTACGAAGGGGTGGTCATTTCCCGCCGTAATCGTGGTTTGAATTCGAATTTTATCGTTCGTAAAATTTCCTCGGGCGAAGGTGTGGAGCGTACATTCCAATTGTATTCCCCATTGATCGCATCGATCGAAGTCAAACGTCGTGGTGATGTGCGTCGTGCCAAATTGTATTATCTGCGTGAGCGTTCCGGTAAATCGGCACGTATCAAAGAAAAACTGCCTAGCCGTCGCGTTGCTGCAAAAGCTGCTGCGCCCGCTGCCGCATAATAATTTGGAACAGGCTGCGCAAGTAGCCTTGGTTTGCTCGAAAAACTTGTTGTGTGCGCTAAGCCACAGTGTAAAATTGAGTCTGCCATAATAAGGGGTGCCCATTGGTGCCCCTTTTTTATTTCGTGCCCCTTTTTTATTTTGTGCCCTTTTTTTGTTGGTGCCCTGTTGTGCCCCTTTTTTGTTGTGCTGGTATAGATTGAGATAAACTGGGAGAATCCAAATGGCGCAGCCTTTATTTGATGCGCAGGCATTACCGGTAAGTAGTGTGGCGGGTGAATCTGCATTGCATGCCGAGCGTTTGCAGCCGGATTGGTTGCGCCAACGCTTTGTGGCACCGCCGATATGGACGCCGGAAACGAATGCCGAGCCGCGTTTTAACCAAAGGCCGGTTACCAAAGCGGCGGTATTGGTGCCGATTGTGGTGCAGCCAGACGGCATGCATGGTTTGAGTATTTTATTGACGCAACGCACCGCCCATTTGAATGATCATGCGGGTCAAATCAGTTTTCCTGGTGGGCGGGTTGAACCGGAAGACGAATCACTGGTCGAAACTGCGTTGCGTGAAGCGTATGAAGAAGTGGGTTTGCAGCGTCAGCATGTGGATGTGATCGGCACGTTACCCGATTATTTGACCGGCACTGGCTATTTGGTGACGCCCGTGGTGGCCTTGGTGCATGCGCCGTTTGAGTTGCAAGCCGACCCGAATGAGGTGGCAGAGATTTTTCAAGTGCCTTTGGCATTTTTAATGGATGGCAATAACCATCAGCGGCGTCAGTTCATGATGCCGGGCGAAGGTCGGGTACGCATGTTTTATGCCATGCCTTACCAGGATTTTTTTATCTGGGGCGCAACCGCCGGTATGTTGCGTAATTTGTTTCATTTTTTGAGGGCGTGAGTGTAGCAGCGTTGTTCTTGATCCGTCAGGATCGATACGCCAGCCAGGCTTGTGTAGTAGTATTGATAACACCAGCAATAACAGGATGATTTGATGACATTTCTCTCGATATTTTTTGCCTTGTTGATTGAGCAGTTAAAGCCCTTGCGTGCCGATAACCCAATCTATGCGTCGATCAAAGCGTTTGCCGCACGCATTGAAGGCTGGTTTAACGCGGGCCATGCGCGCCATGGCCGCCTCGGTTGGTTTTTGGTGCAGGCTGCCTTAATGTTGCCAACCGGCTTGATCTATGCCGCTTTGCTATATTGGCATCTTTGGGCGGCTTTTCTTTGGAATGTGCTGATCGTCTACCTCACTCTGGGGTTCCGTCGTTATAGCCACTATTTCAATGCAATTCAATTGGCACTGAGCGCAGGTGATGATGCCGAAGCACGGCGTTTGTTGGCCGAATGGCTCAAAATTGACACGGTAGGGATGGAAGCGGGCGAGATGACGCGGCTGGCGGTTGAAAAATCCCTGATCGTGACGCACCGCAATGTATTTGGCGTATTTTTTTGGTTTTTGATGCCTTTGGGGCCAGCTTGCGCCGTCATGTATCGAGTGGCCGAACATTTAACCCATGCCTGGAATGACCCTGAACATATGAAAGATGAAGCCTTTGGGGAGTTTGCCAAGCGTGCTTTTTACTGAATCGACTGGATTCCCGTGCGCCTGACCGCCATC